>JBILEW010000006.1:0-80248 GCA_044351885.1 Bdellovibrionota bacterium
GGGGTCGTCAAGCAGACGCTGCACATGTTTGGTGCGTTGTTCCGTGGTGCGCTCTCACCTAAGGATACGGTAGGCGGTCCTCTTGAGATCATCAAACAAACTGCAAGCAGCGCGCAGAAGGGCTGGATGCATCTGATCATGATAACGATCCTGATCAATATTGCTTTGGGTGTCATGAACCTGCTGCCTATCCCTGTGCTGGACGGAGGGCATCTCCTGCTGTTCACGATAGAGAAGATCAAAGGCTCGCCGATCGGGATGAAGACCCAGATGGTCGCAACGCAGATCGGCATGGCCTTTCTCTTGCTCCTGATGGTGTTTGCGTTCGGAAACGATCTGAGACGGATCTTCTTTCCGTAGTGGTGTGGAGCGCGCAGTGTAACGCTCATGGAGAAACCCTTTCTCGCCATCGATACTAGCGGTTCGTTCTGCAGTGTTGCCTTGCAGGGGCAAAACGGGGCGTGCGTATTGCGACACTCGGCCGGGGAGGGCGATCACTTTGAGCAGCTCCCGAGCCTGGTTCGAGTGGCGTGTAGCGAGGCAGCCCTATCGCTCGGTGAGCTCGGTCACGTGCGTGTCGGGATCGGTCCTGGGTCCTTCACGGGGCTCCGTATCGGAATGAGTTTCGCTAAGGGGCTTGCATGGTCCTTACGGATTGCATGTGTAGGGGTGTGTTCGTTCATGGGAGCCGCGGCGGCACGAGGGCGCTTCGGCCCGGTCGACGGTCGGGTGACGGTTGTTGCGGATGCCAGGCGCTCAGAGGTCTTTTGTGGGGTGTACGAGCTGGTCGGTGGGGTCGTCTCGGTCGTCTCGGAGCCTAAGCTTCTCGGACATGCAGAGCTGCTGGAGCAGGCTGGGCAGGGAGGGGTGCATATATCGCCACAGCGGGGCCTGCAGGTCCCGGGGGTCGAGATACACCCTGTTCCTCAGGTGGCGCTCGGTTTGCTCGGGGTAGGGGCACCGCAAGGCGGCTTCTCGGTGGCTGATATTGCGTCCTTGGAACCCTCGTATATTCGCGAGGTTTCGGCCAAGACGATAGAGCAACGTAGGATGGGGGCTTGACTGATTTGTGAACCCTTGTTAGGACAGGGGGGTAAAGAAGCTGTAAGTTTCTTTCGAGCTTCTCCACGTAGTTCGCATCAATCAAAAAATTCGGTGCGACGTCTCGTCTGTAGCAACGTAGAGCCGGTGGCTGAATGAGCCCGGTTACACGTCTCGCTCGGTAAGACTTTTCGTTAAGTTGTCTTTTCGGTTTGAGCCTTTCGGCAATCAATCAAAGATGCTCCGTTTCTCGATTGTTTTTACGACGAAAAGTTTCCGGGTTGCGACGCAGCGTGCGTAGAGAGGAATCCCATGAAGTCGCTCGTAGCGGCGATGAAGTAAAAAACCCCCACAACTCGGTGTGCTCTGTGAAAAGCGAGGGCAATCAACGGTGGGGGAGTGTACATGATTTAACGACATATAACTTTGAGACGGTGAGTGTAATCGCATGAACCTCAATGAACTGAAGCGACTCAAGAACGATGAACTGATGAAGCTGGCTGCCGAGTTCGATATCGAAGCGGCCAACACGATGCGTAGGCAGGAGCTGATCTTCAGCATCCTGAACGCTCAGTCAGAGTCGAATGGCGGTATCTACGCCGAGGGAGTGCTCGAGCTCCTCCCTGATGGGTTCGGATTCCTCCGAGCCCCTGACTACAACTACCTTCCAGGGCCGGACGACGTGTACGTCTCGCCTGCGCAGATCCGACGTTTCGGTCTCAAGACCGGAGACATCATTGAGGGGCAGATTCGCCCCCCGCGCGAGAAGGAAGGGGAGCGTTATTTCGCGCTGCTCAAAGTCAACTCCGTCAACCACGACACGGTCGACGTACTCAAGACCAAGATCCACTTCGACAACCTTACCCCTCTCTACCCGAATGAGCGACTCAAGCTCGAGAGCAAGAAGGGTGGGTTGTCCACGCGCATCATGGATCTCTTCTGCCCGGTGGGTAAGGGACAGCGCGCGCTGATCGTTGCGCCTCCTCGTACCGGTAAGACGATCCTTCTGCAGAACATCGCAAACGCCATCACCGAGAACCACAAAGAGGTGGTGCTGATCGTTCTGCTGATCGACGAGCGTCCTGAGGAGGTAACCGATATGGCTCGCTCCGTAAAGGGTGAGGTTATCAGCTCCACCTTCGACGAGCCCGCGCAACGCCACGTACAGGTCGCAGAGATGGTGATCGAGAAGGCTAAGCGCCTCGTCGAGCACAAACGCGACGTTGTGATCCTGCTCGACTCGATCACTCGACTCGCTCGTGCCTACAACACCGTCGTTCCTCCGAGCGGAAAGATCCTCTCGGGAGGTGTCGACTCAAACGCACTTCACAAGCCTAAGCGCTTCTTCGGAGCAGCTCGTAACGTAGAAGAGGGTGGTAGCTTGACGATCATCGGAACCGCTCTGATCGAGACCGGTAGCCGTATGGACGAGGTTATCTTCGAGGAGTTCAAAGGAACTGGTAACAGTGAGATCGTGCTCGATCGCAAGTTGAGCGAGCGTCGTATCTACCCAGCGCTTGATCTCAAAGCTTCCGGTACTCGTAAAGAGGATCTCCTGATCGAGAACGACGTGCTGCAGAAGGTGTGGTTGCTCCGAAAGGTGCTCAATCCGCTCAACACCGTTGAGGCGATGGAGTGGCTCATGAGCAAGATGGACGGCACCAAGAGCAACAAGGACTTCCTCGACATGATGAAGGGATAGTAGTCGCTCGTAATGCGTGTGCCGATGGCGTCGGATGGTCCAGCGATAAAGGTTCTTGCGGTTGATGACAACCCGGAAGGTCTGTTCGCACTCGAGCAGCTCCTTCTCTCTCGTGGATACCAGGTGGTCACTGCTTCGTCTGGAGACGAGACGATAGCGAAGGCTACCGCTGAGCTTCCCGACGTCATTCTGCTCGATGTGATGATGCCGGGCCCGAACGGCTACGAGGTTACCAAGACCCTCAAGGCGAATCCTGAACTGAGATACACTCCGATCGTGCTCCTGACTGGCCGGGATGAGTTGAAAGACATCATCTACGGGCTCGATCAGGGCGCTGACGACTACATCTGCAAACCGTACAACTCCGAGGAGCTGTTGGCGCGTCTGTATGCCGCGCTTCGAGTTCGCAAATTGTATGGCGAGCTGCGTGCAGCGCGGATCGCCAATCGGGAGCTGCAAGCTCGCGTGCAGGAGCATTTCGCCTTCGACACGATTATCGGTCGCAGTCAGTCGATGGCCGAGCTCTATCGGATCATGAGCAAGGTGGTCGAGACCGATGTGCCGGTGCTCATAACAGGCGAATCGGGGACCGGAAAAGAGGTAGTGGCAACGGCGCTTCATGCGCACGGCCCACGTCGCGACAAACCGTTCGTGGTGCAGAACTGTTCGGCATTCAACGAAAACCTCCTGGAGTCAGAACTCTTTGGCCACGTAAAAGGGGCTTTCACGGGTGCATCTCGCGACAAGCAGGGGCTCTTTGAGGTCGCAGACGGCGGGACCTTCTTTCTCGACGAACTCGGAGA
Source organism: Bdellovibrionota bacterium (assembly GCA_044351885.1). GTDB lineage: Bacteria > Bdellovibrionota_C > UBA2361 > UBA2361 > OMII01 > OMII01. The sequence continues at coordinate 3,547 of JBILEW010000006.1, forward strand.
GATGAGCCCCGCACTTCAGGTGAAGCTTCTACGCGTGCTGCAGGACGGAAGCTTCATGCCGGTCGGTGGTACGAAGCAGAAGCGTGTCGATGTACGGATCATCGCAGCCACTAACCGCAATCTTGAAGAGATGGTAGCGAAGGGAACCTTTCGAGAGGACCTCTACTACCGCCTCAACGTAGTGAACTTAAGGCTCCCGCCGCTCCGAGAGCGTGCCGGAGATGTGCCGCTCCTGGTTGATTTCTTCCTCGGTAAGATGGCTACGAAAGCTGGAGCCCGCAAAAAGGGGGTTTCGGCTGATGCGATGATAGCGCTGGAATCGTACCCGTGGCCGGGTAACATTAGGCAGCTTGAAAACGAACTTCAAAGAGCTCACGTGATGAGTGGAAAGGAGGAGCTAATAGACCTCTCCTGCCTCTCGCCGGCCGTGGCGGGTTCGACTGCTGGTCAAGCGAAGGTCGTGTCACCGGTCTCTACGCCCGAAGGAGAAGCGAAACTAAAGGATGTCTTGGACTCTGTCGAGCGGGAGCTGATACTCGCTGCTCTCAAACGGTGCGAGGGCAACAAGAGCGAAGCGGCCCGCCAGCTCGGTATCTCGCGATCGAACCTGATCGCAAAGGCTCAGAGTTTCGGAATCGAGTAGGGCATCTCTCTGAGGTTGTCATGGCATCACCCATTTTTCTGCTCACTAAAGATCTCTTCTTCATCACCAAGGTGAAGGAGGTAGCGCTCGCGAGTGAGCGAGAGCTCAAGACCATAAAGAGCGACAAGGCGCTCGATGAAGCTCTGACTCAGTGCGTCGAGCCTGGTCTGTTGATGGTGGATCTCGAAAAGCCTGTCCTGCCCCTCGAAGCCCTCGCCTCGCGCGTTCAAGGGCTAGCAGGAAACGGCTGGCGTTGTGTGAGCTTCTTTTCCCATGTGCATTCTGACCTAGAGGGCCAAGCGAGTTCTCTTGGTCTCGGGGAGGTCATGCCCCGTTCCCGTTTCGTTAAGGTGTTGCCGGAGCTGCTGCAGTCCGTGTGATCTGTTTCACGGTGCTCGCTGTTTTACATCTCGAGTTTGCTTATCAGGTCTATATCCTCTGGATTGACATAAGCTTTGTGAGTGCGTAGTTCAGAGATGACGTCGATTCTCGAGACATACGAGTCTAGATGTAGCCACAACTCCTGTGTGAAGGCAGAAATCAATCCCGGATGCGAAAGGCGAACGCCTAGTATGTAGTCGTATACGCCGGATACATGAAGTACCGAGCGAACGGCCGGGTGCTTCAACGATAATTCTGTCACTAGCGCCTGTAGTTGAGTGCAAGGTCTAGAGGCTATGATGCGAAGCGTATATTCGGAGAGACCATCGTGATACGTGGGTACAGTGTAGCCGATGGCAAGAAGGATCCCGCGTTGTTGCAGTGTCTGGATGCGATAGTCGATCGTACTTTGCGGTGCTCCAAGACGCTTGCTCAGTTCTCGACGTGATACAATCTCCCCAGATCCGAGCAAGATGAGGATCCTTTGGTCGAGCTCGTCGTACCTTTGCTGCTCCCCACCTGCTCGATAGCTCACTGAGCTGTTTTGCCCAGGGTTCGAGCCTCGGTTTGGGTGAGAGAGCGTGACCTGAATTACAGCAGATACCGACTTTCTGAATCTGACATCGGGAACTTTTTGGCAGATCTCGTCGAAAAATCGGGGGATGCCCGCGAATGATCGTAGAAGAAACATCACAGACAGATGGAAGTCCCCGGTAACCTCACTCACAAAGGTAGACGTCGGAGCGTCGACAAACGCTTTGGTGAGCGCGGAGAGAGCTGCTTCACCGGGCGTGTCTAGTACGACCTCTGCATGAAATTCCGTCAATCCCAGGGCATACGGATTGACGTACGGACGAAGTCGAATGGTCTCTTCGTCGAGTAGCTTTTTCAGCGTATGCCGGACTACGTGGTCCTTGATGCCGGTATGTGTGCTGACCTCGGCCACACTCTGGGAAGCATCGAACGCCATGCATGCGATGATATCGAGTTCCTTATCTGATAGCTTCACGTAACCTCGCTAACAGCGGAAAGGTTACCCGAGTTTTTATCCGCCCGTAAAGTCACTTCGATCCTGACTCTAGCGATTTGGTCTGATATGATAACGCGGATGAGGTCCAGCTCTGCTCAAACTCAGACTCTCAACATATTCAACGGTCTGACGGCGCACCGAGTGTCGCTACACATCAACAGCGTGCTTTTGCAGGGAAGCCTTCAGCTTGTGAAATCGTTGTTCCCGCGGGAGCCCACTGCCGCCGTTGTACTCAAACAGGCATATGATGCTCTTCTTTCAGGGGACAGGCGTTTGGAAGACAGCGAGCTATTGGACTATTTCGTTTACACCACCGGTTTAATCGAGGAAGGTAGCGTGGTCGGAGGAGGTGGACTCTACAGAGTCCTCGAAGGAACAGGGCCTACACTCAGCGTCCTCGAGGCCCTGCGAGTAGATCCGCCCCCCGGTGTTGCATTCTTGAAAGACAAGCAGTTGATGCTCGAGGATCTCGTATGGGGAGGGTACTTGGCGGTCGAGCCCAGAAGCGCACGGTCTCCGCATGTCATGCCCTTCATCATTCGACACATCCTTTTGACCGCGCAGGATATAATTCGATCGAACGACCTGGCACCCGTGCTCCTCGCTTTTACCTTGCGGCACAACAACGGACGCGTCCACCGTTTTTACGAGCGTCTGGGTTTCGAGAAAACGGGAGCTAGTCTCGAGTTTGAGGGAGAGGCCCAGGATGTCTTTGCGCTCAACCTGGAGGCGCAATCGTCCGCCTTGTCTCGCCTCTCTGATATGGTGGCGCTGACCATATCACACCAATCTTCCTTCGATCGTGAAAGTTGAACGGCACACGGTGTATCGTGAGACCTAGGTAGTCGCAGCGATAGGGCTCACAGGTTCGCATGGTAGAGACTAAGCAGCACAGCAGCATAGTGCAGGTGGTTTGGTTCAAACGGGATCTTCGAGTGGCAGACCATGAGGCGTTGGTGCGCGCGGCGGCTGCGGGACCCGTAGTACCCCTGTATGTGTTCGAGCCTGAGGTCTGGCAGTCGGCAGATATGAGTGCTCGACACAGGTGGTGGGTAACAGAATCGTTACACGAGTTGCGTGAGGAGCTGGCGGCTCTGGGCCAACCCTTGGTCGTTCGCGTGGGAGGGGTATGCAGTGTGCTCGAAGATATCCGCGCGCGTGTCGGAACGTTCGTTCTGTGGTCTCACGAGGAGACCGGGAACGGAGTGACCTACAGCAGGGACCGCGCGGTGCTGAAGTGGTGTCGCGAGCACGGTATTACCTGGAACGAGTGTAGGCAGTTCGGTGTCATTCGACGTTTGGCTACGAGAGACAGCTGGAGCGAACGGTGGGAGTCCTTCATGGCCGAGCCGAGTAGGGGTCGTCCTGAGAGGCTGTCTCCCGTAGGTATCGAGCCAGGTATCATACCGTCTGCTCCCGCTGACTTTACGCCATCATCGCTGCATCAGTTGCCTGGAGAGCGCGCAGCGCAGCAGTGTCTGCGGTCGTTCCTCTACGTTCGAGGCGAGGGATATTCGGGAGGGATATCTAGCCCGGTGTCAGCGGTACAGCACGGCTCGCGATTGAGCCCTTATCTGGCGTGGGGCAACCTATCCATGCGGACAGTCGTCGCCGAAACACGACGTAGACAGGCGCAGGTGCGAGCGCTTGCCCCGCACGAGCGAGGTAGGTGGCTCCGCTCGCTGCGAGCCTTCGATGCCCGTCTTCATTGGCACTGCCATTTCATCCAAAAGCTCGAGAGCGAGCCAGAGATAGAGCATCACTGTTTCATCCGATCTTTAGACGCGATGCGAGAGAGAACAGGTAACGAAGAATACCTACGCGTGTGGTGTGAAGGGCTAACTGGATATCCCTTCGTTGACGCCTGTATGCGCTACCTGCGGGCAACTGGTTGGCTCAACTTTCGTATGCGAGCGATGTTAGTGAGCTTTGCTGCGTATGACCTTTTTCTTGACTGGCGACTCTTTGCGGACTTCCTTGCGCAGCAGTTCCTCGATTACGAACCAGGGATTCACTATCCTCAAATTCAGATGCAGTCCGGCACCACCGGAATCAACGCGATCCGGATGTATGATCCGGTCAAGCAGGGATACGACCACGACCCGAGTGGAGACTTTGTGAGACGCTGGGTGCCCGAACTGAGTCGGATTCCGGGGAGAGTCGTTCATGAGCCTTGGAGGCTCAGCCCACTTGAGCAGCGCGAGTGTCTGTTCGAGCCTGGAGGTTCGTATCCACTCAGAATCGTCGATCACCGAGTCGCAGTGCGTGCAGCTCGTGAGGTTCTCACTTCGTTTCGCAAGCGTGTGGAAACGCGGCGTGCAGCCCAGGATACGTTACAGAAGCATGGTAGTCGTGCCAAGCGTGGCCAGCGACAGGCAGCATCAAGGCGCTCCGCGAAGACCAAGGAAGACACTCAATTCGAGCTTTTTTCGTCTCCAGGAGATCGTCATGAGTAAGCGGCAAAGAGTCTCAAAGGATGATGTAGAGCGCCTCATCCGTGGGCGTCCGTCGTCAGGTCGGGTCGGCAGTCGTCAGATTCGGCACCGGCTGAGGCAGGATGAACTTGAAAGGCTCGAGGTCGCGCGTTCGAGAGGGTATCTTTTGGTGACAAAGTCCAGTCGCACAGCGCTTCGTAACTCGTGGTACCTCGATTGTCTGGCGCGGGGATATGCCTGCGCCTACGTCGAACGGACCGAGCGAGGCTTTCATGTACTAGGGATCCTCGGAACCACGAAGGTGGAGACCCTAGTGAAGGACTTAGACGGCGTTGCTCAGTTCTGTAAGCGGCTGAATGTCTAGCCGGACGTACATGATCTTAGTCAGCATCAGTTGTCCATTTGTCTATCCGCGCTGTGAGGGCACTCTCCAGTGCTTGTGCTGTTGCGGCCTCCCTTGTCTTCCCCTGCGAGATATAGAGGAGTCTAGCGATCTGCTCCACGTCGCGGGCATCTCGTAACCATTCCAGTTCGTCTTCAGGGGGAAGAGGTGATTTTCTTTGGTAGAGAGTTGTAAGCACCTTGGCGCAGTTGTTGCGATCCGCTCCGACCGGTAAGCTCAGCCAGACCCTGTGTCCGCTGCGCAAAATAGCAGCGAGCGCAGGAGATTCGATATTGTAGTCCTCTCTCTCCGTGTCAAAGAGGAACTCCATGAATTGCTTCATCGCTGGGAGCAGGGTCTTGCGCTGCTCTTCCAAGGTAGCCTCGGTCCATTCCAACGCATTTACCAGACCGACTACCAGTAGGCATTTGAACTCAGCAGCCGTTGCGCCATGAGGAGGAGGAAGCTTTGGTTCGACCTGAAGTAGTTCATCGAACATATCGCGTAGTTCGTCGGCGGATGGACCGACCTGCTGCGTCCAAGCGAATCGCTCTAGAATGTTCATGACGCCAGGCGTTGCGCCCGGATTACGGGCGGCAATTCTAAACGCCTTGTAGGCCTCGCTAAAGGCGCTGTAATAGTCTTGGTCGAACAGCGCCGCAATACTCGCTTTGGAGATGAGTAGTTGAACACTATCTTGGATCGGGACCTGATCCACTCCGGCGGCCAGGAATTCCGCTCGTCGAATCATAGCTCTTGCTTGGGCGACGATGCTCTCTTGGCCTTCCTCAGTAGTTTCTCGTTCGAGCTGCTCTTGCAGAGTCGGTGGGGCAGTCCAAAAGGCTAGGGCGCTGATGTGATGGTGTATCGGTAGGCCAAACCTATCGACGACGTCACCATGCAGCGACATGAGCTCGGGGAAAAAAACAGCGTGGTCGGCGATACATTTGACAAGCATCACCACCGAGGCGAGCGGGCGGTCTTCAGGTGCCAGTTGCTCCAGTTCAGTGGTGGCCCGCAGAAAGTTCATCTTTACTTCGTGTCCATCCTTTCGCTCTCCGTGCAATCGCGCGATTCGGAGTGAGAGATACGATTGCAGTTCTGGAAAGGCCTTGGCCGCATGAAGGGCAGCACGAGCTGTCTCGTAATACCCACGGGAGCGCCACGCTACTCCTTGACCAGGAATGCGTGTTTCGTCCGCGAGTAGCTCGTGCGCGGCGATCGTCATCACAAAAGCGGTGATCATGTTGTTCTTGTGGGGACCCCATAGATTCTCAAATTCCAGATCCGGATTCGCTAGCCAATCGCTGAGCCATTTGGTCGTCTTCTCGGGTGCGCCCACCTCACCGAGAGCTATGAGAAGTTTCGACATGAGGGGTAGAATTCGCGGGTGCTCGCCACGAACACATATGTCGATGATCGCTTCATCGATATCCTGGCGCCGGGCTTGTCGAACCTCGGATAAACCCGAATCGCTCAAAAGGCCCATAACGTGGGCAACGTCGCAAAGCTTTTCGAGTATGGAGACCGATTCATACTTTCCCGAGCTTGCGGCGCATCTACACGCGGCGGTGTAGGCATCGAATGCGCACTCATAGTTACTGTGCTCGAGTGCGACATGAGCTGCATCTGCCAAGAAAGCAGACCCGTTGGAGCGGGAGCACCGGTTTCTCTTGAGCACGCCGATGGCATCCGGAGAGAGTCCCGCGCTACAGAGGTCGATTATCTGGCCTACCGCGTCTCTCGACAAATTTGCGCTATTACCCTGAGGATAGGAGTACATATCGAGTCCTAACTAGCTACTGTCCCAACTTCCTGGTTTCAATACCATGGAATGCCCCACTAGGGGAGTTCATCGCTGCAGGCTGCTGGACTGCTGGTGCTGCTCTGGTACAGCGCACATCTGAAACGAGCTACTTAGATAAGATCAGGACAGGCGAGGCACCTGTCCGCACGACATGCCAGGTCCCAAGATCTGTTGCTGCTTTGGATAGGTACCCTGCGTGATGGCAAGAACACTCGAAGTGCAGCAACTCATTTGACTAGCTCTGCAACTATGACATACTAGTTTATAGTATAAACCTATTTATAGGGAGGTTTTATGCAGAATGAACGCATCAACGAAGCTCTCAACGACATATCCGCAATACGGCGAATTATGGGCCAGGTTGCTACGCACGAACGATTCAGATTGCGAGCGTCTGGATCGCTCGACATCGCTCTATTCATTCACGCTTGTGCACTGGTGTTCTCCGGGGCTTTTCTCATTCAGGAGCTTGGACTCTCTCCCTTTGAAGGTGGACACCTTACACTGACTCGACTCCTGACCCTCGCTGCCGGAAGCCCAGCTTTGAGCACTGCGGTGGTGGGAGCGCTCGGCATATTCCTGGCAACGATGTCCGTAGGACTGTACGCAATTCTGTGGGTGGGTGCCCGTAAAGACGGGGAACAGCTATCGGAATATGTAGCCAGAAACTTCCGCACGCTATCGGCGATGTCGTTTCTGTCCGACCTTGCTATCAAGTTCAGCGGCCTGGCGATCTCCATCATGGCGCAGCATCCCGAATGGGTTGCTCCACTTCTGCTGCTTTTCACGGCGGACTACCTCTTTCAAGGCCGGTTCTTCGTGCTCTCCCTCGGTTCATCGCTGGTACTGGGTACCTTGGCCGTAGGGCTGGGCCTGTTCTCCCTGTGGAGTGGGCAGAACGCGCTGACGATCGCCACGAGCGCCTTTGTCATCGTCACAGCCACCTCATTCGCCGCATTGATCAAGAGACGCAAAACCGTTGCTGACTCGGGAGCCGCTAGTCATGAGTAAGGGAGTCTTCAAAGCTCAGGATCTCTTGAACATCGATCCTCTCCTCGTGGATCGAGTTCGCCTAGCGATCATGGCGGCGCTCAGCGCCGCCAAGGAGCCTATCGAGTTCACCGAGCTTCTTTCGACGCTCGAGCTGACTCGTGGCAACTTGGCGGGGCATCTTCGAAAGCTCGAAGACGGCGAGTTTATTCAGGTGCAGAAGGAGTTCGTCGAGCGTAAGCCGCGAACAACCTATTGCTGTACCGCCAAGGGGCGGAAGGAGTTCGAGAAATACGTCACGCAGATGGAGGTCATGATCAAGGGGTTGCGCTAGGGAAATGAGCACCGCCCCTCGCTAAACAACGCGAATGCGTTGTTTAGCCTCGCTTCCCTAGAACTCAGCACCCACGTTGACCCGGTACCCCTCTAGTGAGCCTGAATAGATGTAGGCCCCACCGAATCGGAGTTCCGAGATCCAGGAGTCTTTGACCTCTACGGCGATATCGACGCCGAAGTCCCAAAGCACGCTTTCGCCGAACGACTCCTTGACGGCTCGGTAGAGATCGGTGCGGACGACATAGGGGCGTAGGTCGATATCCCGAGAAAACGTTTCAGTCGATAGGGGCACCGACAATGCCACTTTGCTTTGTAAAACCCCGGAGTCGATCGAGAAATCAGCGAACTTCGATTTGCTCCACAGATCATAGCTCCAGAGATGAGTGTAAGTGACTTCGGGGATCAATGCATAGCCTTCTCCAAGCCCAACCTCGTACTTGGCATGAATACTCGGAGCATATGTGATCGCTTCGAGCGAGGTATTAAAGAGATCCCGGTCATATCGGGATCCGAAGAGTGAGCTCATAAAGTTGCCGTAATTGAAGCGCCGCTTTATGTGCGTCCAAACCAGATCGAACGCCGGCTCAATCAAGAGATTCTTCGTCGGTCTGTACTCGAATCCACCACCCATCGTGAGCGACAATACGGAATCTCTTCTGAAGTCATCTTCGTTCGGAAGCTCTTGGTACTCTGACGGTAAATAGGGTTCGATCTCCGTGTAGCCTTCCGAGAAGAGCGATATCGATTCACTGGAGTTGTATTGTCCGAAGGCCCCGCGTACCTTGAATCGAAGTTCGTCGGTATCTTCACCGAACGAGTACGAGAGAGGGATACTGTTCACCGAGAAATCCGCATCGCCCGCGCCCGCAGAAAAATTTCCGGACGAAGCCCCATTACGACTCGTGAATACCGTCACAAAGCTGGTGTAACGGCCAAAGCCCCTTTTGAGTATATCCGATTCCTCAGGGGTGAAGTCCGGTACGAGCTGTTCGAGTGACTGTGCCGCTACGGGTGTCGACAAAGCCCAGCCCACAACGAGCATCGCAACCAAAGCTATGCTGCCTCGCCTGATCGATTCACGATTCCGACCTTGATCTGCCAATCTCATACGACTCTCCTCACTGACCGTTAGCTTCTCCCTCTGTCGAAGAGCTCGGTTGCCCCAAGGTAACCCGGTGTGGCGGTCGAAGATCAACTCAAAAAGGCTGGAACGAGAGGCGTTGTGAGGATGAGGAATCAGAAGAGATGCCCGCACGGTGAATACTGTAAGCGAGTACTCGGTGCTACCAAGAGCGAGAGATCCGAGGCGTGCTAGACCGAGCTGCATATTTATCAGTCGCGGGATGTATGGAGTCTGGCTATGCTGTCCGTAGCATCAGAGTGGGGAAGTATGACGCAGCGGAAGTGGCCGCAAGGTGTTTGGGTCCCGGCCAGCACCTTCGCCAGTCTTAGTTTGATAGTTGTGGCCTTATGGCACAAGTTTTCGGTGTTGCGCGACGGGCCACACGCGTCACGATTCGACGTCCTACCCCTCATAGCTCTCGACAAGGACGTGTATGTTGCAGCTTTAATCGGATTGGTGTGCCTCGCTCGCTTTACTGGGAGGGTCGCGGTTCTCTCGCCACTTGTCCTTGTACCGTTGTCTACTCTTTATGTATGCGACGTTATCACTCTCCTTACAACCAACCAGAGATTCACGATTTCGGGAGTAGGGTTTGCGCTCGAATTTTCTAAGGCTGCCCTCGATCTCGTTCCGTGGGATACGCTGGAGACTACCCTGTGTGCTGGCTTGGCAACGCTGATTCTCTATCGGCTCATTCCTCGGATTCGAGGTTTGCTTGCAGGAGGTTTATCGTTGGTGGTAGCGGGGCTGTCCGTTGCGGGTACGGCAGCGCGCCCAGTAGAGTCCCCCGAGATAGTTGATCGCTACAGCTTCTCTGTGCGTCATCTAGTGTGGCTCATGTCTCCATTGGAAGCAGCACCGCAGGGTGGAACATATTCACCGCAGGTCGTCGATGCTGCTGTTCGTAACGTTGAAGAAGGTGCTCGGATTACGGCGGCGTATTATCCAAGGAAGACGATCATCGTACTGATTGAATCGTTTTCCGCCTTTCATTCGAAGTTGACCTCTGAGATCTCTGACTATGCACCTCTCTTTGATACTCTCGCTTCGCAGGGAACTCTGTACACCAATTTTTTTGCTGCTGCACCCAACACAAATTACGGCATGGCCGCCCTTTTGAGTGGAGTGCCAGCGATTTCGGCCCCGGGCTACGAAAACAATCCGTACTATATTCTGAGTGCTCGCACGCGCCCGTCGCCAGTCATGCAGGAGCTTCGTGCTCGAGGTGTGCATACAATTTTCATCTCCGGTTATCCCGTAGCTATGGCTACCGTAAAGCCTAACCACCTCGCTAAACTTCAAGTTGCCGAGACGAGATTTCCCCCGCTTCACGCGCACGAAGAGGACCGCCTGTTATCGGCCCAGGTCCCCAGTGATGCCGAGGTGTACAGCTTCGCGTTTGAGCGAGTCCAACAGCTCTGGACCCCCTTTCTTATGCTCGTCGAACCCCCTGAGGGCCACAAATTGTGGGGTGGTAGTACGGCGCAAGGAACAGCCGTGGAGGAGCTCCTGCGGCAGCTTGACTCATTCATCGATAATTTGAGGAGAGTCGGCTTTTTCGAGGAGGGAGTTCTGCTGATTACATCAGACCAGCGAACGGTCCGGCCGTTTAGCAAGCCCGAGCTCGCGCGATACGACGGGAGTGCTCCCTTTCGAATTCCCCTCTTGGCTATCGGCCAGGGGGTAACTCCAGGAGCGATCGATCATCGCTGCTTCTCTCAGAGAGATCTCATCAGTAAGTTACCGGAGGTTCTCTACTCATCTCGGGAGGTCACTAATCGTATTGTCGGTGTGAGTAAATTCAAAGATCCCAGTGTTTTGCTCTTCGAGCCGCGCTTCGATCCTCTGTGTCGTAAGCCGGTGCCCTTGAACGTGACGTCGCGTGGTATCATACCCTCGCAGCCTGTGGATGGTGATCTAAGTGATGCGCTCCAGGAGTTGCACATGATTCGAGCCTGGGGCCAGCGGTAACGATAGTGGATTTGGGCAACTTTCGTAGCCCCTGCGGCGCTCGACCAGTTTGCTCCGAGGTAGAGGGGACCAGTTGGGCGGTCTCGAACGCAATGATTCGGTCTTGTGGTACGCCGCATCGTAGCGCTGGGATATGTGCGAAACTCTCCCCTTGTTCTCGTAGCTACTCCGGAAAGGTCGCTCGACAAGCCGCTGCGCAATCGGCTTGGCAGTCCCCGAGATGCCGAGCTGTATCATGTGCGGAGAATGCAGCCCTGGGCGGGTCTTCTCTAACTACTCCTCTTTTTGTAGGGATTGTATCGAGCTGGCAGCTTCTTTTGTGAAGCAACGTAGGGCCTCACAGTAGGGCTAGGTTTCGCGAGCAGCGGACTACTACAGGACACACTGACGGAAATATGGCGCTTTTTCGAAGGTCGGCGACGGAAAGCTGTGCCACGTCCGGCACCACAAGCCGCGGCCCCTATGCCAGAAGCCGCAGCACCTCCGGCTCCCCAACCCGTGCAGCCGTAGTATGCGGACGGCGGAGGTTGTGGATAGGAGGGGCGGCGTCCACGCCGTCCGCAAGGATTGGGACCTGCATGAATACACGCGTCGCGTGGGAGCGGCGACCATGTCGGTCGCCGTGCGTTATTACCCCGACAACCACTTGATTTGCGGTATGCGGGGGTCGGCAAGATGGCGCAGGTCGGGGGGCCGGCGTACGGCGACCGACACGGGCGCCCTCCGAATCCCCTCTGGCACCCTCGCGGTCCCGCGTAGAGGGGGTTGCTCCGTAAAGGTGTTGCCTGACCTTAACTCTTCCTTGTAACCTCGCGTTGTGAAAAAGAACCGTCGTTATTATTCCAGCCCTCGGTCGAGTCGACGATCTTCGCCCACCAACCGCCTAGCCCTCGCTGTCACCTTGATAGGGTGTGTCGTGGTTGCAGTGGTGTGTGGTCGAGCGCTCGATCAACGTCAACGTGTCGCCTCCGCCGGACTCAAGGCCGGTTGGGAAGAGGGGCGTGCCTCGCTCATGCTGCCGCGCACCGAACGAGAGACGCAGGAGCTTGCGGTGCGAGCGCGAGTGGAGCGCCTATCGGGTGTCTCCGGTCGGCCGTTGCTCTCTACGGAGAGGTGGCAAGCTTCGGAGCCGGTGTTCGTCGATGGTCTCGACGTGAGTGACATGTTCGCACAGCCTTTTACCCTCAAGCGCAGTCTCCAGAGCGGTTTTCGCGCGGAGGGTGCGACCCTTGAGGTGGCGTGGGAGCGGCCCGACACCTTTCTCGACCTCGGGATCGGTCAGACTTCGAATGGCTCTCTGATGCTGCGATTTACACGGGAGAGCGTTCGGGCGTTCCTGCGCTCTCACTCGGGAATCCTGATACCGGGAGAGACGGTGGACGGCGAACAGCTTAAGGGCTGTGAACGGTACGAGGTCTCCGTTGCACCGGATGATGTCTCTGTGCTGTGCGCCGGAAGGAAAATTATCGGGATTGCCTATCCGGGAGCTGCTAACGGAAAGGTGTTCGTTGCATCTAATCTGGAGGCGCGCGAGGTGAAGATGCTCTCGATCAAGAGCTCGCTCGGGGACACAAAGACAGAGGACAACGCATGATTGAGTGGGAATCGTTACCCTGGTACACCCTGGCGCTACCGGTAGCTCTGGTTGTCGGTTCGTGGTTGGTAAGTAAGCTCCTAAAGCTCTCGTTTCTGGCGACTTTGCTCGTATCCACCCTTCCTCTCGGTCTGCCTTTCGCGGAGCTGCCCTTGGCTGAGGAGTTCACGGGGCTCAAGCCGGAGATGCTGATCGGAGCAGGATGGCTTGTGCTTCTTGCGTTGGCTCTTGGGTGGGTCATCGCTCGACCGCTCGTGAGAGGTGGGATCAAGAGCTTCGGCATGCTCAAGATGGTGTACCTCGCTGTTCTTGGGAGTGCGCTGCTCGTGGTTGCCGTTCTTGTCAGCCGACCCGAGTTGATGAATTCCTACGCACCGGGATGGAAGGGGGGGGCGGGCGTGGTACTTCTGTGCGCGTCGCTCCTCAGTATGTCCTTCGCACTCGCGCGGATCTTCAAAGCTGCGTTCATGTTCTCTCTGTGGGCGATGGTGTCCTTGGTGCTTGCGAGTGAGATATTCCTCGACAAGTTGCCGCAAGATGTCGTCAGAGACGACCTGCGCCAGATCGAGTCCCTGGTTCCGTCGCGCCTCATAGACAGCGCAATCGAGCAACTCAACGTGGCGGCCCCGGAAGGGGTTGCGAAGCTCAAAGCATTTGTCCTGGGAGGAACGGCGTCGACAGGGTTTCCCTTTTCAGGGGCGCGTAGTCTAGCTGGCCGCCTCGAGGAGAGTTTGCGTGGGGACGGGGCCGATGTGCAGGTCCAGGACGCTTCGGTACAGGGAGCTTCAATCTACGATTTACGCAGAATCGCGCGTGAGAAGTTGATACCGGTCAAGCCGGATGTCGTCGTAGTGGTCGGGTGGTCCCCCGATAGTGAAGTGGGTGTGAACTCGTATGGACTTGATGGATTGACGGAGCGCGAAGCGATAGAGCAGGTACAACGGGCGACACAGGTTACGAAGATACCGTTCGCTGAGAGCGTCCTGACCAGCACCTTGTATCGTTTTCTGCGTGGTCGCGAGGATTCTGCTCCTGTTCGTAGCGAGCCGACAGCGCGAGTTCCTGTCGAGGAGTATCGGACGGAGCTGCGCGAGCTAGTGCGTGAGTTGCGTGAGTCTGGTGCCAAGGTGGTGCTCGTGTCCGAGCCGACCGTCGAAGAGGGGGAATCGGCATATCGGGACGCTATGCAACAGGTCGCGTCGTCCGAGTCTGCGCTCTTCGTGCCGATCGCCGAGGATCTCTCGCGTGCCAAGGATCCACTGGTATTCGGACGCGGAAAGATCCTCTCGGATCGGGGCTACAATGTGGTTGCAGAAAGCATGTCTCGCTACCTGCGCTCCTTCGTAGGTGCCGACGTCGTTCCGGAGAGCGGTTCTGCCGCCGAGGGAAGTGACTCTTCCGCCTTCGCTCCCTCTGTTCAGGGACAACAGGTCAAGATGGTAGTGCGTCCGTCGGATGTCAACGGAGACCTGGTGTTCAAGCTGCGTATGCTAGAGCAGGGAACGCGCTTCTATCGTGTTGCTTTCTCCGCAAACGGAGAGTTCATCGCTGACAAGCGCCTCGACAGTCGCGATCCTGTGCGTGTGCGCTTTCAGCTCCCGCAACACCTTCGATCGCTTCCGATAGTAGAGCTGGGTATACGCACGATAGCTTCACCACCACTCGAGACAGATAGGATCGGTACGTCGGAGGTGTACGTACCCGTTCCGGTGAGCGTTTCTATGGATAGCGGTAGAGAAACTGTGATCAAGGTCGCTGAGTCCTCGCTCTATTCTGGAGAGCCGTTCAGTGCAGTGGCTGTAGATCCCAGGTCTGGAGATCTCCTCACTTCAGTTCGCGCCTCCAATCCCACCGAGCTGTCGACGTGGGTTCGCAGCCTTCCGTGGGGTACGATGGTAGTGGGAGCTATGGCACCTCAAGACGGGCTCGATACGACTACCCTCCTTGGATTGAAGGGGGTCTCGGGAGGGGTGGACTTTCCGCCGGGGGGAGAGCGAAGCGCCTTTGTAGGACTCATCGGTGGTGCCAAGGGGGATCTGGTCGTAAAGACCGGGAAGGAGGCCCTGTCTCTAGAGGTAGGAAGTCCGACAGTTAGAGCGTACAACCGTTTCGTGCTCGAAGAGGTTGCAGTGAACGATCAGCCTCTTACGAGGTTGGACACATAGCAGTGTAGGACGCGTCGTTAGTCACGCTCTGGAAATTCGCCGCGCTTGATGGCGTCGATATCTTCCTGGGTCAACATCCCCTCAATCCGTTTCTGATTTCCTTGATTGTCAGTGAGTTGAAACCAGGGCCAGGGTCCCAGCGGCTCGAGAACTTTGGTAAACTCGACCCTTGAATCCTTCAGAAGTCGTTCCGATGCGATACAGGGGGCGCAGTAGTTGTCGATCGTCGTCGTGTGCATCGTAACCCACAAGGACTGAGAGTTTCCCTGGTTCGCCGCGTAAGCATGATGGAATGTAGTTACCGCTGCCACGAGCGAGAGTACGGAGAAGAACACGGAAGCTATTCGTGCAGCCATAGGGGCCTCGTCACCAAAACCTAACACAGTACTCAACTGTTATGCCCCTACCTATCAAGGGTGACGCATAGGGCCGAAAAGCCTGTGAACTCGCTCAGTTCTGTAAGGAATCTACCAGTTTTTTCAGTTCCAGGACCTGTGTAGCAGAGTATCCAGAGTTCGATGTCCAGACTATGGTGCCGTTCTTGTCGAGCAATACTGCACGAGCCACGTTAGGTTTCTCATTTCCGAGAGCCTTAATGATCGTAGGAGCGTCCTCGTACACCGTCACCACGGACGCCCAGTCCGATTCCGGGATACCGCTGCGCATCCCACTGTCTATGAAGCTTTGCACCATGCGCGGTGCCATCCCGGCGATGGTTGGAACCTCGACTATCTGAGCTTTGACATCGGCTTGTAGCGCTCCCAGGATCCAACGATCGATGTCGAACTGCGCCTTCTGTACGTATCCGATAAGGAGCAGTGTCGGTTTGCCCAGGTACGCGTCCGGTAAGGTGACCTGCTTATCGTTGAGGGCTCGTCCTTGAACCTTGGGAAATGGTGTACTGCGGAGGTTCACAGGAGCGGACACCGTGGTGCTACCGCAAGCCACCGTCAGAAGAGATACGAGGGAGAGGAACGCGAGTTTTTTAATCATAGTCGCAAGATTCGCAACAGCAACGGAATTGCGCAAGTGTCGTAGGCTGGTTGAGGATGATGCACTCCCTCGATGCCCCGACCGAAGAGATCTTGACCGATGGATCGGGTCGGTTCCTAATACCCTCGTTTCCAAGGATCGCGTTTATGAGGAAAGTGCGCATGGCCCACGGTTGCAAACGGATGTATTCGTCTCTTGTGATGGCAGTAGCGACTATGATGGTCATCCTGCCCCCCGATGCGCTGGGGCTCGACAAACCGAGGGGGAAGGCTCCTCCGAAGACCTCCTCAGGGGGGCGGAAATTCGAGTCGGTGGTGTACTTGAAGAGTGTCTCGGATGCAGGAGACATCGTGGTTCAATACAAGAAACCGGCGGACAAAAAGCTGGCCGAGATCTCGCGTTCCCTCGAGCAGGGCCGGGTGCTCGATGAGGTGGTGAAAGGTATCAACGAAGCGATCGCGCTGCCCAAGGATCTGAAGG
The DNA here is from genome assembly GCA_044351885.1 of Bdellovibrionota bacterium. Classification (GTDB taxonomy): domain Bacteria; phylum Bdellovibrionota_C; class UBA2361; order UBA2361; family OMII01; genus OMII01. Next base: position 19,877 of record JBILEW010000006.1, read on the forward strand.
TGGTGGTGGATACATGTGACGAGGCGAACGCGTACTACGACTCCGCAGCCCGCACGATCACTATCTGCCTCGAGTTGGTTTCGTACTATACAGAGAGCTTTTCGGGGGATGACTCGCTGTCAGAGGACGAGGTAGCGGAAAATACGATTCAAGCAACTGTCTTTACCCTCTTCCACGAGATGGGACACGCGTTGGTGGACGTGTATACACTTCCGATCACAGGCAAAGAGGAAGATGCTGTCGACGACCTTGCGGCGCTCCTTGGCCTGGCGGTTGACGAGGAGGGCGGCTTGTTGTGGTCTGCCATCCTTGACTACTCGGCGAGTGCTGAGGCGCGCGACGAAGATGAGGAGCTGCCTTTTTGGGACGAGCACTCATTAGATGAGCAACGCATGTACAATATCGCTTGCATCATGTACGGCAGCGATCCCGAAGGCTTTGCCGGAATCATCGAGGATGAGTGGCTGCCCGAAGACCGCGCCGCACTGTGTCCGGATGAGTATCAGCAGAAGGAGCGTAGCTGGGGAACGCTCCTGGCCCCCTATCTCAAGGGCTAAGGACTCCCGCGTGGTGACGGTTGGCTGGTGCAATCAATTGATTTTGTGGGGTTTTTGCGCAAGAGGGCGATCCGGTAGCTGCAGGGCGCCTCTTACGGAATCTCTATCGGGGCAAAAAATTCGAGTTTCACGTTTGCGCGGCTTTTACTATAAGACTGGGGACGAACTTCTACAGAGAGTTGCTGAAAGGCGTTTCTCATGACCCTTTAGGAGCTTCTCAGGTGGAGCGGTTCTCAATACTGTCTAAACAAATCTAACAACCGACTTTCCGGTTGAGGGAGAAATTAATGATAAAGAGAATTCTTCTCGGGTGTGCGTTGGCGTTGATCAGCTCTTCTGCATGGGCAGACGTGGTTATTCGGAACGGTTCGGGATACGAGATCACTGAGGTTTATGTCTCGCCTGAAGACGTGTCCAAGTGGGGCGACGATCTCCTTAACGACAAGATCTTGGCACCCAAGGATACGCTTACTGTGAAGGGCGTAACCCCCGGCGCATGGGACTTCCGTCTCGTGTTCCGAAAGGTAGGCGGCAAGGAATCGTGGCCTTGCGTCATTCAGGGCGTGCAGTTGGATGCCAGTGGAGACGATTCGACCTTTGATGATGCTACTCTCGACAAGTGCTGGGAGCACACCGATGAGGGCGAGGCGGAAGCCGAAGGCGAAGGAGAGGGCGAGTAGACTCCCGGGCAGGCTCTTGCGCATGTAAGAGCCTGCTCACCCGTGCTAACACCGTCTTTCCCTCTATCTCTTCCCCTTAGGTGACTGGTGCGCCTCTATTCCATTCAGGAGCTTCAAGAACTGCGAAGATGCAGCGTTACTTGCGACATCCTTGAGTCTCCCGATACCTTCAGGAATCGGAAGCCCCTTCGTCTCCAAGATTCTTATCGCTTGTGAGCGCTGGAAGATTTCAGCGCGAATCGCCTTGAGCGCGTGAATGATAGGCCACGCTAGGTGTGGTCTGTTGCTGAGGAACTCTTTCACGCTCCGACTCTCTTCAGGCAGCAACCACCCGCGCTCGATTGCAGTATCGAATATCGGTTGCGTTTTCAATATTTCCTCCGTTAGCCCTCGCGATAGCTTCGGGGTAATAGCGAGGAATTCGTTCACCAGCTCGAGCTTGCTCTCTGCGTATCCTCGTTGGAGACAGAAGGCGATCAGGTCTCGCGCAAGATCGTCACAACTCGGTCCCTCGAAGGACCGTAGGAGGCTCTCTGTCCTTTGTACAGCAGCGGCGAACCGGTCGGAGCCGATCTGGTCCAAACGCGCCACCGTGCTCAATAGATCGACCGGCAGCACGAGTCCGTACGATGACGCTTTGCGCGACAGGTTATCGACTTTATCTTCGCGTTCTGCGGCTTCCTGCAGTAGGCATTCGAGTGCACCCAGGTACATGGGCGAGACCGGAGGCTGAGTTGAGAAACGTGTCGTAATAAGATCGAGCGTGCGCCCTTCGATCCATCCGCGAGCTTGAAGATCCTGCAGGATTTCATCCGTGCTTCTCGCGCTAGGTGTCGATGACGCAACCCTCTTGTGTGCAAGCTCATCGAGCGGATTTGTAGCTTCTTCGTGGAGAGCCGTTCGGCAATCCTCGGTAAGCATCAAGGATGAGATTCTGCCGGCAACCTCAGCGAATGAGAGGGGCGGACACGACCAGGCGGCAGCACGAGCAGGCATTGTAGTTTGCATCTCAGAAGCGCTCGCTGATTGTGGCTCATAAGGAGGCGCTGCAAGGGGTGATTCATATGAAGTACTTCTAGACATATATCCTCTGTAAAGTCGTCAGATAAACTTGGCTGATTCGAGCGGTAACACCTCGCGAATGGTCGCACGACCATTCGAGGCGTCACTCCATCATCGGAAACGAAAAGATCGGTAGCCCCCTATGTCGGGGCACCTCGGAGTAAGATTGGGCTTGAACTCGTTGATTGAAGGGATCTGCTGCGCCTATTCACGATAGCACCTTAGGAAGAGAAGCTCTGCAACGAGCTTCCTTCAAAATCATAGGCTCTGCCCTGAGGCTAATCAAGGTGCAAAGTGACGAGAGTACAATCGTAATAAATCGTGGGTATTAGAGCTTCATAAAGTGGACAGACAGCCTCAGGACCGAAACTCCATCTGCCCGCTACCGCTCCGCAGGAGCATCTGAACCGCGCAGAGATCCACCGGCTTGGTCAGGTGTGCATTGAAGCCCGCTGCCTTGGCGTTCTCCTTGTCCTTCTCTCCACCCCAGCCTGTAATCGCCACAAGGCAGGTGTCTGTTCCCTGCGGGGCAGCTCTGATACGACGCGCAACTTCATACCCATTCATCTCGGGGAGGCCGATATCGAGAAAGATGACATCGGGACGAAATTCACCTTGCATGGCTAGTGCTACCGCTGGAGTGTGCGCTACCCGTGTCGAGTGTCCATGCATCTGCAGAAAAGTCGCGAGGCTCTCGGCACTATCGATGTTATCGTCTACCACCAAGATCTTTTTCGGCAGCGCCTGGAGAGATGGATCGGGATGCTCCACATCGAGGGGCTCCTCCCCTGCTATCGTCAGAAGGGGTAGCAGGACCGTAAAAGTAGACCCACGACCCGGCCCATCGCTCTCGGCGTGAACGGTGCCGTTGTGGAGCTCGACCAGCTTGCGCACCAAGGCCAGCCCGATCCCCAAGCCGCCCTGAGCGCGATCGAGTGTGCGATTCACCTGACCAAACATATCGAAGATACTTTCGAGCATCTGGGGAGGTATTCCGAGGCCGTTGTCGGATACCTTGAAGAGCGCAACCTTGGGCAATTTCTTCAACTGAAGCTCGATATGTCCGCCTTTCGGAGTGTATTTCGCCGAATTGTTGAGTAGGTTGCTCAGGACCTGGGCGAGTCGGGTTAAGTCACCGTCTATCGTGATCGGCTCACTCGGGAGATCGATCGATAGCGTGTGTTGATTCGACTCGATGAATGGCAGGCTTCCCTCGACAGCAGTATCAACGATCTCCTTGGCTGTAATCGGGGCCTTTTTGAGCGTCAAACGACCGAGGCTGATTCTGGAGATATCGAGGAGATCGTCGATGAGCCTCACGAGGTGGAGGAGTTGACGCTCCATCATATCGCGCGCCCGACAGGCCGCATCACTCGTCGGATCACACTTGATGATCGCCAGTCCGGTTCGTATAGGCGCGAGGGGATTACGAAGTTCGTGAGCAAGTGTCGCTAGGAATTCGTCCTTTTGGCGAGCATTCACTTTGAGCTGTTCGCGAACATTTCGGCGCTCGTCGATATCTTCGACGACTCCGACGTGTCGGAGCGCCGAACCGTTCGGATCTCTTTCGATGACGCGGCCCCGGGCCGAAACCCACAGGAAATCACCCGTCCCCATTTTGAAGCGGCATTCGGCTTCGAACTCAGGTGTCTTTCCTTCCAAATTACTGCGTAGGATATCCATGACTCGGATTGCATCGTCGGGGTGGATCAAGCTCTCCCATGGGGAGAGAGTTGGTTTGAAATGGTCCTCTGGAAAGCTCAGAAGGTTCGACCAGTCTCCACCGTATTGATACCGCCCTGAGGTCACATTCCAATCCCAGAATCCCAGACGAGCTGCGACCAGAGCGAATTGCAGCCTCTGCCGATCTATCGATGCGAGCTCAGCGTTGTTTTTCCATTCTGAGATATCTTCGGCGAGGTAACAGAACTGTTGGACTACCTTCTCGTGCTCAATCACCGGACACACCGTGACAGCGAACCAGCGGCTATCTCCACCATGAAACTCGAATCGGACCGGAGATCTTCGAGAGAGGCTTTCTCTGAGGTTTTGCGCCCACAGCGCCGTCTGTTCCCTGGGAACCCCTAGATCAGCCTCGAGTCTGCCGCGTGTCTGGCCAGTAAGGACGCCGAAGAAGCGGCATGCGGCTGGATTATCGTAGACGTGATAGATATCCTCACCCGCGAGTTCGACGATCCCGAGTAGCGAGGGGGCGTGCTCATAGAATGTCTGCAGTACCCCTAGGGACTCCTGAGCTTTTTGTCCAAGCACAGCTCCGAAAAGGAGGGAGCTGTTCAATCGTAGCGTTGCGTACAGAACCAGAGATAGGAGCAGTCCGAGGATGATCCCAACTGCCAACTGAGCCTCCATGAGGTCCTTCCTGTGCAAAAAACCGGTACGAGCGACCTCTGACGGGTTTTAGAGTAGAGGTAGCACGATAATTTCAGCTTGCTGAAGCCGTATATGAGGGCCGTCAGCATACCTAGGGAAGCGAGGCAAAACCTGCCACTCTACCACGTGAACGTGCTCGTGCACCTGAACGTAAACGTACCGGGAACAAAAACATCAACATGTTCGCGCACGAGCACGTTCGCGTGACAAGTTCAAAAGTGAGACCACAGGTGAGTTTTGCCTCGCTTACCTAGGACGGGTGTTGGTAACTCCGAGGAGTTGGGCTCGGCGTTGCGGTAGGCGTTGGCGTCGCTGTTTGACAGAAAGTGGGGCTCGGAGAGGGAGTCGCCATCGGGTTCGCCCCTGGATCGCTTGGTTGATTGTTCTGCTGATTCCTCATCAGATTGGAGAGTAGCGCCGTCATGAGTAACGCGTTTGTGGCCGAGCCGAGTAGTCCGTTGCGGACGGTGTTACTCGGCGTAACTCGTCCGAATTTGTCCTCCATCTCCCCCGATTGTTGGTTCATATGACCACCAGAGAAGCTTTCGGCATTTATCTTGGCCATTTCGGGATTTTTCTGGTTGATGTCGCCGATCTTCGAATCGAACTCCCCGATCAGGTCGATCAAGCGAGCTCGATTGAGATCGGATACGGCAAGTTCAGAAGGACCGAGAGGTTCAGCCTCGGCAGTGATTACGCTGAGGGTCGTGGGCGCTTGAGCGGGCGATAGTAAGCCCAGCGTGAGCGCCAAAGCTGCACAGACTGCGAATGCAAGGTTGAGCCGCGTTTGCTGATACCATTTCTTCGGGGACATAAAGTATTCCTAGCTTCTAGTCATTTTTTCTTCGGGTTGTTCGCTTCCTCTGCCTTCACGGGTCGATCGCCGGGAGTGCGCCTTCCCTCGAGGGGCCGGTTCCCCGGCAGGGGTTTTCCGTCGAGAAGTTGATCGAGAATTTCCTTCGGCAACGGTTTGCTGCCGGGGTAGCGCTCGACCCCGGTCCAGCTATTTTCCTCCAAATTGTGGCACATGATACCGCGCACATTCCTGGAGGAGCCACGAGCCGGCATCTCATTCAGAGGCAATTGAGGAAGTGAGATGAACCACGAGCTCCCTCCTTGGGGTTCGAGGAATACGTAGATCGATTCGCCCTTATGTTCGAAGTAGAAGGCGATAGTTGCGTGGCCATCGTATTCGAGCTTCCAACATTGGCTTTTCGGATTGGATTCATAAAACACATCGCGGAACGCGAGCCAGAAGTTCTGAGCGAAGTATTCGCAGTTGTAGTGACCATCCTCGCGAGCCCCCGGGATCGGTTTCGCATAGGCCTTACCGACGCCGTGGCCGTTGTATGAATCCTGATCGAGTCGATCGGCGAGACCGTCCCCGTCCTGATCCCAATATCCGTAGGTCTTGAGGTCGTGTTCCTTCCAGTAGAGATTAACCATCTTGAAGACGTACTCACGCATCCTCTCCTTGAGGGCCTGCTTGAGCTCGGCCTCGGTGAGAGCCTCGACCGGTTTGGGGGCGGGTGCTGGTTTGTTGTCGGGATCCTGAAATGCTACCAGGTGAAACTGAGCGCCCTTCGATCTCTCGCTCTGCAGGGCTTCATCGCGGAGCCCTCCGCGGACACCAAACTGCGCCGTAGGTTGGCTGCTGAGCGAGGCACCGGGGCGAGTCGGAAGACTGAGTGCGGCGAAGCTGTCGACCGAGGGGCTAGGCTCAGCGAGGGCTGTTACGCGATCTGATTGGGCATTCGAAGCCGTTAAATTACGAACTGCCTGGGGTGGTTGCAAGTCCCCGAGCGGACTTCCCGGGGCCGCCGGGCCGGAAGCAGTGATCCCCCGAGGTGCGGGAGAGGGGATTGTAGGTGCAGGGGGCGTGTTTGTGATGCCAGTCAGCTCCCCCACCAAGAGCAGTGCCTTTGCTACTGCCTGCCTTTCGAACATGCGTACACCTCCGGTCCTGACTGAGCAACCTGCTTACTAGAACCGAGTGTATGAAGAGGGAAAAACCGTGTAATCTCACTAATGTTGGAAGGGTTATGAGGGTGATACGAGAATCTGTTACTTAAAAATTGGAGATCCTCGTATTTTTTTCTAGGAGAAGAAGTTGAGCCTTGCCCCGGGGCGCCGAGGGTCAGGGAAGCGCCTGAAAAAAGGGGGCTCAGAGGCCGCCTGGAATTGCTCGTTTGAGGTGCTTGCGGTCATTGCTGAATGCCGATGGGCTTTGCATGTCTGACCACTCGCTTCTATAGGCGATCTGGATGGGGTACTCTTATCGTACATGGAGACCCCCAAAGCCACTGACAAACGTACTTCGGCTCTCTCGCCGCAGGAGGATCTCGCTCAATCGCAGATCCGACAGGTCCCGCTCTACGACATAGATATCTCTCCCGCTCGCGGAGACGAGAACGAGCTTTTGATCGATGGCTTGAGAGATCTCGGTCTGTACGAGCAGGGCTATGGCTTCTCGGTTATTCACCCTAAGCTCCTATCGAGTGTCTTGACGTGCGGCACCTACCGGTTCGAAGAAGATGGAACCGAAAAGAGTACGGTCTTCTGTCTTCGAGCTCAGAAGAACGATTATGGCGAGGATTCCCTAACGGATGGTTACCAGCAGTGGAACGACTATACCGACTTCGATCGTGCCGATTGCCGAGGTGGTGTTCCGATCGTCGTCTACGATCTGGAGAAGCTCGACCGAGTTGAGACCGCTATAGCACCAGAGTTTCGGTTTCGATGTGAGCGAAAGCTGGATGCGGTTTTCGGGGTCATACTATTGAAAAACTACTGAGTTGGTCGAGGCCCACGGCTCAGACACCGCCCCCGCTGTCCACGAATGGGAACGATCATTAGAAAGCTATTTGTTCTCAGCCCGCATGGTCTTCACCGATAATTGCTGTGAGATCAGAATCGATTTGTTTAGCTCTAGGTGTGTAGCGACGTAAAGGAGCTGGTCACCGAGAGATTCAAGATTGAGAGACAGGTGTTCCATAACACGATCTGCCAAGCGGTCACTGCGCAACTCATGCAAGGATCGGAGAACTATTTCGTCGCTGACATTTGGGATTACAACTACAGGCTTCCGGATATCGAAAAAATTCTCAGGGGGTAACCTGGTCGGGAAGGGGAAGCACGAGGGCTCCTACCTTCCTGGAGCGCTGTACGAACCCGAAATGGTTGACGCTTCCAAAAGCTGATTCGTGTCTTGCAACGAGAGATACGGTGGCATCGAGCCCGAGGGTTGATCGAACCAGCTCGCTCTACGTTGCCCATTCAGCAACACATTGAAGATCGCCTGCCTCCGCAGAATTGAATCCTCCAGTAGCTCGGCGCAGTACTCTTGCATCGTCGCAGCTACATCGAGGAGCGTTTGACCGGTGTGCCTCCAGCTTTTGTGGGTACTGTCATCGTAGTAGCGTTTGACGAGTGTCGAGTCCGGTACGAATGTGAAGGGCCCCCGCAAGGCAAGTGCGAATAGCCATGCACGCTCGGCATGGACCAAGGTAGGCGTCTTTTTGATCAGAAGCTTCGCGTTCCTGGCGGGCTCTGCCCGAACGACCCCTTTGAATGAGCCTCCATACCGTCCGGTCCAGAATAGAGATAGCGCATCCTCCAGGTTCCACTCGGCTATTCCGGGTTTCTCTTGAGCATTCAGGTGATCGTTTCCGGGTAGTGGGCGACCCTCGAGTGTGTACGCCTTGACGATGCCATACGCGAGTGTCGCTGCGCTGTCTCTATCGAGAGCTTCGACTAGTCGATGGCTCGATTCTGTTGTTGCGGTGTCGTCGTGCGGTGTTATGCGAAAGTACTCGGTGCGGCATTCCGAGATGAGGATATTGATGTTATCGACCCAGTCGAGCTGATCATCGGCCTCTACAATTCTGACGTGAGGCTCGCCCCGATACTGGTCAGCGAGAACGGTTGTCGTGTCATCGAGGAGGTGACGATCTGAGACGATGACCTCCGCACCCAGAGCGAGATGCGCGTCGATATTCGCTCGAATGATCTCGAGGAATCGACGTGAACGATAGAGTGGAATGAGGCATGAAAGCTTTTTCATAGCCGTCACTTTAAAAGGGATGCGAGGACTTCCGCTGTCTGAAGTCCGAACAGGGGTGCCATGCAGTATTTTCCGGTGTCGAGAGAGATCCAATTGTCGTGGACGGAGGGCCCTATGCGGTACCTCTGATGCAACCCGCTCTCGATATCGGTAATATCGGTGCTTCCCCACGCGCAGATCACGCCCCCTCCGACCTCGACGGAATCATTGCCTCTCGCTAGGTTCTCAACGTACGGAATGTATCGCGACAAAGCTTCGAGGCTCTCGTGCACCAAGAGCGCTTGGTTGGTGTGTGCTGCTGTCTCGAAGAGGGGATCGCAGGCACTTGTTGATGTTTCAGCGAGTTTGCAAATGGGATACCACGATACGTACACCTTACCGCTGCCGTGGTTGACTACGTCTCCGTAGGGGCCAAGAATCAATGTTGCAGAGGGCAGACAACGCAGAAGCTGGCTATCGACGCGTCTGCGCAAGGTAATCGCCGCCTTGTAGCGCATGAGCCAAGGTCGAGATGGTACGATGCCTACGCCCTCGTCGACCCTGATTCTATCGCCCCAGAGACAGTTCGCTATGAATCGGTACCTGTGAATTCGCGTCTCGGTACCGTAGCGGGCGTGAATCGCATAGTTCCCGCCGACAGTTCTCTCTGCCATCACTACTGAGGTGTTCTTGTATACGCGGATGTTCGGATGACCTTCGATGCTTGCTGCTACGACTCGCGCAACTTGTTCCGTATCGAGCGAGAACTCTCCGGTTTGAAAGGCCCCTGCAACAGTTTCACGACAGAGGATATCTCCCAGTTGTTTTGGGGGAAGGGGGATGACGGGCGGGATACCCTCGTCCCCTGAAAGCTCAGGCCTCTCTCGATAGATCTCTGCGATCGCTCGATCGACAGAGGAGAAATGCTGTGAAACCTTCTCTACGCTGAGCAGCGAGTCCGCTGGAATGCCGTAGATGAACGGCAAGGAGCGTCTGAATAGTTTACGAGGCGTGCCGGTCAGCTCCTCTAAGACCCGTAAAAAGGAGAGTGACCCGAGAGCCATCAGAGCATGCGTCTGCGAGTCGGGGTCGGCAGCGTACACGTATCCGAGGTGGAGCTTGCCCTCGTTGTGGAGGCTGGCCCCCTGCAGTAACCGTGGCCCGCCTTCGAAGATGTCGACCTGGATTCCCTTCTTTGCCAAGGCCAAAGCGGCGCAACATCCAGCGAGGCCGCCTCCCAAAATACCTACTTTAGAGTTTGTCATAGTTGCTCCTGAGAGCGTGAATAATCTCACTACCCCGCTGGCGCATTCATAGTTTCACGCCACAGACAGGGGGCGGTACTGCGCTCGAGAAGGTGCCTTCTCGACTCTAGCTACCGCGCAGAAAAGCTTTTATCCTAGACCATACCGACGGTGCTGGATTGACCTGAGGAAGGGTGGCAACCGTCTTCATCGCCTCGTACACGGCCGAGACGTGTTGGTCGTTGTCTCCCACGTGAGATCCTGCCCTATCGTAGTGATATCGATATACCTCTCGACCCTCCTCGAGGGGAAGCGAAAACATGGTGAGCCTTACTGGACGCACCAGCATTTCCCCCGCCTGTCCTACCTTGACGTCACAAAGGGTGCCCGCGGGATAGGCTACTCCATCTACCGAGATGGGTACGGTGCTGAGGGCCATGCCGGCACCGACGCTTTTACGGATGAAGTGACGATCCGTCATGAAAAGTCCATCTCTTACCGCGATCACGAAGTTCCCTTCACTTTCTGCGCACGACCACGAATCATTGCTCGACGAGAATGAACGGTACGATGGAAGATCCTTCGGGGGCTGAGAGGGAGAGGCTATCGCCCGGAGAAGATCGAGTATCTGCTTCGTAGATGTGAGCTGGGACTTTTCACAGGCGGCTTCCAGGCGCTCCATAAAGTTGGTAGTCGTGGCGAGTGCTCGCAGTCGTGTGGCATATGAATCCACGGACCGATACATACTATCCACGAGCCGCCGGCTCAGGGAGGCGTAGCCGTTTCCGCGTTCACACTCGATTTCAACCTCGCTCAGAAATTTGGCGAGCTTCGGGATCTCTTTCAAGACACCGACCTCTCCGAGCAGTTCTCTCAGCTCGTCCGCCGTTGCAGACGTCGCGAACCACTTGTCGGGTTGTCGTTGCAAGCCCCGAGGATTGAGAAGTAGTTCGACCATGCACGTATCTTCCGGACCTTGCGTGATAGCAACGGTGTGGGTATCACACTTGACTCGCAGGCACCCGTGCTCCACTACGGTCGAGCGGCTCGGCAGGTGAGTCGCAATCTCATCAAGAGAGTCGAGCCGCGACCCTTCGACGGATTTTCGGAACGTTGTCGTCGTGCGGTCGATGAAAGCGGCAAGAGCGAGGAAGCGGTCCTTTCCCTGCAGAGCGAATGTGCCGAGCGATTGATCTGCGTTTAGGCCGTGCTCAACTGAGGGGGTGTGTTCCTTCATACGATTGGCAAAAACCTGGCCCATTCGAAGGGCCATGTCAGCCTCGCGTAGCTCCGACGACAGGGTGCAAAGCCCCTCTTGATTTCGGACCGCAGCGGACGGGCTAGCTGCGCTGAGATCGCCAGGATTGTCCAGCACGAGATTTACAGCTCCACTGCGAAGCCCGAAGCTCAGTACACGGGTGTCATCCCCTGTCTGCGAGAGTTCGTGCCTCAATGCCTCGACGGAGAGGTCGGCTCCCGCTGCGTTCAACAGCAAGGCAAGTTCGTAACGCTGAGCTGGTCTTTCTCCGATCCGAACTACGGTATCGAGAGTCACCTGCGCCTCTCTGTCGCCGACTATTTCGGCCTCAACTGTTGCGTTCGATAAGCATCTCGATATGCACGTCGGACCTCCATTTCTGAACAGCTCATCCAAGTGCTCGAAGCTAGGGGTCGTCTTCGCGCTAGCTGTATTTGATTCGAGCAGCGAGGCCGTTAGCGGAGTTATCGTGTCGGGCTGCAACGATTTCTCGACTATCTGCATAACTGCACAGTGCTTCCGTTCGAGGAGTCTATGGTCGTATGCGGCTGAATAGGCCGCCTTGGCTCCGCTCGTGATGTTATGGGAGATGTTCGTTCAACCGTGACATTAGCCGTTAGTCCGGCTCCTTACTGCCTACTGGATCTGTCGACAGTCTTTTAATATTTCAACAGTTATTGTACAGTCAAAGCATGAAGAAGGAAAGTGCCGTCTCAATCTTCGAATGCCTCTCCTCCGGTGTACGTCTCGATATCTACCGACTGCTCGTCAGGAAGGGGTTGCAGGGGGAGGTTGCTGGTGAGATCGCGAGCCAGCTCGAGATTCAAGCAAGTAACCTCTCGTTTCATTTGAAGGCTTTGACGCAGGCACGCTTGGTGACTGTGGAGCAGCAGGGGCGTTTTCAGCGTTATCGTGCTCATCTGCCGTTGATGTTCGACCTCGTCAAGTACCTCACGGAGGAGTGTTGCGCTGGGCATCCTGAGAAGTGCGTAGATATGGGGCTCGTCGCCCTTGGTTGCAAACCGAAATCAAAAAGAAAGAGGGTCACAGGTGTATGATAGTGCTGTTTTTGTGTACGGGGAATTCGTGCCGGTCGATCCTCGCAGAGGCGACCTTTAACCATCTCGCGCCTGATGGCTGGAGAGCGGTGAGCGCGGGGAGTAAGCCAACAGGACAGGTGCATCCACGCTCCCTCGCTCTCTTGAAGCGCGAGGGTATTTCAACGGAAGGGTACCATAGCAAGTCGTGGGACTCCCTCACTCCGACGCCGGAGATCGTGGTGACGGTGTGCGGCAGTGCTGCCGGTGAGAGCTGTCCGACGTACTTAGGGTCGGTCCTACGGACACACTGGGGTGTGGAGGACCCGGCTCATGCTACGGGTACCGATGCAGAGATCGATGAGGCCTTCCGCACGGCGTACTCGACCCTGCGTCGGAGGATCGAGAGATTTTTGGCGCTACCGTTACAAGAGCTCAAAAGCGACAAGGAGCGTTTGAAGGTAGAACTGGATCGTATCGGGGCGACCGTTTTTTAGGGAAGGGAGATTTTATGAAAGTGGTAAAGATCTACGATCCGGCGCTGTGTTGCGCTACGGGGGTGTGTGGTGTCGAGACAGATCAGACGCTGATTAGATTCGCTGCCGACGTGGAATGGATAAGGGGGAAGGGGGGGAGTGTAGAGCGATACAACTTGGCCCAAACGCCTCTGGCATTCGTCGAACACCCAGTCGTGAGGTCGTTCTTGGAACGGTCCGGTTCGGACGCGCTGCCGTTAGTTCTCGTAGATGATGAGATAGCTCTCGCTGGACGGTATCCTTCCCGACCGGAATTGGCGCGCTGGTTGGGTATTGAAGAAGGATCCTCGCTCCGACAGGTCGCCAAAGGATGCTGCTCGGGGGATGGGTGTTGTTAGCGAAGCGCAGATGAAGTTTCTCGAAGCTCCTCCACGATTTGTTTTCTTTACAGGTAAAGGTGGTGTCGGCAAGACGTCGCTCGCCTGTGCGACCGCGATACACCTAGCGCGCTCTGGCTTGCGAGTTCTTCTCGTGAGCACTGATCCTGCCTCGAACATAGGGCAGGTGTTCGAGCGAACGATTGGAGATGCCGTCACTGAGATACCAGAGATACCTGGATTGTTTGCGCTCGAGATAGATCCTCACGCTGTAGCGCAGCGGTATCGAGAGAAGATCGTTGGGCCGGTCAGGGGATTGCTCCCTGATGCTGTGGTTAGAGGAATAGAGGAGCAGCTATCGGGGGCCTGCACCACCGAGATTGCAGCGTTTGACGAGTTCACCTCGTTGCTCATTGATTCCCCGCTGACTGCTGACTTCGACCACGTAGTCTTCGATACTGCACCGACTGGGCACACGATCCGCTTGCTTCAACTCCCCGCTGCGTGGAGCGGCTTCCTCGATTCCGGTAGGGGCGATGCCTCATGCCTCGGGCCTCTGGCGGGGCTCGAGAAGCAGAAGGCTCAATACAAAGCAGCCGTTGATTCACTCGCAAACCCTGCGATGACCCGTCTCGTTCTGGTTGCTCGTGCGCAGCTATCGACGTTACGGGAAGCCGAGAAAACGCACCGAGAGCTCGTTGCTATCGGGATCACAGCACAGTATCTCGTGATTAACGGGATCTTGCCGGAGAGCGAGTCTCGATACGATGCAATGGGGGCGGCGCTGTACCGCCGTGAGCAGGAGGCGATGAGCCAGCTCCCTGAGGTTCTTAGCTGTCTGCCATGTGATCGGCTCGTTCTCAAACCGTTCAACATGGTAGGTATCGATGCCTTGTGCGCTCTCTTGGAGGATCAAGTGGAGCTCTCGCTGGGAAGCGAGCCTCTGGCGGGTGGCTGCCAAGGCCAGCAGGGAGGTCTTTCACTTCCGCCGCTAGGACAGCTCGTCGATGAGATCGCCGCTACTGGAAAAGGTCTCGTCATGCTCGTGGGTAAGGGGGGTGTAGGCAAAACGACCGTTGCGGCTGCAGTGGCAGTGGAGCTCGCCCACCGAGGACATGCTGTGCACTTGACGACCACGGATCCCGCCGCCCACATAGGTGAGACACTGCACGGAGCGGTTCGAGGTTTGACCGTAAGTCGAATCGATCCTGAGGCGGAAACTGAGCGGTATCGAGAACAGGTGCTGAAGGCGAAAGGGGCATCTCTCGATAGCGAGGGTAAAGCTGTTCTGGAGGAGGATCTCCGTTCACCCTGTACGCAGGAGATAGCCGTTTTTCAGGCGTTCTCGCGCATCGTACGTGAAGCACGTGAGCGGTTCGTCGTCATAGATACAGCCCCCACGGGACACACGCTACTTCTCTTGGATGCCACAGGAGCCTACCACCGCGAGGTCGCTCGTCAGAGCGCAAGTGCAGGAAGCTCTCTCGATATGACTCCGATGACCCAGCTTCAGGACCCGCAAGAGACCAAAGTACTCATAGTCACCCTCGCCGAGAGAACACCGGTCCTCGAGGCTGCCGAGCTTCAGAGGGACCTTCGACGTGCTGGCATCGAACCGTGGGCGTGGATAGTAAACAACAGCTTGGCGGCAGCACATCCAATCGGGCCGCTCCTGGCGAGAAGAGCAGCGAGTGAGCTCAAAGAGATTGAAGCCGTCACGCGGCTTCACGCGGGTCGGTGTGCCGTAGTGGCGATGCAGGAGCGAGAGCCAGTTGGGGAACAGGCGCTTTTGGCGCTCTGCCTACGAGGCCGATCCCTCTGATTTCGGCTCACACAACGATACGGAGCCAGCAGCTAGGCGAGAAAAATCCCCGGGCTGCCACGAGCTAGCCGCCAGTGCGTCCGGATCTATGCAGTTCACGCACAGCGCTTGCTGAGCCTTCTCTGCTTCGAGATCCGCACACCGTTGCTGGAGACTTTGCTGTGCCTGTTGTTCATCTGCTAGGGGGCAATACTTACTCGCTTCTGTCTCTTCGCATGTAGGAGGATTTCCTGGTGCTCCATTTGGCAGAGACGACCGGCACGAGGCCGATGTTCGTCTCACGAGCGCATCTATCCTACGCTGAAGAGCGGCGATTCGTCGGTTCATGCCCCAAACCTGTCGAGCATGGAATTGACAGCGCCACGGGCCGCGGGCTCGGCACGCATTGAGCCGACCTACCAGAGCCGCTAGCTGCTGCACCTTTCTCGCTTTCAAAGTGGTCAACCTCGTGAGCGCTCGAGACAACGCACAGACGCGCCGCGCCGAACGCTCGACGTAGGCTTTGCGCTCCTCTGAGCACGGGTTGTTGTTACAGGCGTATCCGGGGGAGGCTTGCGCGTCGCCCGGCACGATGATTAGAGCGCAGGCTAGGCCAGCTAGTAGAGCAACAAGCACTACCAAGCCAGGTATGCCTCGTGATCCATGAGGCAACTTGCCGTCTCGATTCGCTGCTTTTCGTGGACCGATCATGATGTTTTCTCTCGTTGTAATAAGACCGGATAATTCAACCGCCCGGGTGGAACGATAGCATTCCTCTAGCTGCTATGCGACAGCCTTGGTAAGCGGTACCTGATCAACGTGTGTCTGAAAGGAACAGTTTCGTACAGACACATCGCGATATGAGCTAAGCAGCTGGTTTGAGGGCGTTACATACACGTTAGCGGGTGCTGGATTAGCCCTTCAGGTCTTCGCCCCACGCGTGAATCAAGATGTCGCGAACGGCGCCTCCGGCGACCGAATGGAGCTCGTCGACGATGGCTTGAAGCTCCCGTACATCGGACACCACTACTTCGAATTCGAAATCCCAGCGACCGGTGCAGGCTGTGAACATGAGGATCCTCGGGTGCTGGGAAGCGAAGTGACGGAAGTGCTCTGCAGTTTTGCTACCGAGGCCAACCACCGATACCAGCAGGAGATACGATTCGTAGCCGTAGCCTCGCTCGTCGTGAGAGTAGAAGAAGCCGAGGATAACTCTTTTATGTGTTAGATTTTTGAATCGGTACGCCAATGTGGTCGTAGGTATGCCGAGAGACCGACTGATCTGCGAAAGGGAGGCAAGCGGATGCTCTTGAAGATGAGCGAGGAGTTTTCTATCTGCAGCATCCAAATCGACCCGCTTCGAGGATGCTCGGAAAGAGATCCGCGTCTGCCTCCCCCGCCGTTGGGTGATGAGCGACGTAGGTAAAAAAGTGAGCTCTGAGATGATGGCGTACTCCTTTTGGATGATCATCTCCCCGAAAGCGTCGTCGATCGAGTCTAGGATCGCTCGAAGTTGTTCGAAGGTCGACGCTCTCAGATGAAGCCCTACCTGATAGTATCCGATCAGCGTGCCCACCCAGTGGACCTCCGGGATCTTGATGAGAAAGTCGAGAAACGCATTGAGGCGCTTGTTACCGCCCGCGTGGATGGAAAAGAAGATCCGATAGGGTGTCTCACCCATGAGATACGGGTCGGTCCAGCAGCACGGCCTCAACGCAAGGAGGTCCTTCAGTCTCTCAACAGTGTGACGAACGGTGCTCGGTCTGAGATCCGCTGCGGACGCGATCTCCTCCACAGATGCGCGCGCATCGAGATCGATCTGAGCTAGGACGGCACGCTGGGTATCGGTCAAACGGATGCGACGAACCTCAGGGCTCACAGGGTGGATGTATAGTTGGACTGGGGCTGTGGGGGTTGTCGAATGCGTCATGGCAGCTTCAAGATAAAGATAGAAAGAGCAGGATACCCTTAGCAAGGGTCTTTTCTTTCATCTGTCTTGGGGAAGCGAGGCCAAGCCTACCACTCTACCACGTGAACGTGCTCGTGCACCTGCACGTAAACGTACCCGAAATGAAAACATCAAGATGCTCGGGTGCGTGCACCTTCACGTGCTAAAGGTCATCCCGCGATCTCCCGGTACGGCACCCATTTGAATCTCGATCGATTGATAAGAACCGTTTCTACGTTGCGAATCATGCCAGGAAAAGTGGTGCGAAGGTCGTTGATGATCTCCGTAAACTGTTCGTAGCCGGACACTTCGAGTTCTATTTCGACCGGGGAATCTCCGATCTGCTCGATGAAGTAGGTGATGTTGGGATGCTTGCCGCAGTAAGCCCGGAGCTTCTTCAGATCGTCCCGATCGTACGTCGCGAGGTAGAGCTGCGCTTTGAAGAACATCATCCCTAGCCGTGAAAGAGCGAGCTCTACCCGATAGCCCGCCACGAGGCCGGATCCCTCGAGGTGGTCGAGTCGATATCGGATCGTCGATTCAGGCATAGAAAGTTTGCGCCCGATGTCGGAGGCGCTCATTCGCGCGTCTTCGCTGAGGAGTTGCAGGATGTCCCAATCGGTTTCCTCGAGCGCATATGAGCTTGGTGGGCCTCCGATTAGAAAGGGACTCGCATCGCGTGGCGATAAGTAGCTCTTGCGATACATCCACACATTCACCAGTGTAAGGTTAGTGAAGCTGATTATTATATCTCTGCATGATTGCAGGATCTTGTTTTGAACCTCGAAAAACTCGAAAGGCGACTGCGCGAAGGTCGCAAAGATCAGGTCCCAACGTCCATCGCAATCAGCGATCCAGTAGATCCGAGGGTGCGCACCTAGAAGCTTTATAAGGCTCTCGTAGCGTCCGCGTCCTTTGCTAACCTTCAAGTAGGTCTTGTAGAGGGTATAGCCCAGTCGATAGGGGTTTATCGTGACAGTGAATTGACGAATGACACCCTCCCGAGTGAGTCGCTCCACGCGGTACGCAACTCTGTCGCGACCTTCGCGCAATCTACGGGCGAGTTGAGAGAGGCTCTGACGTGAATCGCTATCGAGCTCGTAAAGGAGCTTCTTATCCAAGGAGTCGAGTCGAACGGAGTCCATAAGACAGCAACAAAATAATTATATAATTGCGAATATAGGCAAAATATAACTCATAATTGCCCGATAAGGTAGTAATTCTCTACGGTCACCTCAACGCGTGATGCGTCTGCGCAAGGAGGAGATTGAATATGACCGCAACCGAGACAGCTACCCTGCCCACAGCCCAACAGCCACGAGACCCTCTTATGCTCGACTTGGAGCAGCTGCGCATCCCACGGGCGTCGCTGGGCGACCGAGAGGTGGCGCTGGTAAATCGCTCCTTGGGTGGAGAAAAGATACTACTCGTCGTCACAGGGAGCATCGCCGCTATCAAGGCTCCTGGGCTGACACGTACGCTGCGGAGATATGGAGCAGAGGTGGACGTGCGCGCCACCGAGAGTGCTGAGCAATTCGTGGGACCACTCGCGCTATCTTGGGCGGTAGAAAACGGTCGGGTGTACGGGGGTGGTGGCTTATCCGGCGAGGTTGAGCACCTGGCCCGCTACACGACCTATCTTGTCGCGCCCGCCACCTACGACTTCATCAATGGAATGGCCCAGGGCAGGGCAGACACACCAGCACTTGCGACTATGGCTACGGCGCTAGGAAGGGTAGAGCGAGGAGAGGCGACGATGCTCGTGCTGCCGTGTATGAACGGGGACATGTACAATGCGTTGCTGAAAGAGAGCGTGACCAAGCTAGGATCGCTCGGCGTGAAATTCATCAAACCCGACGTGTCGGGTGGAAAGCTTGAGTTTCCTGGGGCGCGAATCGTGGCAGCGGCGAC
Organism: Bdellovibrionota bacterium; assembly: GCA_044351885.1. Classification (GTDB taxonomy): domain Bacteria; phylum Bdellovibrionota_C; class UBA2361; order UBA2361; family OMII01; genus OMII01. The sequence goes on from JBILEW010000006.1 coordinate 38,661, forward strand.
AGCGCGGCAGGTATCGAAGAGCCCCTTGAAAGGGGTTTCTATCCTCGTCACGGGAGGGCCAACGCCAGTGCCTCTCGATGACGTACGTCTCGTAACCAACATCTTTCGAGGCAAGCTCGGTCGCGAGATGGCGAAGGAGCTCGTCTTGAGAGGGGCTGCTGTGTCCTTCTTACTCGGGGGTGGTATCGAGGTGGAGGACTGGCTTAGCCCCTTCACTACGGTCCACAAAACGTACGATGAGTATCGCGACCGGGTACTCGACCGCACTCGTGGGCAGAATAAGCCGAAGATGATGATACTGAGCGCCGCCGTTGCCGACTATCGGCCGCGAGAGGTTTTCGCCGGGAAGATCGCGAGTAAGAGCCCCGAGCTCATACTGCCGCCCTTCGTTCCCACTGAGAAGGTTGTCGACAAGGCGCATGAAGTTGCGCCAGAGGTGCCGATAGTGTCCTTCAAACTCCTCTCGCGTGTGTCAGTCGAGGAGCTAATCGCCGAGGCGCGAGCGCGCCTCGAGACACACTCACAAATAGTGGTCGCCAATAGGCGCGAGGACTGCGATGCTGCACATCAGATCGTGTACATCGTCAGCAAGGACGGCGTGTCTCGAGTCGCGGGAACAAAACGCGATGTGGCGGTAGCGATCGTTGACGCTGTGGAAGCGCTGCACGTATCGCGGCAGGCGGTGTCGGATTTGTCCTCGAAAGGGAAGAAGGGGCGTTTCATGGAGCTGCTCGAGAGAGGTTCTCACGTTGCATCCGCAGAAGGTAGTGAGCTTGACAGCGAAGTGCCGCAGTCAAGAAAGCCCCGCCGTGAAGAGCTACTTTTCCCCCTGAGTGGGGAGGTTTTAGGCGTGAGCCAAGACCCAGATCACTATCTGAGCATCGATACATCGCGAGAGATCGTGATCCCACTTGCTCCTCATCCAGGAGCATTCGGAGTGGCCCGAAAGTTTCACACGCATGAGGGGGTTGATCTCTATTGTGACGATGGTGCCCCGGTATGTGCGATGGAGGCCGGCAAAGTTGTCGCTATCGAGGATTTCACTGGCGCCGCCGCGGGAAGTCCGTGGTGGCTCGATACGAAGTCAGTTTTGGTAGAAGGCGAATCAGGTGTGGTGTGTTACGGCGAAATTACTCCCGAGAGCGACTTGAGAGTCGGGGATTCGGTAGTGCGGGGCCAGCAGTTGGGCGCGGTGAAGATGGTGCTCCGCAAGGACAAGGGGAGACCTAGAAGTATGTTACACCTCGAACTCCATCGCCCGGGAACGACCCGCACCTCGCCGTGGATGCACGGCGACCCGAGACCGGCCACGTTACTTGATGCAACTGAATTACTGATTGAGGCAGCGCGGTGCCGTTAGTGAAGAGCGGCAAAACCACGCTGACGCGTGATTTCGCCTCGCTTACTTAGGCAACGTTGCTAGGAAAGCGATAAGAAAAGCTAGTCGGAGGTTGCCACCTTCCCATCCTGGATGGTAACCGAAAATATTCTGTCAGAGAACTGAGGCTTCACGGCCAGGGTACCGGTCCACACCTTTCCAGCTCTTATCTCGAGCGGTACGGGTTTCCCATCGGGCCCTTTCACCTTGGCTTCGATTATCTCGGCGGTTTGTCCGCTCGCTTCAATGGTCGTTATCATCTTTCCGTCCACAAACGGAACGATCCGATCCTTGGAGGGCTCGGTCTCCGCTGGCTTAGCGCCCCACGATCCTTTGCTAGCGGATGCCTGCGGTTGCTCCTCTTTGGCGCGCACCGGTGTCAAGGTAACCAATGCGGCAACGTGGGCACCGGGTGCCTCGATACTCTGCAAGGGTTGGACATGAAAATTGTTCCATTTTTGCACGGGTCGGCCCTCATCAACGATAACGAATCGTGTGGAATTGAGGCCTCTCGAGATCTCGAGCATGCCACTGAACTTTTTGTCAGGCGTTAAGTGCCACGGGCCGTGACTAGAGACCACCCAGTGGTCGAACGCTTCAGTGAGAGGGCGCCCGTCCAAAACCGGTATGATCGCTGGCGTGGCGCTATCGACACGCGCACCGTCCCTTATGAGCTGAGCCGGATGATATTTACTCCCGCTCTTGTAGGTAATCTGACGTCCATCAAACGCATCGCCACGGTTCAGATCCAGAACGACTTCACCCGTAGAAGCTCCTTTCAGAGGGATATGCCCAGGCCCGTAGGCCATGCCCTCCCGCCTGAACGGATCCCAGCGCTCTGGGCTTTCCCGAGGGAGGTTTCGGCTGTTTCCGTCCATAACAACCCACGTACCAAGTTCTGATCGCTCCACTGCTCTTTTGAGCAGCTCGGTCCCCAGAGGGTCTTGCGACTCCTGAAGTACATAGTGCTCGCCATCCTGACATGGGATCACGAATCCGCGCAGGTTCCTCAGCGGTTGCCCGTTTCTGATCGGCACCCAAAGGGTCTCTGCAACCTCAATATCGCCACGGTTCGGCCCATCTGACACTCGTATAGTCATCTTTACGTCTAGAGCAAGGAGCCCTTCTACTTGCCCATCCTGGTTGACTCGCAGGCGAGGTTGATGATCAGCTGCCAAGCAGCTACCGTTGCCTGTAGGTGTGATCGAGTACCTGTAGGGTGTGGAGGCGTAGGAAGCAGTGCCACCCCGAGAGATACCTTCGATAAACTCTCCCCGAATTGCGTGTTCCGCTCTCAACTGCTCGGGGATACCAGAGGACTGGATGAGCTTGGTAAGAGCGTCAGGTTGGAGAAAGTCTCGCAGCGCCGACTGAGTCGGTACATTAGAGAGTGTCTTGACCGAAGATGTCCCTGGAGAATGGACCTGTTGATCTTGACCTGTAGCCGCAACCTGTGTGCTCATAACGACCCTACTACCACATAGCCTCTACGAACTACTCAAACCACAATCACACTCGAGAGATGTGTGTCACTCATGCAGGCCGATTGCGACTACGAGGCGTTCGTCCGGCGAATTCCACCCCGTTATTACATTTATTACGCAAGGCGTCTCCTAGCGGCAAATGATCGTAAGGTCGCCCAGCGCAGCATCTGTCCCGTTCTGGAAAGGCTCCTAGAATCAGCAGTTTGGCGGATTCCTCGGACCGTCGGCGAATCGTAGGGGTTTCCCTTACTACGCTAGCCAGCATAGTCAGTATCTTCCACAGCGGCGTTATAGACCTCCATCGTCCGGTGCAGCATCGAGAGAAGGAGCCCCGGTTTTTCGAGCCCCTTGAAGATCGGAGAGTTCGCGAAAGTACGGAATACGAAGGGCCATCGGATATCCGGAAGAGCTACCCCGCGCTCGGAGCCTCGGTTCCCGGTGGGGCAGAGTGGCGCGTTGTATTTTTCGGCCAGGTTCGGGATGCCGAGGTGTCGACCCTGAAGCCCTCCGAGCAGTACACCGATTTCAGACGGATTGCCCTTTTGTTTTGCAAAATATTCGAGAAGCGTTTGTACGAAGACTGCGGTCTTCCCCGTACCATCGGAGTCGACAACCACAACGTTTGAGAGCGAACCCCCGAATTGTGCCGCGATCCCTTCCGCGATATCCTCCCACCACGCGTAGATCGGTATCCCTTCGCGGTATTCGTTGCTGTTTCTCCACTTGTCGAACTGAGCGATGATTTTTGAACGGAAGGTGTTCTGCACAGCTTGCTTCTCCTCCTCGGTACAAGGCGCGTGATCAAGGTGGTTCTCTTCGTACGCATCTCGCAGGAATCCGAAAAGGGTGGTGATAGTTTCATCCAGCAATGGATGGGCAGAGCGCAGGTTCTTCGAGCTCTTCTCTGTAGTGCTGCCTGGCAGGTAAAGGGTGTGATGTAAGGTCGTTTCGGGATTGAATCGATCCGAGGTGAGGATCTCTTGACGGTACGAGAGGTACTCCATGATCGCCAAGCCGTCGCGAGCCAGAAAAAGAGGGCGCTTTCCCTGCTCGATCAACTCGCTCCAAAAGCGAGGAAGAAGTGCTCTCCAATAGGAAAGTTGCCTAAATTCCGGAAAGAAGTCGTTTTGCTTTTGAGAAAGAGCTTCGCTGCCGTCTCGAATGTATGTCTTGGCAGCTTCGAGATATTCTCCGGCGAAGCGAAATCCGACCCAGTTTCCCAGCAGCCCCTCGTTGTTTTTCGAGTTGCTTGATTGCCTTTCGAAGAGTCCTTTGAGCTGTTGCATGCCTGCTTCCAAGACGCCGCACATCTCTCCTGAATTGAGCTTGCGCGGAAGTCCGCGGTCGTCGAGAGGGAGCGAGTTGTGGTCTAACATCCACGGGAGGGTCGAGAAGCTACTCAGTGATACGGTCGGGGAGATGAACATCGGTAACATGCGCAAGAGACTGCGAGCAGCGAGGCGTTGGGGATACGACCTGTGTACCTGCGTCTCCTGTGGGTTGGAGGGATGGAGGGTATCGTCGTTGAATTCTTTGACGACGAGGATGCGAGAGCGTTGGTAGAAATCCTCGATCGTTCCGGGGGACCACCACTGCTTCCCTGCGAAGGGGGCGCCGTTAAGAAAACGGGGGATATGGAAGGGCACCTCTCCAGGCGAGAATTCGTAGCCGGGGTGAATCCCTCCGTCCTTGTTCCACTTGCCGCGTACTTTGAGAAGCTCTGAGCCTTGAAAGGTGTATCCTAAGCGGTGGAGTGCCGAGCGGATCGCTATGTCGTGAATATGCCGTCCCTTGTTGAGATCCTCCTGTTTAGAGTAATCGAAACCGCTTTCTACGTTGGATGGCGAGTGATCGTAGACGTCGCTAAAGTTGCGCGTGAGCCACTCTGCCTTCTCCCGGTTTTGCAAGAAGAATTCGACGTAGGCATCCTCGTAGAGTCGTAGCGCCTGCCTGGGCGCGAGGATTCGTCCATTCACGACGTGTTGAATCGACCAGGTGGACTCCCCGAATAGGGTGTCTAGGTGCTGAGAGAATGTGAGCCAATGGGAACCGACGAATCCTGTACGTAGTTCGCCCTGGTTCGCCTCGAGAGCCAGCACCATGAGCGCTTCGTAGGGCTCAGAGCGCTGCGGGATCTTGAGGCTCTCTACACGTTGAAGGATCTTCTCCCGTAGCTTCTCGAAGGCTGGAGCATCGTCTATCGAGATGCCCAGTTTCCGAGGCACTCTGTAGAATCCGGGGACAGGTGAGGTTAGATCGATGTACTGTATCACCGGCAGTCGCAGCGCCGTGGATTGTTCGCTCGGTTGTGGGTTCGGTGAAGAACCGGAATTAGGACCAGTAGTCATGGTTTATACTGCTTTTAACACTGCCTAAGCCTCGATAGTTATGCCGTGAAGGGCGGTTCCACAGCGCATAAGGCTCACAGTTTAGCGGATATAGCTCTCAGAGTCCTAAAATCCTGAAACTGCGAATTTTGAACAGAACCAGCCAGTTGGATATTTACAGGAGCCCTTGGTGCTCCCCCTATGTCACGTGGGGGCTAGCTGCGCGCCAACCTACGGCTTCGAGGGGATCTCGGGTAATCCGGAGGTCCCAGTAGCCGGGCCACGTGTACGCTCGCGCACTATGTGAATAAGCACCAACACCACGCTCGAGAATAGCATCGCGAATCCTCCTCCACGAACGATCTCGTAGTAGTGCGCGCGGGAGCGTAGCCTCTTGAAGTAGGGCGAGTCGGGCGCGTGCCTCCCGTGTGGATGGTCTTTGGTAGGGGTCGATGCCTCGCGCAACTCTTTGGAGTAATAGATGCTCTTAGCTTGACCGATCCAGAGGTTGCCGATCCCAACCGCGAGTAGGAGGGCGGCTACAAGGAGCATCGTCGGCGGGCGAGAAGCGTGCGACATAGTACGTTTCATTGTATGGGCAATAGTGCACAAAGCGCCATGAGCCAAACTCTCCCCTCAAGCCCGTATAACGCCCACGCCACCGTCAAACGATGCACGGTAGACGCCGACGTCTACCGTTTGTCGTCCGACGTCCACGTAATTCGTCAGCGTCAGCCATCAAATCACCTCCGGGACGCTGGCCGTGATCTGGGCACATGCGTCTCTCCGCGTTTCGCACGGCGCCATCCGAGATGCAGGCGCGCTGTCCGAGAGTGCTCGGGAGGACCGAACGAATGGGCTCCACTCGACGCTCTTGAAGCGTCCTCGCACAGCGCTACAGATGACGATTGTGCTGGGACGTTGCGAATGGGTAACGCCACAAACGCCGCACACCGCCATTTCGTAAGTGTGAGGCAGCGCCCCCTCATGTCCCTCCTCGTCACAACCCCTGCATGGATATCGACAGTTGGATAGCCTGCTTGGGCGGTTGGAGCTCGATAAAGTGTGAGAGTTCGCAGGGTTGTGTGGTTCGTAGAGCGAAAAACTTTGTACGGGGCAAGGGGCAGCCGATCAAAGACGAAGCGCCTGCGCCTAGGTCGCCAGCCGTTTTGGTACTACCGCCCGCAGCCTTCCACTTGCTAAAAGCGGTGTATGAGTTGTTGTTTGAGTGCCGAAGCTCGCTCGGAGCGGGGACGCATCCTCTACAAAACAGTGGCTCTCGGTCTGCTGCTGGCGGTAACTGGGTGGTTGGGGTACAAACTTGTACCGCTTTACTACTACTACCTCGATCTTCGTAATCAGTTCGCGCAGGTCATCGGGGAGCAGGGAGCTGTTGCATCGGACGAGGAGCTCCGTCGAATCGTGGGTCGGGTCATCAAGCGACACGGGATTCCGGCGGAGGAGCGCGACGTGGCTATCCAGCGCGACGAGACGGTGATGACGATTGAGTTGCCGTACCGAGAGAAGCTGGAGCTCACTGTAATGGGGTACAACTGGACGGTGTGGCAGTTCGAGCTTGTGGCGACTGCGCAGGGGCGATACCGATAGCTGAAGAGGACGTAAGAGGTATGACGCAGAAGTACAAATCTGTTCCACGCGATTGGCAGATGCTCATGGACGAAGAGACCATCGCGCGCTCTGTGTCTCGCATGAGTTACGAGATAGTAGAGAAGGATCGCGACCTCAAGAACCTGGCTATTGTCGGGATTCGCACGGGTGGGGAGTTCCTTGCGAAGAGGCTTCAGAGTCAGATTCAGGAGATCGAGGGTATCGAGGTGTCATACGGAGTCATCGACATAACCCTGTATCGCGATGATCTCTCGAGTGCTCAGTCACAACCGACGTTACGTGGAACCGATCTGCCGTTTCGTATAGCAGGGTCCCGTATCGTGTTGGTCGACGACGTGCTCTTTACCGGTAGAACGATCCGCTCAGCGCTGGATGCTATCATCGATTTCGGGCGACCTCGTCGGGTCGAGCTTGCGGTGTTGGTCGACCGGGGTTTTAGGGAGCTCCCGATCCAGGCGGACTACGTGGGAAAGGTGGTACCTTCGCAGCGCTCGCAGCTGGTCAGGGTACGGCTCTCCGAGCTGGGGTACAAGGATGCCGCTTACCTGATCGAGCGTAACGAGCGTTGAGAGTCCCAGATACTCTTAAAAACTCCAGAAATTTCGACCTTGCCCTATTGTAAAGTTTGCTGCAGTGCGGTTTACTTGCCGCTCGATGGTCGACCACTTGTTGGGAATAAAAGGGCTTTCGAAGCAAGACATATATCGGTACCTCGACACGGCAGAGTCATTTGTAGAGGTCTCTGAGCGAGACATCAAAAAGGTACCGACCCTCCGCGGAAAAACGATCGTCAACGTATTCTTCGAGCCGAGCACGAGAACGCTCGCAAGCTTCGATATCGCCGGTAAGCGACTCTCGGCAGACACGATCAACCTATCAGCTGGCTCAAGTTCGGTGAAGAAGGGCGAAACGCTCCTCGATACGGTGCGTACGTTGGAATCGATGAACCCCGACGTCTTGGTGATGCGTCACTCAGAGAGTGGGGCGCCAGAGTTCGCCTCCAAGCACCTGGTCCGAGCTTCGGTAGTCAACGCAGGAGACGGTGCTCACGAACATCCGACCCAGGCATTGCTGGACCTTCTCACACTGCGGCAACACTTTGCGAAATCGCAGCGAGCTATCGAAGGGCTGCAGATCGGATTCGTCGGGGATGTTCGTCACTCGCGAGTCGTGCGCAGCAACGTGTGGGGTCACATAGCGTTCGGTAATCGGGTGCGATTGATCGGCCCACCGACCCTCGTGCCGACTGAATTTGTTGAGTGCTTCGATTCCGATAACGTCACGGTGTGTCACGATCTCGAAAAGGGCCTTGAAGGGCTGGACGTGGTGGTGTGCCTCCGCATGCAGCTCGAAAGGCAGACGGCCCACTTCGTCCCGAACTTGGATGAGTACAGCCGCGAGTTCTGCGTCTCTGAACGGCTACTCGCACGTCACGCGCCAGAGAGCGTCGTGCTCCATCCCGGTCCGATGAATCGAGGCTTGGAGATAACGGGCGAGGTCGCCGATGGTCCGCGTGCCCTGATTCGCCAGCAGGTCAACAACGGTGTGGCGGTGCGAATGGCGGTTCTGTATCTCTTGGCCCGCAGCGTGGCAACTCAAGAGGACGGGCAAGCATGAGCAGTAAAGTGAGACCGATCGTCATTCAAGGTGGAACCGTGATCGACTCGGCCGAAGGGCGCGAGGGGGAGTTCGATATCTTGGTCGAAGACGGCCGCATCGCTGCGGTCGAGAAGCCCAACGTTCTCAAAGCACATGCGGACGCAGAGCGTATCGATGCTGCGGGGCAGTGGATTATTCCCGGGTGTATCGATCTGCACGTACATCTGCGTGAGCCCGGCGAGGAATGGAAAGAGACGATCCAAACCGGTGCCGAGGCTGCCGTGCTCGGGGGGTACACCTCGATCTGCTGTATGCCCAACACCCGTCCCGCCAACGATTCGGCTGAGGTGACACGCTTTATCCTCGAGAAGGCAAGGGCTGCGGGTGCTGCGCGTGTGCTCCCCATCGGAGCTATCTCGATGGGACGCGAAGGGAAGCAGCTCGCTCCATACTCTGAGTTGGCCAAAGCCGGTTGTGTCGCGTTCTCTGACGATGGAGACCCGGTCGCAGATGCGGGTCTAATGCGCCGAGCGCTCGAGTGGTGTCTGATGCTGGGCTTGCCACTCTCGTGCCACGAGGAAGATCGCAATCTCAGTTGCGGCGGATGCATGAATGAAGGGCCGCTCTCGTTGCGCTTGGGCTTAAAAGGCTTCCCGGGAGTAGCGGAGGACGTAATGATCGCGCGGGATATAGAGCTCGCCCGATTCACTAAGGGCAAGGTGCATATCTGTCACGTATCGACCGCACGCGGTATCGAGCTCATTCGGCGTGCTAAGAACGATGGTATCGGGGTTACCTGCGAGGTCGCACCTCATCACCTGGTTTTGAACGAAAATTGTGTCGAGCACTACGACACTAATTTCAAGATGATGCCACCACTCAAGAATGACGAGGATATCGAGGGGCTCTTCGGCGGAATAGCCGATGGAACAGTGGACGCTATCGCAAGCGATCATGCTCCGCACCACCTCGACAGCAAGCTGGTCGAGTTTTCTCGCGCCACGGTTGGTATCCTCGGGTTGCAAACCAGCCTACCCCTCTTCGTCGAGTTCGCCGCTCAGGGCAAGGTTTCACGGAAGCGGATGGTCGAGCTCCTGTGCGCAGGGCCCGCTCGTTCGTTCGGTCTGGCATCCGGTAGCCTGCGCGTTGGACGTGATGCGGACATTACGGTAGTCGATCCGAAGCGCAGGTGGCGTTTCGACGAGGAAGGTATCAGATCCAAATCCAAGAATAGTCCCTTCATAGGTCGAGAGTTCGTGGGCGCAGCGGCGCACGTGCTCGTTGGAGGGCGTTGTGTAGTTCGAGATGGGAAACTCGTCTCCGAGTCGTAGCTGCGACGACGAGGGGGGGAGAAGGGAAGGTCGTATGACTAGTCAGAAGAATAGACAGGGGCTTCCGGAAGCACAGGGCGAAGAGGGTTACTTTGCTCTTGCCGACGGCACGGTGTTCAAAGGGCGGTGCTTCGGCGCGCTGCGCGGTGTCTCCGATCCGGTGTCGGGAGAGGCAGTGTTCAATACCTCTATGTACGGCTATCAAGAGATACTCACCGACCCGAGCTACGCCGGTCAGGTGATGTGTTTCACCTATCCGCACATCGGTAACGTCGGCTGTAACGAAGAGGACGTCGAATCGGCTCGGATTTATACCGAGGGATTGGTCGTACGAAGTGCGCACAAAACTCCCTCAAATTTCAGGTCCGCGGTTTCTCTCCCTACTTATCTGGCGCGAAGTGGGGTGATGGGCCTCGAGGGGGTAGACACCCGCGAGATAGTTGCCCACCTACGAGACAAGGGAGCCCAGATGGGTGTAATGGCGGGAGGCTCCAATATCAATCCCGATGATCTGGTCGATCAGGCGCGCGCACTCGGCTCCATGGAAGGTAAGGACTACGTAAGGGCGGTGTCGTGCAAGTCGACCTACACGTGGGATCTCTTGCCCTGGAGCCTCTCTGGCGGAAACACCAAGCATCTTTCACAGGAGAAGCTCGTCACTCGTCCGCACGTAGTCGCCATAGATTGCGGTGTGAAGCACAACATTTTGCGTCTCTTGGTCGATGTCGGATTTCGAGTGACGGTTGTGCCGGCAGGTACGACCTCCGCAGAGATCATGGCGCTGCGACCCGATGGCTTGTTCCTCTCGAATGGTCCCGGGGATCCGGCCACCCTCGGATACGTGGTTAAGCCTGCACAGGAGCTACTCGGGAAGGTGCCGATGTTCGGTATCTGCCTCGGACACCAGATCCTGGGACAGGCACTAGGGGGATCGACCTACAAACTGAAATTCGGTCACCGCGGAGGAAACCACCCTGTACGTGACGAGACGACCGGAAAGGTCGAGATCACCGTTCAGAACCACGGTTTTGCGGTTAGGAACGAAGGGTTCACGCGAGATGTATTCGTTTCGCACATCAATTTGAACGATCAAACGGTAGAGGGATTGGAATCGAGGGAGCTCAGAGCGTTCTCGGTTCAGTACCACCCCGAAGCCTCCCCTGGTCCACACGATTCACGCTACCTCTTCAAGAGGTTCTACGATCTCGTGGTAGGGGCGGCTTAGTAAGGGGACGTGTGAGGAATTTGTAGCAAGAGTGCCGAGATCTGTATGCCAAAGAGAACTGACATAAAATCAATCCTGCTGATCGGCTCTGGGCCGATCGTGATCGGACAAGCGTGCGAATTCGATTATTCCGGGACGCAGGCGATAAAGGCTCTCAAGAGCGAGGGGTATCGGGTGATCCTGGTGAACTCGAACCCGGCTACGATTATGACCGACCCCGAGTTCGCAGATCGTACCTACATAGAGCCGATCACAGCGGACTTCGTCGAGGAGATTATCCGTATCGAGCGCCCCGACGCGGTTCTTCCGACCATGGGTGGACAAACCGCGCTGAACACTGCCCTGGAGCTCGACGAGCGAGGAGTGTTCGAGCGCTACGGATGTGAGCTGATCGGCGCCAAGGTCGATTCGATCAAAACGGCCGAAGATAGAGATCTCTTCCGCAAGGCGATGGACGAGATCGGGCTCGAATCGGCCAAGTCGGTCCTCGTGACCTCGATGGCAGAGGCAGAAGACGCTGCCAAGAAGCTCGGCTATCCGCTCGTCTTGCGCCCGTCGCGCACGCTCGGCGGAACGGGTGGAGGTATCGTGTATGCTGCCGACGAACTGCACAGAAAGGTTGCCATCGCGCTCTCAGCGAGTCCGAACCACGAGGTCTTGATCGAGGAGTCGCTCCTCGGCTGGAAGGAGATGGAGCTCGAGGTAATGCGCGATCTCAAGGACAACGTGGTGATCGTATGCGGTATCGAGAACTTCGATCCCATGGGGGTCCACACCGGTGACTCGATCACCGTCGCTCCGATACAGACACTGACGGACAAGGAGTACCAACTCCTGCGCGACGCCGCGATACGAATCATCCGCAGGATCGGAGTGGACACCGGCGGTTCGAACGTGCAGTTCGCCGTCAATCCGAACAACGGACGCATCATCGTCATCGAGATGAATCCGCGTGTGTCGCGTAGCTCTGCGCTGGCTTCGAAGGCGACTGGGTTCCCGATCGCCAAGATCGCGGCAAAGCTCGCGGTAGGTTTCACACTCGACGAGATCTCCAACGACATCACCAAGGAGACGCCAGCGTGCTTCGAGCCCTCGATCGACTACGTCGTGGTGAAAATCCCGCGTTTTAACTTCGAGAAGTTCCCAGCAGCCGATCCGTCGCTTGGTACGCAGATGAAATCGGTAGGCGAGGTACTCTCGTTCGGTCGTACCTTTCAGGAAGCGATGCAGAAAGCGATGTCCTCCATGGAGATGGACACCTTCGGGTTCGATCGCCACAAGTTGGTCAAGGACCTCGGTAAATCGGAGCTGCTCGAAGCGTGTAGCAAGCCATCGCCGCACCGGCTGTGGTACGTCGGAGAGGGGCTGCGTGCGGGCTTCTCCGTGCGTGAGATGTTCAACGCCACCAAGATCGATCCGTGGTTCCTCGGGGAGCTCTCTGAGATTATAGAGCGGGAGCAGAGCCTCGAAGGCACCAAGCTCGCGCAGCTCGATGCTTCAGCACTCAAGGATCTCAAGAATCGCGGATTCTCCGACAGGCGTATCGCCGCACTCACGAGCTGCAAGGAGCGTGACGTGCGCGACATGCGCAACAAGCTCGGAGTGCTTCCGTCGTTCAAGTCGGTTGACACCTGCGCCGCAGAGTTCATAGCGCACACTCCGTACCTCTACTCGACCTACGACAAAGGTAGTGAGGCCGCGCCGACTCAGAAGAAGAAGATCATCATCTTAGGCGCGGGGCCTAATCGAATCGGACAGGGTATTGAATTCGATTACTGCTGTGTTCACGCCGCGATGGCGCTCAAGGCTGATGGTTTCGAGACCATCATGATTAACTGCAACCCTGAGACGGTTTCAACGGACTACGATACGAGTGATCGACTGTACTTCGAGCCGTTGACGGTCGAGTCGGTTATGGGGATTGTCGAACGTGAGAAGCCACACGGAGTGATCGTGCAGTTCGGAGGTCAAACGCCGCTGAGGATCTCGGGAGAGCTCGCGTCGTTGGGTGTTCCAATTATCGGTACTTCGGTGGAATCGATCGACATAGCCGAGGATCGCGAGCGTTTCTCCGCTCTGGTCAAGAAGCTCGGTCTCAGCCAGCCGGAGTTCGCTACCGCACGCTCCCTCGACGAGGCGCTCGCGGCAGCACGACGCATAGGGTTCCCTCTGATGATCAGACCTTCCTTCGTGCTTGGGGGAAGAGCGATGCGTGTGCTTTACACCGAGGAGGAGATCGTCAACTACATGCACGAGGGGGTAGAGGTCTCGCATGATCGACCGGTACTCCTCGATCGCTTCCTGGATAACGCGGTCGAGGTCGACCTCGATGCGCTCAGTGATGGCAGGGATGTCTTGATCGCCGGTGTGATGGAGCATATCGAGCCGGCTGGTATTCACTCCGGGGACAGCTCCTGTTGTTTGCCGCCGCAAACATTGACACGTGAAACGATCAACGAGCTCAAGCGACAGGCGGTCGTGATGGCCAAGGAGCTCGCAGTGGTCGGTCTCATGAACATTCAATTCGCGGTGACCCGAGAGGGCAAGGTGTACATCCTCGAGGTGAACCCGCGTGCGTCTCGCACGGTGCCTTTCGTCAGTAAGGCCACCGGCGTACCGTGGGCCAAGATGGCTTCGCGTGTGATGGCAGGCAAGACGATCCGTGAGCTCGGGCTCAAGGAGGTCGAGCCGGTCGGATATGTGTCGGTCAAGGCGTCCGTCTTCCCGTTCAGCAAGTTCCCAGGGGTCGATACGGTTCTCGGACCTGAGATGAAGTCCACGGGTGAGGTGATGGGAATTCACGCCAACTTCGGCGGTGCGTTTGCCAAGAGTCAGTTTGCATCGAACATCGTACTCCCTACCGAAGGGAACGTGTTCATCAGTGTGAAGGATCAGGACAAGGAAGAGCTTCCTGATATCGTGAGGAGGCTCGTCGAATTGGGCTTCTCGGCCGTCGCAACTAAGGGAACCGCAACGTTTCTTGCATCGCACGGTATCGAGGTACAAGGAGTGAACAAAGTACGTGAGGGATCTCCTCACGTAGTAGATATGCTGGGTGACGGAGAGCTCGATCTCGTGCTCAACACTCCAGAGGGCTGGAAACCGGTGATGGACTCTCGGTCGATCCGTCTGGTTGCCAATGAGCTTCGTATTCCGACGTACACCACGATAGCTGCCGCGCGTGCCGTTGCGGAGGCTTTAGGAATGGTCAAGGATCGCACGTATCTCTCGGTGAAGGCACTTCAGGATTATTATCCTTCCTAGCCGGCACAGATGGCCCGGCAGGTGCATTCATGGCTTCCCTATCCGGGCGTTGAGCTTACGGATTGTGGTCGGGAGCCTCGCTCGCATCGATCTGCATGCTCCCGAGTTCAGGGAGTGGTATTGGGCTCGACGGTGCTTGGGTGTCAATAAGGTTGTTGATCAAGACGAGCATCGTCACGAGTGTCTCGCGAATCTCTCGAATGTCGGAGAGTGGTGGTAATTGAGGCATGTTGGACGGGAGCGCCATCGGATCGTTGGTTTCCCAACCGCAGAAACGGACCACTTTTCCGACCAGCGCGAGGAGATCGGCTCTATCGGGGCTCTGTCCAAGTGACGAGTCGGGCTCCCATATAGAGCGAAGCTTCGTATAAAATTCGAGGCCTCCGACGAGATCGATCTGAGCTTTGATGGTTCCTTGATTTGGGGGTTCGGTTGGGAGTGGGCGCCACGCATTCTTGAAGAGTTCGAAGAACTCCTCTCCGCTCAACCATTGAGTGAAGAATCTCTTGTACGGATGAAGTTCGCTACGGGCCTCGTAAAGCAGTTGCTCGCATCGCAGTTCCTCCCATTCGCTCGTTCCCGAGGCGATAATGTTGGCGTTGGCTTCAGTTGCTGATGGTACTCTCCTGAGCATCTGAGCAGTCTCGGGATGACAGGAGATGGCCCCGGTGAGATCCGAAAAAGCCTCCCCCCAGCTTTCTTGAGCCGATATGAGGCGATTGAGATCCTTTGCGGAAAGGGCCAAATGGGGGGAGCTGGGAGACGGAGCAGCGTCAGCTTCAGGCATGGGAGGCACTACAGCTTTTACCTGCTGTCCTTCATTTCGCGGCTTTGGATTGTTCGCTGGCTCCGGCATACTCCTTGACCTGCCGTTAAGTGTATCCAGAATGCGGGGCTTACGCACGTATTAGGGTGTGCAGTTCTCACGGGGCGGCCCAGATCTCTACTTTCGTGCCAGAGGCGTGCTAACTCGGTAGGCAGCTTAATATTGTAATCATCTGGTATTATTAAATAAAATAGCTCTGGCAGGGAGCTTCGTCTTATCGCTGCTATGTGCTGATGGACGCGGTCGTACGTGGGCGGACGAGTTTGTTAGCAATCTGCGAGCTACCGATTATCTGTTGAGGGGGCTAGGCCATTTACACTGCCCAAGCACTCTGGTAGTTTACCAAATAGCACAAGAAAATCGGTGTCTTACTCCGCACACGAAGAAGCGCCGATGTTTTGCTACAGGTCTGACATGCGCGGTCGGGGTTTCTCTTCTGATAGACCCCCCTGGTGTGTAGAGCGTCAACAGCACGATTTAGTCGGAGTTTGCCCATGGCTCGTATTACGGTTGAGGATTGCCTCACCCAAGAAAATAACCGTTTTGCTCTCGTCCAACTTGCATCGAAACGTACAAAGCAGCTTCTCCAAGGTTCCTCTGCGCAGGTAACCGATCGCAAGAACAAAGCAGTCGTCACAGCGCTACGCGAAATTGCAGGCGGACGCGTTCGATTCATGTCTCCCGAAGAGGCGCAAGCGTTCGAGGAGGAGAAAGCTCGTGAGCTCGAAGCACAGCGAGCCGCTGAAGCCGCAGAGCGTGAGCGTAGGAGCGAGATCGGTGCTGGGCTCTTTGGTAACGGAAACGATACCCGCTCGGCAAGCTTCCTCAGAGATTCTCTCCTCTCTACTCCGCCTCGTGCAAGTGATGCGGATTCTGACGACGACGAGGAATAGAGAAACCACTAGCTCGTTCTTGGAGATAGGGAAGGTCGCCACAGGAAGGTTATTGAAAAGTTGAGCGACGAGCATGTCCTTCGAGAAGATCGCCGAGTCCCTCAAAAAGTACATTCCCTCTCCTGATCTCGAGACTCTCAAG
Source organism: Bdellovibrionota bacterium (assembly GCA_044351885.1). Classification (GTDB taxonomy): domain Bacteria; phylum Bdellovibrionota_C; class UBA2361; order UBA2361; family OMII01; genus OMII01. The sequence continues at coordinate 54,759 of JBILEW010000006.1, forward strand.
AAAGCGTACGATTTCGCCAGCGAATGTCACAAGGGGCAGGTACGCGCATCTGGCGAGCCGTACATGTCTCATGTCGAGGAGACGGCCCTGCTCGTATGTCAGCTCAAGCTCGACGAGCCGTCGGTCGTCGCGTCGTTACTCCACGACACCATCGAGGACAGCGAGACCACCCAAGCCGATCTCAACAAGCTCTTTGGTCCTGGTGTAGCAGACATCGTCGAAGGGGTCACCAAGCTCACCCGTATCGAGTTTGAATCTCGCGAAGAGAAACAAGCAGAGAATTTCCGGAAGATGCTCTTGGCGATGGCCAAGGACATTCGCGTCGTATTGGTCAAGTTGTGCGACAGATTGCACAACATGCGTACGTTGAAATTTTTCAGTGAGGACAAACGGCGTAGGATCGCGATCGAAACCCAGGAGATCTATGCTCCGCTTGCCAATCGCCTCGGTATCCATTGGCTCAAATCGGAGCTAGAAGACCTGTGCCTTCTGCACTTACGCCCCGAGCTCTACCGACAGATAGAGGAGCACATCAGAGAGAACGCGCCTCAGCGTGAAGGGTATGTCGAGCGTGTCACTCTCGAGATACAGAAGTGCCTCGCTGAAGCAGGTGTGTCAGCCTCGGTGAAGGGAAGGGGAAAGCACTACTATTCGATTTGGCAGAAGATGGAGAAGGACAAGCTCTCCTTCGACGAAGTGTACGACATCCTCGGCTTTCGCGTCATAGTGCCGACTGTACGGGCCTGCTACGAGTCTCTCGGTATCGTCCATTCTACGTGGAAACCTGTCCCAGGGCGTTTCAAAGATTATATCGCGATGCCCAAGCCGAACATGTACCAGTCGTTGCATACGACCGTCATAGGACCGGATGGGCAGCGAATTGAGATCCAGATCCGGACACCCGAGATGCATCGGGTCGCGGAAGAAGGCATCGCGGCTCATTGGCGTTATAAAGAGGGGGGCACGGCTGCCCCCGCATTCGATCTGCAGTGGGTCAAGGAGTTGGTCGAGACTCAGCAGTATCTGAAGAATCCGGACGAATTCATTCAGTCGGTCAAAGGTGAACTGTATCCCGAGGAGGTGTTCGTCTTCACACCCAAGGGCGATTTGGTCCGCCTCGCGTACGGTTCTACACCGGTTGATTTTGCTTATTCCGTGCACACAGATGTGGGACACCGCACCGTAGGGGCACGAGTGAACGGACAGATGGTCTCCCTGGACCATGTATTGAGTAATGGTGACACTGTTGAGGTCATGACCTCCAAGAGTCACGTTCCGAGCAAGGATTGGCTCAAATTCGTCAGATCGTCGAAAGCAAAGCAGCGCATACGGGCCTTCCTCAAAGCTGAGGAGCATGCGCGCTCGTTGGCGCTCGGTATGGAGCTGCTTTCGAAGGATCTCCGCAAGGTGAAGTTGAGCGTCAAAAAGCTCGAGAAGGAGGGCAAGCTCGATCGGGTTGCAGGCGAGATGGGGCTTAAATCGGCCGGAGATCTCTTTGCTGGGGTCGGTTACGGAAAGATCAGCTCGGCCAAGGTAATTGCCAAGCTACTCCCCGAGGATACCTCGGTCGAGGCAAAACTCGAAAAGCAGCCCACACCGCTTCAACGTATCTTCCAGCGCGCAGCGCAGGTGAGTCGTGATCGTGTGGGTGTGCGGGTGTCAGGACTCGACGACATCTTGATTCGATTTGCGAAGTGTTGCGAGCCGCTTCCCGGGGACAGGATCGTAGGCTTCATTACACGTGGGCGTGGCGTCACGGTACACTACGCAGATTGTGCGCAGATTCTAGACAGTGATCCGTTACGCAGGGTCGATGTGTCGTGGGATACCGAAGTTCGCGCACCGCGCCGGGTGAAGATCACGGTCCACGCGCAGGATCAGCTCGGATTGTTGGCGAATGTATCTCAAGCGATCACTACGCATGGCGCCAATATAACCAGTGCTCAGATCAAGACCGAGCACGGTAAGGCGATTATCAGCTTCGAGCTCACCATTGCGGACGCTCAGCAGCTCGACAAGATCAAACGTGCAATCGAGATGGTGCCCGGGACGATCAAAGTCGAACGGGTAAAGCATCTCTCTGCAGCTGTGGATACCGAGGGCTTGGAAGAGGAGTAGATTCGGGTGCTTCGGCGCCGAGGCGAGGATGTGACGTGGAACGACAGACGCGAACTCCCGAACGCGACGGACTCAAGAGGATAGGGGTCGCGTGCCTCATAATCCTCGGAATCATTTTTTCGATACCGCAGGCTCTCTTCGCCCAATCTCCGACTATCGCGACCCGTACGGTCGAAGAGCAGAAGACGATCGATGTGTACAAGCGCGCCAACCAGGCGGTCGTATTCATTACCACCAAATCATACGAGCTCGATCCCTTCGCCTTCTTCGACGAGATTCGTCCGCGTGAGGGAACGGGTACCGGAACGATCGTCGATGCGAGTCGAGGGATCGTCATTACCAATCTGCACGTCGTGCAGGAGGCTCTTCAATCGCGCGGGACGGTCGAGATCACGCTCCCCAGTGGGACGACTGCACAGGCGCGATTAATCGGCTACGATGCTGAGACGGATATGGCGGTTTTCCAGCTCAGAGATCCGCCAGCAACTATGGTAGGCTTGCCCTACGGAGACTCTTCGAAGCTCGAGGTGGGGCAAAGGGTATTGGCGATTGGAAACCCCTTCGGGCTCTACCGCAGCTTGACCGCCGGAATAATTTCTTCGATTGACCGCTCGATGAAGACTCCCGGTGGGGCCGTGCTCAAGGGGTTGATCCAAACCGATGCCGCCATCAACCCCGGAAATTCAGGAGGACCGCTGCTGGATGCCGATGGACGGTTGATCGGTATCAACACGGCTATCCTGAGCCAATCCGGGGACTCGGCTGGTATCGGCTTTGCAGTTCCCATCAATACTATTAAGCGAATCCTGCCAGAGATGATCTCCACAGGGCGAGTCCGTCGCCCACGCATGGGGTGGCAGCTCGTGGATACCGACCAGGGGCCGATGGTGCTCCGAGTCGTTCCAGACGGCGTCGCTGCACGGGGCGGGGTTCAGCCCATCGAGCAGCTCGTAATACGTGGACAGCTCAGGGGATTTCGCAGGGATATCGATAGTGCGGATCTCATTTACCGCATCAACGGGGAAAGAGTTCACAATCGAGAGGAGGTAGAGGATACTATCCGGGGTGCTCGCCCCGGTCAGCCTGTGAAACTCACGGTTCGCCGCGGTGGGCTATATGGAGGAGAGCGAGATATCGAACTCGTTCCGGTGTGGGAGTGAAGATAAAAGTTCTTCCAGATACGGTGATCAATCAGATTGCGGCGGGCGAGGTCGTGGAGCGACCTGCATCCGTTGTTCGCGAGCTCGTCGACAACGCGGTTGATGCGGGTGCTACTGACATCTTCGTGGCTCTTGAGTCCGGGGGGCACAGCCGCATCAGAGTGCGGGACAACGGGTGCGGTATGGGACGCGACGAGGCGGTGCTCGCGTTCGAGCGCCATGCTACGTCCAAGGTGTCATCAATCGAGGACCTGACCCATCTCGGCACCCTCGGTTTCCGCGGAGAAGCGCTCGCCTCGATAGCGGCAGTATCGAAGGTGAAGCTCACGACCCGCACTCGTGAGAGTGACGTCGGAGTCCAGGTCACCATGCGAGGTGGGAAGCTCGTTAACGTGCAAAGTATTGCATGGAACGAGGGTACCGAGATCGAGATTGAACACCTCTTCTTCAACACACCTGCCAGGAGAAAGTTCCTGAAGTCTCCCCGTTCCGAGGTTTCGCGGATCCGTTCCTGGCTTGCGCATTCCAGCCTTGCGCGACCTTCCGTACGCTACCGCCTTGTGTCTGATGGAGACGAGATCCTGAATCTCTCTGCAGTCGACTCGCGCATAGCGCGCGGAAAGCAGATATTTCCCCCCGAACTAATGCCTCTCTCGCTCTCTGAAGGAGGCATTCACGTCGAAGGAATGGTAGGGCACCCTGGTCAAGCGCTCTCGGATTCCTCTGGGCTGGTGATAGTAATAAATGGTCGCCTCGTCTCAGACAAAATCATCGTTCGAGCGGTACGGGAAGGATACGATTCGATGCTTAAGGATCGCGAGTTCCCGATCGGCTATATCGTCGTGGACATGCCTGCCGAAGATGTCGATGTGAACGTGCATCCACAAAAGAGTGAGGTGCGTTTCCGGCGCTCCGATCAGGTGTTTGCCGTGGTGCGTGGTGCAGTTCTGTCGGCGGTACGCAGTATTCGAAAGCCGATGAGTGCGGTACCTCTTGCATCGAATGAGGGCACCACCCTTGGAGCCCTGGGACAGATGTCGACGGGTTTCCGTGCGGATCCGTACGTCGCAGCTCCGATCCCAGAGTTCCCGAGTGTTACAGCTCCGGTCGGCGAGGAAGTGGCGCGACCAGGGAGTACTCCTCCGATTACTGTCGCCGTTACTCATCAGCCCTCGTTCTTCTCCTCTGCGGCTCCGACACAGGGAGTGGGGCGGAGGTCGTTCCGTTTCTCGGATCTACGATACGTCGGTCAGATCCTAGAGTGCTACCTGGTGTGTGAGCTGGATGAAAAATTGGTGGTAGTAGATATGCATGCCGCCCACGAACGGGTGAACTACAACAAGATTCGTACGGCACGAGCAGAGCACAAATTGAGCGTTCAGAAGCTGCTGATTCCGGAGGTCGTACGTTTGACATCAGAGCAGGTGACCACTTTGATGGAGCAACGTGAGCTGCTTGCTGAGCTAGCCTTTGAGGTGTCGGAGGTGGACCATGAGCGGGTGGCTGTCAGCGGCGTCCCGAGCGTTCTCTCTCGGCTCAATTGTACGGCGCTGCTCAAGGATTTTGCGGCTGAGCCGGTACGTGCTGGATGGCGTGAGCGCCTCGAAGAACGCATTGATCACATCGCGGCACGTTTGGCGTGTCATGCGAGTGTCCGTTCCGGCGATCTCCTTTCGCGACACGAGGCGTATGCGCTCTTTTCTGAATTGGATGAGGCGGAACTCTCCGGTGCATGTCCTCACGGTCGGCCCGTAGTGACCGAGTTCACGCGCGATGCTGTCGAGCGCTGGTTCGGAAGGGATAGGTAACCGATGCCTGCTCCCTATCGTGCCCTAGCGGTATGTGGGCCAACGGCCTCAGGCAAGAGTGCGCTCGGCGTGAATCTCGCGCGGCGTCTCTCGGGGGAGATCCTCAACGTTGACTCGGTACAGGTGTATCGCGGGCTCGACATCGGGTCTGCTAAACTTACCGACGCAGAGAAGGGCGGCGTGCCACACCATCTGCTCGACATATTCGAGCCGGACAAACCGGTGAACGTTGCCCAATTCCGAGCGCACGCCCTGGCTGCTTTGGAAGATGTGAGTGGGCGCGGGAGGCTCCCGATCTTGGTGGGGGGCTCTGGGATGTATCTCACAGTGCTCTTGCATGGTTTGGCTGATGTGCCTGCTACCTCTGAAGACGTGCGTCGAGAGGTGAGTACACTCTCTCCCGACAACCAGTATGCCGAACTTTCGAGAGGGGACCCGGAAACAGCCGCGCGTCTCAACAAGAACGACACACAGCGTGTATCGCGTGCGGTAGAGGTCCTTCGTATGACGGGTCGAAAGCCTTCGGAGCTCCTCGCGGAGCACCGCTTCGCGGAGCGAGACGTAGCGGCGCTCGTCGTCGTGCTGTGTAGGCCGCGTGACGAGCTCTACCGTCGAATCGACGAACGTTCTGCGATCATGGTGCGAAGTGGATTACTCGAGGAGACACGAGGAGTTCTAGGGAGCTATGGAGACGTATCGGCCTTGAATACTCTGGGATATGCGCAAGCGCGAGATTGTCTACAAGGTAAGCTGCCTGAGTCGGAGCTCGAGAGAGAGATAGCCCTTCACACCCGCCGCTTTGCCAAGCGTCAGATGACGTATTGGAGAAACGAGCCCCTCAAGAGGGGATGGTCGGTCCGTCCGACCGAAAGCGATGTCGCAGAAGAGGTAGAGGGCTTCGAAGCATTTCCTGAGCGCGCTCAAAAACGAATGAAGGGTTTTCGTGCTTTTCGCTACTCGGAAGAGCAGTTGACTGAAGCTGTGCACGCACGCTTGAAGGCCCCGATGACGCACAGTGAAGTGTGGTTCGTGCGGATGAGCGAGAGAGGTTAGTGACATCAATCAAGGAGTACGGGTCATTCGGCTAGCGCTTGATGATCTCCAGTCTCAGCGACGGCGTGTATCGGGGGACATTGCTCATGAACTCAAAATCCATATTTGAGTCGCCGTTCGCGCTGACCTTGAGCCTGAGCCCCAAGCGGGAAGCGTTCGAGGATAGTTGCGTGAGCAGATAGGAGAGCGACCTGTTTTTTGATGCTGTCTGATTGAGGAGCGCTCGGGAAATATCGCCGTTAGCGGCGATATCTGCAGGTTCGACGAGGTATGAGAACGCTCGATATCCGTTGGAGATGGTAACACTCATGCGATATTCGCGTGGTAGCTCGCCGATCTCTTCACGAACCTTTTCCATTCCCCGTGCGAGGGCGATCTGAAATGCGTATGGAGTTGGGATGTATGGATCTGCTTTGAGTAGAGGATGCTGTCCGAGGGCCCGCCCCTCGGGAAGCGGGCTCTTCATATCGAGCTTGGTGATATCAAACTTTCTTCCGAGGAGCTTTTTGGGGGCTGCTTGCTCGGTTGGCGGTTTCACCGGAGCCGTCTGCACGGGTTCGATGCGATCAGGTACCGACGAGAGCATCTCAGCAAGGCTCTTCCGGAAGTCTGCGGTCTCGGAGAAGGCCTTTTCGATCTTTCCGTCCCGTACGAGTAGAGTGAGGCGCGGGCTGAATTCCTGATCCCAGAGGGGCATAGGAGTGATGTTGAGTCCTCGAGCAAAGTTGCCTCGGTAGTCGCTCACTACGGATAGCTTCGGATACGACTGAACCAATGTCGTCAGGGAGTAGAGGTATTCAGGTCCAGCTATGAGAACAGCTTGTAATCCCTTCCTCTCCAGCACCGGCGCAGTTTCTCCCAGTATCTTGAGGTCGGATGCGCAGGTGGATACTCCCGGAATAGCCTCCCAAAAGGCACGTTGCTCTTGACCATCCTTGACGAGTTTCCAGTCGATAGGACCGGGTATGATAGTGATGACGGCAGATTTGAACTCCTTGTCAGCTAGGACTTCGTCGCGATACCAGGCCCCGCTGTTGTTGCGAGCCGTCCTGAAAACTGGGCTGTGGGCCAATTTCTTTCCAATTAAGGTGTCCGTATCGGTATACGCAGAGAGGATGGGCTTTGCAGAAAGCACAGGTGCCGGTACGAGTGTTTTTTCGGGTGGGGCTGTCTTTGTGCCAGGCGTGTCGACTCTTGGAGCCGATTCGGATGTGGCACTTTGAGCGACGTTGGGTTGTTCTCCCGTTGAGCGGGGCTGCTCCTCCTTCATTGGAGTAGATTTCTCTGACGGAGGTGTCTCGCGCGAGGCTTGGGAATTGGACGAAGCCTTGGGAGGCTGAGTAGAGTTATTCGGGGATTTTTGTGTCAACGCCAGCAGATTGTTCAGGGCTGCTTCGAAGTTTTCCGTTTCGGAAAAGGCACTGACGATCTCTCCGTCTCGGACAAGCATCGCAACTCGGGGAAGAAACTCCTGGCCTTGATAGCGGAGTGGTGACAGATCGAGTAAGCGCGCAAAAGACGCGTCAGGGTCGCATATGAGATCGACGCCCAGCTCCTTGACCGGCTTGTCAGGTATAGCTAGGCCCGAGATGATCGCGAGTGACAATCCTCGAGCCCGAATCGTGTGTAAGTTTCGTGCCAAAGCGTCCAGGGCGTTCTGGCAGAACTCTCCGCCGTTGACCTGTCCCCAACCTGCTCGCCACATCTCATCGCGTATTTCTAAGCGTATGTCGTACATGCCTGGGAGGAGGCATATGATGCTGTTGGCGTGAGCCTCCCGGATGTCGATCTTCCTGAGCAGTTCGGGAGCTGACACACTCGGTGTCGTTGTCAGCTCGATGGACGGAATGCTGCGTCCTATGAGGTGCGATGTTCGGCGGAAAACACTAGGAGCATCGTCTTGCCGCATCTTTGTGTCTTCTGCAGTCGACTCCTCACTTGTAGAGAGCGAAGAAGGAACGTGTTGATTGGATGCGGAGGTTGATGATACTCGCGACGTATTGGGAGTGGTATGTGCAGACTGGGGAGATCCACCCTCTCGGTTCATATCATTCGCTGCTACCCCCGATGTATCGCGGTGGAGAGGGGAATCCGTAGCATCGCGTACCCGCGAATAGGCAAAGACGCTGCCTGCGAGTATCAGCCCGCCAGCCAAGAAGGGCGGCCACGCGGATCCGTCGCGCTTCTTAGGTGCCGGGCCCTGCTTTGTCGAGCTGTCCAATCCTGCCGCCTGGCCCGGTGTCGCTGTTTGCCTCTGCGCTAAGCCGCCATTCCAAGAGGGATCTGATAGATTGACACGTACCATATCGTAATTAATCGACGAGTGTCACATGCAAGTATAAGTCATAGGGGCTCCCTTTCGTGTGACTCAGAGATCGTTAGCATGTTCGCCTTGCTGTGGTCGTCGGTAGAGGATTCAGAGGGGCGACGAAATTCGTGGAGATCGGAGGTTGGTGAAAATATATCGATAGTAATTGTGGCCCTTCGTGAAATCGAGTGGGTAGGACTCGGTGTTATCTCGACGTGAACGTGCTCGTGCACGTAAACGTGAACGTACCCGAAACAGGTGTCATGGGAGCTGGAGGCGTAGCTTGGAAGGCATGGCTGCAATCCTTGTAAGCAAACGCTTACCAGCGCGATACTCGTCGGGGGAGACATAGCTTAGAGCGTTTAACAGATCAAAGAGGGCCCACAATCCATGACTGATCCTAGTGCTATTGAGAAATAGCGCTGTTCGATAGACGCCTAATTTTTCATAGTCGAGCATACTGCTCTAGTTCGGGCGGGAGGGCATGAAGTTGCTCGTTGGGGTACGGTCACGTTTACGTGCACGAGCACGTTCACGTGGAAAGGCGCAATTTATAGGCCAAAAAGAAGGGCATACGTTGCCTCTGTGCTCGTTATCACCCACTCGATTCCACGATGAGCCATAATAAATTATACCCCTTCCGAGTCTAAAGCGGTTGAGAACCAGGGTGTTGCACAAAAAGGCTAGTGATCGAGCCTACGTGAAAGAGCTAGTAAGCCTTTCAAGCTTGCTTCGAAGTCGTCAGTCGCGGAGAAAGCTCCGACGATCACTCCGTTTCGAACCAGCATCGTGACTCGAGGATGAAATTCCTCGCCCTGGTAGCGGAATGGGGGTAGTCCGAGTGTTCGAGCGAGAGAGCCGTTGTGATCGCAGACGAGATTGACTCCCCGTTCCTTGACGGGTGCGTTAGGTACGGATTGGCCTGAGACTATCGCGAGTGACAGTCCGCTAGCTCGAATTGAGTTGAAGTTTTTTTGCAAAATCTTCAGTTCTGCCTCGCACGAGTTTCCGGCAGTAATGTGTCGCCAGCCCGCTCGCCACGTCTCGGGGCGTCGTTCCAAGCGTGCATCGTACATCGCTGGTAGGAGGCATACGATGCTATCGGCGTGGGCTGAGCTAAGGTCGATCTCCCTGGGCTTGCGTGGCGTTGATGCGCTCGGCGTCGTTCTCAACTGAAGACTAGGAATCCTCTGTCTGATCAGGTGTGACGTCGTGCGGAAAACGGTTGGCTGGTTCTGCCGCTGTACCCCCGTCTCTTCCGAGGCTCGTGTGGTCGTGACGGAGGGAGGTGATGGAATCTGAGGTTTTGGTGGTGTGCGTGGCGACACTCCGATTGTATCGGCGGGAGCGCTGCGCGTAGGCTGGGAAGATGGCGCCTTGCGGCTCGTATCTTCTTGTGCAACCTGTGCCGAGTCGTTGCGTGACGATGAGTCGGAGCTATCACGTATTCTCGAATAGGCGAAGAGACCCCCAGTTAGTAGTAGCCCGCCAGCCAGAAGGGAATACAACGAGGACCAGTCGCGCTGAGCTACAGTTTGGACGGCCTCTGTTTCTTTCGGAGGATGCTGAGTTGGTACGGGGTGAGATTCAGCGCTATGCGCTAGCCTCGGACGTCCATTCCAAGCTGGGTCAGAAAGATCAACGTGTGCCATAATCAGAAGGGGTGGCCTGGGGTAGAGGATCGTAAAATAACCTTCACCTTAGGCCAAGCACGCGAGAGCTTCAACGTGAGGGTTGGAGCTCTACGCGTGTTTGACCCGTGGATCAAAGCGAATAAACACCGCTTTGCTCCTTACTTCTTCGTCGAAAAAATCGAGTCGAAAGCCGAAAATCCGGTGAGCGAGCCGCCTTCGGTTTTCTCACTCGTCGTTTCCGATGATGGTGCCGGATCGGTATAGCCAGACGCTTTGCTTTTTCGCTCAGCGATGGCTTTGCCTTCAGGGGTCTCCGAAGCTCTCTTTAAGAGCGCGTCGGTGGCCTGTCCGGCAACCTCCTTGGCCTTCTCAGCGCCGTCCGACACGACCTTAGCGGTCGTCTCGACAACGACGCGGACGCCGGAGGCTGTGTCACCCCCGGTCCACTTCTGCACGTAAGCCCACAGGGCGATGCCTGCAAGTCCTACTACGACGAGTGTACCCACATGTAGCTTCTTCATAACAAGGGTCTCCATGGTCGGGTTAAAAGCGGAAAGCTGCCAGCACAAGCGTGCCTAGAGACAACCTTCAAAACGGTTCTTCCTCTACCCCTAACCAAATTGTGAACGTCTCCGATTCTTCAAATCGTTTGCGTCATAATCCCAGGGTATCGAAGTTTTGATGGAGCTCAAGCCCAAACTAGGGATTCTGAATACATCACTGACTCGGGATATCTCACAGTGCACGCGGAGTATTGTGATGAATGCGCGGGAGAGCCTAGGTCGCTTGCCGTTTCGAACTATAAGCTAGGCTCATCGGAGTACTCGATGAAAAACCAGAAGGGAAATACAAAAGGCACCTCACGCGCTCTGGAATGTGATAAACTCGCATCATGTTCCTCTTTCGTCTAGCTCTCGAATGTGACCGTGAATTTAGTCGCGCGCTTCACCATGCGTGTTACCGAGATGTGGTCGAGCGGCAGTTCGGTAGTTGGGATGAAGAGCTTCAAGACCGTTTCTTCGCCGATGGATGGGTGCCAGGAGAGTCCCAGATTGTGGAGTGGGAGGGGGCTCGAATCGGAGTTTTTCGTCGTACTGTTTTCGCTGATCACATCTTCATACACGAGATTCAAATTCATCCTGATGTCCAGACACAAGGAGTCGGAACCCGTCTCTTGCAAGAACAGATGGAGGAAGCTCGGAAGCGAGGCGTGCCCCTGCGGCTGCAGGTTCTTCGCATGAATCGCGCGCGAGGGCTCTACTCGAGGCTCGGGTTTCGTGAGACGGGAGAAAACGAGCAGTTCGTCTTCATGGAGTGGAGGGAGAATGATGAGAGTGTCTCATAGTTCTCACGGTGTGCGATGCGCACAGATCCACGACGCGCGTGGAATTGCGGAGGTTCATGTGCGCTCGTGGCAAGCTGCATATAGAGGTTTGATCGACGAGACATTTTTGGCGAGTCTGTCGATCGAGAAACGTCAAGCGATGTGGGAGAAGTTCCTGCAAAAGGAGCCGCCTATTATTTTAGTGGCTGAAAAAGATTCCTCGGTGATTGGATTTTGCACCTTCGGACCAGTGCGAGATGGGGACGGCGAATCAGCATCTGTCGCGGAGATCATGGCCATCTACGTGCAGCCGGAGTATTGGAGTTCGGGGGTGGGGGCAGCTCTGTGGTCGCAGGTGCTCGACAGAGTAACCGCTGATGGATTCGAGGAGATAGTCTTGTGGGTGCTCGATACCAACCTGCGAGCGCGGACGTTCTACGAACGTATCGGGTTCGAAGCCGATGGTGCAACCAAGAGTGAGCAGCTCAGCGATAGCGTAACGCTGTCTGAAGTGCGCTATCGGAGGGCTGTTGTGCGTTGAGGAGAGAGCCAAGTATATTCCCTGTGTCAACAGCCTAACTCTTGAAGATGAAAGGTAATCCTCCCCCTTTGACCCCCTCGTAACTTTGTGGAATGATCCCCGCCGCGGTACCGCCCAGGGGCTTGGTATCATGTATTGGAGAAGGTGATAAAGGCATGAGTCCGATTGAACATCCGCTCGAATTCGAACGGCCGTTGGTTGAGCTCGAGTATCAGCTCGAGCGTTTGAAGGACGAGTTGGCGAGTGGGGATACCTCCCGCCGTGACGAGTACGCAGTACTCGAACAGAAGGTATCCAAGATCCGCAAAGAGATATACGGAAAGCTCACGCCTTATCAGCGAGTCCAGCTATCCAGGCACTTTGATCGCCCCTTTACGTTGGATTACATAAAATACATCTTTACCGATTTCATCGAGTTTCACGGAGATCGTGCGTTCCGCGACGATCCAGCAATTGTTGGTGGAACGGCTCGTCTGGGAGAGGTGCCGGTGATGGTAGTGGGTCACCAACGTGGACGAACCACCGCAGAGCGTCTCAAGCGAAATTTCGGAATGCCCAATCCCGAAGGGTATCGTAAGGCGCTACGCCTCTTCGAAATGGCCGAGAAGTTCGGCTTGCCGTTGTTCACCTTTATCGACACGCAGGGGGCTTTCCCTGGACTGGAAGCGGAGGAGCGAGGTCAAGCAGAGGCGATAGCGCGAAATCTGCTCGTTCTCTCGGAGTTGACGGTTCCGATTATCAGCGTCGTCATAGGCGAAGGAGGGAGCGGTGGCGCCCTCGCTCTCGGTGTGGCCGATCGCATCCTGATGATGGAGAACGCCTGTTATTCTGTTATTACCCCTGAGGGATGTGCTTCTATCCTGTGGCACTCAGCCGACAAGGCAGACGTTTCCACGGAGCAAGCCTCTCTGGCGGCGGAAGCGCTCAATTTGACGGCGCAAGACCTCAAACGACTCAACCTGGCCGACGACATAGTGCCCGAACCGGTTGGTGGGGCTCACAGCAACCACAAGGAGGCTGCGGAGCTGTTGCGTGCGGTTCTGGTAAAGACCCTTGACCCGCTCTCGAAGCTCACTGTCAAGGAGTTGGTGGATAAGCGCTACGAGAAGTTCAGGCGCATAGGCCCAGTTACCGGGGACAACTAGTCTACGAGAGGTGTGTCGTAGGTGATCAGCACCAAGCACCCTCCGTAGGAGGGGTCAGTTGCATTAGGTGCCGATGGGGGGTAGTCTTGGGGCCGTTAGGGCTAGGAGCTTTGAAGCTCGACCTAGAGCCTTGGACGTAAGTTAGCTAACGAAAGATTTTGTAGAGAAGCATGGCCAAAGACGCGATTGAATTGAACGGAGTAGTAAAGGAGTGCTTTCCGAATGCATTCCGTGTGCAGTGTGATAACGGTCACGAGGTACTTGCCCACCTGGCAGGCAAGATGCGCAAGTTCTATATCCGCGTTCTCCCCGGCGACAAGGTGGTAGTCGAGATATCTCCGTACGACCTATCGAAGGGGCGCATAGTGCGACGACTGGCAGAGGCAAGGGGACGCCCGCAACCTACCAGTGGCGGGGATGGAGAGCCCGAGCCTACAGCGTAGGCCTGATCTAGCTATTTCTTTGATCCGAGAAGGCGCCAGAGATGATCGCGTTGACTCGCTCGTATACGCTGTAGTTGCAGGCTTCAGCAAGGCTTTCGCGAGGACCCGTGATGTTCAGAAGCAGCGGCTTGCGCATACTCAAGAAATCGCGCAGCTGAGCGCCCTGTAACGACGGGTCGGCGCTCAGATCGCACACGAATGTGTCAAAGCGATTACCGAGGATCTTTAATCGGTCAACGTCGATATGTAGTCGCGCGACAAGCTCACCAGGGCTCATGACGACCACAGCACACGAATGACGAGCATTGAGCTCTTCGGCTTCTTCGATAGCGAGGCGCCGTGCGTACGGCGCATACCTTTGGCTCTCCGCGCGCGCCTCTTCGGATGTCAGTGTCGAGAACTTTTCGCTCGGCTCGAGGAGTAGGGGTGCATGGTGAGGCTTCAGTGCTCCTGTCTCGTTGAATTTCCCCCGCGGTGCAAAGCCCGTCAGGGGGATGTACATCCGCGCACCGAGATCCATCGCGGCAGATGCCGTGCCCGTCTCCCCAGTCGTAACGAGAGCGCCGACGTGGAATCGAGACAACGCTGCTCGCATTGAGTCGAATTCGTCGAGGGCAGTGCGTTGAAATGGGTGGTTAGAATTACGGGAGAGGCCTCTGAGCTGATCGAGTGGATTGGTTTCGACGCGTGCAATCATGCGGCCATCCTCTTGAAAGGGATCGGTTGTGAGCCGAACGTAGCAGGAATCCTTAGCGGTTCAATCTCTTTTTTCGTTGTCGGGATTCACGTCTGAATACGTTTCTGTGTTTTGCTGGTGATTTAGGGGTGATTTGATGGCTGACGCTGACGAATTACGTTGACGTCGGACGACAAACGGTAGACGTCGGCGTCTACCGGCCATCGTTTGACGGTGGCGTGGGCGTTATACGAGCTTTAGGGAAGCGAGGCAAATTTTTCAGATACTCGAAGGTGTAGATCCCCGAGTCGTGTCCATCGCCCCAACGAATTCCGAGAGCGTACTGTCCGACTCCCCAAATCTCTTTAAGGTCGATCTCTTCTGCTATGGTGCTCTCAACTATAGCGAGTGAGCGCTTTCTACCGGTCAGGGGCTTGGCGTGGGTGGTGTCTCCGCGTTTCTCTTTGCATTCGGCGCATGGGCACTCTCTGCGGAGCTGTTCGCTGGAGAGGTGTGTGGTGCTTCCGTCGCCCCAGCTAATGGAGAGTCCGGCCGAGCCTTCGCGCTTTATTTCTCGTGGTATTGGATGCATCTCTCTTTCTCCTCGCGTGCGCGAGCACGTTTGCGGCCTCGATCCTTAACTCCAGGAGGTGCCTCGCGTCGGTATAGTACCCACACCAACAGGTAATGAAAAGTTTCGAGAGATACTTTCCAGACTCATCGCGTTTTCGAATGGGTGATAACGAGTATCGAGATAACATAAGCCCTTGTTCTGACCTATAATCGCATCTTTCCGCGTGAACGTGCTCGTGCACGTAAACGTGAACGTACACGAACGAGGAACTTTATCATCTCCCGCCCGAGTCCCACCCACTCAATTCCGCGAAGACCCACTTTCTATTTGCTGCCCCGGTATCGATGTGTTACCTCTTTTCGAACAGGGTGAGCGGCGGGATGCGTAGCATCGTCAGCTGCTCCTAAACGAGAGCCTCTCAAGTGGCTCCTACCGTTATGTCTGACATCGTGAGGTAAAAGAGATGGGAAAAGGTGATAAGCGCAGTCGTCGTGGAAAGATCTTCAAGGCCTCGTACGGTAATTCGCGGCCCCATAAGGTGAGCAAGGCTACTAAGCCGGCAGCATCGGGCACTGGTGCGAAGAAGGCTTCTACTACGAAGAAGACCAAGTAGTTTTGATACGTAGCGTGAGGGCGCGTTCGCTTGCCCTCACGCTGGTCGTTTTCCCTCTGGCGGCACAATCTGCTGCCGATTCTGATCGAGATATTTGAACAGCTTGGCCTCCGTGTCGCGCGCCATTGGGCGCCCGTACTGACGAGCCCGACGTAGAGCCTCTGGGTTGTCGGCGCGCTCGGTACCGGGAGGCGCGGCCTCTAGGGCTTTGAGCGTATCCTCCAGAGTTCGCGAGGCTTCTATCGCCCCGATCTCGGCCAGGCTCGATACTGTGAGCCTCACGTTCTCAGGTGATGATTTGTCGATAAATGTCAGAACTCCGTAATCCCGTGCACGCTGGTTAATCTCGTAGGCCGCTGCAAAGGTACGTTGCTCGCGCGAGAGATCGTGACCGAGGATCGTTTGCGAGGGGGTTACCAAGGTTTCAAAAGTACCCCCAAGAGCCTCATAGGTCGTAAGGAGCTGAGCCTTCCTATCCCAGTCGGCCTTCTTGACGCGATACCCTACGACCGTCGCAGTTATTCCGGCTGCCAAAAGTAAGGCTAATAAGAATACGATTGCACTCCAGTTGCGCTTGAGAGGGGAGGATGATGTTGGGTCGGCAGGCGCGGTAGTTTCGAGTGGCATGGAATGAAACCTCACGAGGGGTGGGCGAGTAAACGGGCGTCATTGTGAAGGCTCTCGAGGGTGCGCTCGATCGAATCCACTGCAAGCGCATCCTCTGTGCTTATCGTTTGTTTGTTCCAGCACTGAGCGAGTGCGCGTCGGTAGCTCTGGAGCGCTTCCAAAAGATGAGTGCGCACGAGGGGATCCTTCACCTCGTGCTCCGCGAAGGTTTTGATGTCCTGATAGCGCTTCTGCTTGGCCGCAAGTCGTTGGAGTTCCATGATTGGTGTACCGTCCCTTGTACTATACAGGCCCTGAGGTGAGCCCTAACGCGCTCGAAGTATGAACAGAAATCGCCCTGTGCGGATGTGTTTGGGCGTTTATCTGCTTTCGCAGTGATGATACTTAATAGGCGCTGCCGGGGGAAGCCCGGGTTTGGTCAATCTGCTTATAAGACGGTCGCGAGCGCCGATGGGCGGCTTCGGTTGCCGTCAATTTGAAAGATACCCCTATGACACCCCGTCGCTCTGCCGCGAAGCAAATAAAGCCGATCTCGACTGCCGTATTTCCAGGGTCCTTCGATCCCCTCACAAACGGCCACGTCGACATCATCGAACGTTCGGTGGAGATCTTCGATACGGTCATCGTAGGTGTCCTCAACAATCCGTCGAAGAGTTGCCTCTTCACCCCCGAGGAGCGGGTGAGCCTCATATCGAGGCAGTTCAAGCGTCTTCAGGGGCGGGTGCGTGTCGAGAGCTTTTCCGGGTTGCTCGTGGAGTTCGTTCAGAGTGTACACAGTCGCGTAATCATCCGTGGGCTGCGGGCGATCTCCGACTTCGACTACGAAGCGCAGATGGCGCTCATCAATCGTAAGCTTTCACCGAAGGTCGAGACCTTCTTCCTCACTGCGCGAGAGGAACACTCCTACATCAGCTCATCGGTGGTGCGTCAGGTCGCGATGCTCGGTGGTGATGTCTCTGAAATGGTGCCGGCAGTTGTGGCTACGGCGCTGGCGAAAAAATACAGGGATAAGCAGCTCCGTCTCGGAGCTGTTGGGCCGGCCTGACGCGGTTAGTTGGCAACATCGGCAAATCTCAGAACGGACGGCGTCCACGCCGTCCGATGCCGTGATCCAACGAAACAAAAATTTATATTCCGATTCAGATGTTTCGAAACACGACGAAAGCGGCGGTGATAAGCACCAAGACTCCAAAAAGTCGCCGTAATGTGGTGGACGGGAGATGTGCCTTCGTCTTGGCGCCCAGCGTCATACCGAGAGCGGAGCCTAGAACGAACACGAGAGCTGGCTGAATGTCGTCTACGGAGAGATGCTCTGCGTGCGCGAAGAACCCCGATACCGATATGAGGAAGATAGCTACTAGAGACGTCGCCATCGCACGCTCGACTGGGAGTGCGGCGACGATCAGCAGTGCCGGCACTAAAAGGAATCCGCCTCCTACGCCGAAGATCCCGGAGAGTACGCCGGTCACCACCCCTGCGAGAAAGAGCTTTGCAGCGCACAATAGGCTGAAGTGTAGCTCTCCAGTGGCAGAGCGCTGACATGCGAGAGCGGCGAGCCCCGCTGTCGTGCGGCCTCTGAGCATCTGCACTCCGACGGCCGTCATGATCAGTGCAAAGAGAAGTAGGGAGAGGCGCTCGGGTGTGTGTGCGCCGATCAGCGCTCCGAGCGGGGCAGATACCACACCGCCCAACCCTACTACTGCTCCCGCTCTCCAAGAGACCTTGCGATCACGAGCTTGGAGGAGAGCTCCGTACAGCGCCGTGCTTCCCACGATTACCAAAGACAGTGTGACCGCCTTTCGGAAATCGAGCGACAATCCGTAGACCAGCAGGGGGACGGCAAAGATTGATCCGCCACCTCCGGTGAGTCCGAGCGAGAGTCCAACGAGAGCGCCGAACAGCAGGGCGAGCATACCTTCCTATCAAGTCTGGCGAGTGGTGCCTCGGAAGCTCGAATACGCACCGTCGACGTGCACCACATCGTATCCCTGCGCCTGCAGAAAAGAGCTTGCAAGCGCTGCACGGTATCCTGAAGCGCAGTGTACGAAGAGGCGTTTTGCGCGGGGGATCTTTTCAACCTGCTCCTTCAGCCGCGTGTAGGGCATCGAGATGGCTCCCGGGAGGTGAGAGTTCTGGTGTTCTGAGCTGGTTCTGACATCAACGATCGCTCCTTGCTGATCGGCGATCGCAGCATCGAAATCATCGAACTGTACGCGCGGCGTATTTTCCGTAAGGAGTTTGTACGCTCGCGCTTCCTCCACTGTTATCCAGCCGGTCACCTTGTCGAATCCGATGCGGTAGAGTTGGCGTACTGCGAGCTCTACATCTCCGGGTTGCTCGAGCATCAATAGGATCTCGTCCTCGGGGGCGAGGAAGGACCCTGCGGCGTTTGAAAAGAACGGAGAGTGCAGAGGCGCCAGTATGGCGTGAGGGACATGAGCCGCATCGAAATCCTCTCTGTTGCCCCGCGTGTCGAGTATCTTTACCTGCGAACCTTGTACTGCATGGGCAAATTCCCGTGCGGTGAGTTTGACGGGGTGCGGAATCCCGCCTGTTACTGCGATGCCGTCGCGATTGACGCGCTTCATGGTGGCAAAGTAGAGCGGCGGGTCCGGTTGTCCCTGGAGGATATCCTTGACGAAGGCCTCACCGTTTGAAAGGGCGAGTTTGAATGGCGCGTTGAATCGTCGTTCGTACCCGAGGGTCGTTGTCGGGACCGCCCCGAGCGATTTTCCGCAAGCGCTACCTGCTCCGTGGCCGGGGAGTATCTGTAGATACTCTGAGTACGGGGCCAGCCGTTCCGCAAGTGATGCCCGGAGTGTTCGTGCTGACGGCTCCATGACGTTCTTCACGCCGGCAGCCGATTCCAAGAGATCTGGTCTGCCCACGTCTCCGACGAAGAGGAAGTCCCCAGTTGCGAGCGCCATCGGTTCGCTCGCCCCTCCACCGATGTCTGTAACGAGAAAGCTGAGGTGCTCGGGTGTGTGTCCCGGAGTGTGCACGGCTTCGATACGGATGTTGCCGACCGTGAAGGTGTCACCGTGTTTGAGAAGGTGGATGTTGCCACGCCCTTTGGGCCACTCGTAGGTCCATCCGGGGCCGCCCTCGTCGGACAGGTAAAGGTGTATCGCCGGGTCTCGAGCAAATTCCCGCGCCCCGCTGACGAAGTCGGCGTGGATGTGCGTTTCAGCTACCGCTGTTATGCGGAGTCCGTTTTGTTTCGCGAGCTCATGATACTGATCGATATCACGCTCTGGATCTATCACTAAAGCTTCGCCGGTCTTCTGACATCCGACGAGGTATGCATATTGAGCGAGGTACGGGTCGAATATCTGTCTGAGTAGCATATCTCTCCTAGCGGATCTTAAAGAGTTCTCTCTAGTCGCGCTCGATCCAAGGCGCGTGAGGCTGTGGGAGGGGGCCTGCCTGCCTAGGGAAGCGAGGCAAAACCCCTCCCTGCTGCGAAAGGGGATCTTTGATTGCTCTTCGATTTTCGCGACAAAGAAAAATCCTCAATGTATCGCAGAGGATACATCTGCGGTTTTTCTCCGCCGCGAAAATCAAATATCAATCAAACCTCCCCTTTCTCGCGACGGGTAGGTTTTGCCTCGCTTCCCTAGGTTGCACAACAATTCCTTTTCCCGGAAGAGCCGCGGTTATTCCACGGCATGCGAGCGAGAACGAGTGCCATTCCGCAGGTGTCGGTGATGCCAGCGAACATCAGTCCGGCTCCGACAAACGCAGAGAGCCCTATCCAAGCGGGGTTCACGAAGTAACCGAGCGCTGCTCCAATGAAGGTGAGGGCTCCAGCAGCGATCCGAACCTGGCGCTCGAGAGAGATCGTCCTACGACCCTGAACGACCGGCAGTCCCGACAGCTCCCACGCCTGCATTCCACCCTCCATTACTCGCACGCTCGGTAGCGAGCTGCTAACGAGCTTCTCGGCGGCCTGCCGAGCTCTGCCACCCGAGCGGCAGATCACGACCGTCTCTCGCTTGCCAGCACTCAAACGCGCCACCTCGCCAGGGTTCAGTTCGGTAATAGGGTGCAGAACTGCCCCATCGATATGAGACTCCTCGAATTCAGCAGGGGTGCGTACGTCGAGAAGGAGCACGCTTTGCTTCTGAGCGGCTACTTCCTGCGGCGAGATGATTCCGAACGACGAAGTGGACTGTGTAGTGGTCATGGGTAGTTTGAACTCCTCTTCTATCTTGACTACGCAAGCATATATCTATACTACTATATAGTAATGGATAAGATAAAAGGCAAGCGTAAAAGCACGACACCTCAGGTACGCACGACGCGCGCTACGAAGGGGCTCACCGACGCGCATCTTTCGGAGATCGCCCATTTTTTCGGCGTCCTTTCTGAGTCGTCGCGGTTGCGACTCTTGCGGGCGCTCATGCAGGGGCCTCTGAATGTGTCGCAGTTGATGAAGGCTACCGGTATGCAGCAGGGGAATGTGTCGAAACATCTCGGAGTCTTGCTCTCTGCAGGGTTCGTGGAACGAGAGCAGGAGGGGAATTTCGCCCGTTACTCGATAGCTGATCAGACGGTTTTTACCCTGTGCGCCATGATGTGTGACCGCGTCGAAGAGCGGGCGCGCGAGCGTATGCGGAGATTTGGCTGACGAGTTGTCCCGCTCCGCGGCTGCCGATAGTGATGTGCAAAAGTCCTTGCCAGTAGAACTGGCAAGGCTTTTGCCGTACATCACTATAGGTTGTTGTTTTGATTCGCATCCGCGAATCGATAGCGTTCTCCAAAAGCCTAGATTTCGCTACGGGCTTTTGGAGAACGCTATAGTCCGGCAGTTAGGGATCTGAACAAAGAGTTAGGAGAGTGCGGTAAGGGGGGAGTTTCTGTTCTCTTATTCCTGAGGCGCTGAGCGCTCCCTGTGTGCCAAGCTCCTGAATGGAAGAACGACGTTTTTGTGCGGAGGGAGACCCTGCTTCTTGTTTCGTACTGGGGAGTTAGCCCTTTTTAGGGGGCGCATACGCAGCTGTCGGAATAAGCGAGAATAGTCGGTATGAGTACCAAGAATCCTCAACCTTTCAATGACTTGAGTTAGATTCGTGGGGCGTTTATAGTGGGTGGCCTTGGAGCGCTGTCGGCAGGAATGTCTCTGTGCAGGCCTTGTACGGAGTTTCAAGGGAGCTTCGAGGCTCTTAGTTAGTTTCGCGCGCAAACTCGGATTAAGCCGTGCGAATGAGATGACTTGAGTGGTGACCGAGTGGTCCCCTTTGAAAAATGGTGTAGGAAACAACGATATGTCTACTGAACGTACCCTTTCGATTATCAAGCCTGATGCAACCGCTCGTAACCTGGTTGGGAAGATCCTCTCGCACTTCGAGGAGGCAGGTCTCAAGATCGTTGCATGCAAGATGATGACACTGACTCCGGCTCAGGCTGGCGAGTTCTACATCGTGCACAAGGATCGTCCTTTCTACGGTGAGCTGATCGATTACATGGTTTCCGGCCCGGTGGTAGTTTCGGTACTCGAAGGTCCCGATGCGGTTAACCTGAATCGTAAGCTCATGGGTGCCACGGATCCCAAGAAGGCAGATGCTGGAACGATCCGTGCTCTGTACGCCGAGAGCATCGCTGCCAACGCAGTCCACGGCTCCGATAGCCTGGCCAACGCTGCGGTCGAGATCAAGTTGTTTTTCCCCGAGCTTGCATAGGTGAGCTGTGACCGAGCCAGCGAAGGATTTTTTCAATTACAGCTATTCTGAACTGGCAGAGGTCTTGGAATCTGAGTTCGGGGCTACCCGTTTCCGAGCGACCCAGCTCTTCGAGTGGGTATATCGTAAGCGGGTGACCGATCTCGAGCAGATGACCAACATTAGTCGGGAGCTGCGACAGAAGCTCGCAGAGCACTTCTTCTTTCCGAAGGCCCGGATCCACGAGCGACACATCAGCGTCGACGGGACGCGCAAGTATCTCTTCGAGGTCGAAGGGGGAGATCTCGTCGAGTCCGTGATGATTAAGCAGCCAAACCGCATGACCTTGTGCGTGTCGTCGCAGGTCGGATGCGCCATGGGGTGCCGCTTCTGTCGTACCGGCACGATGGGGCTCAAACGCAGCCTTTCGACCTCGGAGATAATCCGACAGGTCAACGGTGTGATCGAGGACGCCCAGAATTTCGGTGATTCGTTCTCGAATATCGTATTCATGGGGATGGGCGAGCCGCTTCACAACTTCGATGGGGTGACGCGAGCGGTGAAGCTCCTCACGGAATCTCGAGGCCTTGGCATGTCGCCGCGTAAGGTAACCGTGTCCACCGTTGGTTTGGTACCGGCGATCCGAAAGCTTGCAGCTAGCGATGTTTCGGTGAGCCTGGCAGTTTCGCTCAATGCCACGACCGATGAGGTTCGTTCGCAGGTCATGCCGATCAACGACCGCTTTCCGATCTCGGAGCTCCTTGCGGCGGTGAAGGATTTCCCGGTTGGGCCGCGTAAGAAGGTCACTATCGAGTACGTTATGCTCGGTGGGATCAACGACACGACGGAGGACATGCAACGTCTTGCAAAGATGATGCGCGGGCTGCCGGTGAAAATTAACCTCATCCCATACAACGATAACGCCGGGCTCGGCTTCGATTCTCCGAAGAAGGAGTGGGTGCACACCTGGCAGCGGTATCTGAATACGCAGGGACATCAGGCCTTCATCAGATGGTCGAAGGGTGCTGACATCGCTGCGGCATGTGGTCAGCTCGCCACCAACTCGAAGCGTGCTTCGCGCTTGCCGGTGATGAATGATCAGCAAGCCGCTGCCTGACGCAACGATAGGTAACGCCGTGACACCCCACGTTCTCTTGGTGCCCAAAGGGTTTCTCGGAGACATCCTCCTCACTAGTCCCGTTATCGAGGTGCTCAAGCAGTGTGCGGTTCCGCCGCGTATCTCAGTGCTGTGCTCACCTTCCCTGGCGAAGCTGGTTTCCCGAGATCCCTTGGTCGACGGTGTGATCGTGTTCGACCGTAAGGGAGAGCATCGTGGGATGAAAGGACTCGGGCGCTTGGCCGAGAAGCTCCGAGGGGAGCGCTTCGATCGAGTGTATTCGTTTCATCGCTCGCCGCGCACGAGTATGCTCTTGTGGCGTGCAAGGATAAAAGAGCGTGTAGCCTACACCGATGCGTTTTTGGGATTTCTGTATTCACGTCGTGTGCAGCGCTCCGCCACGGCGCACGAGGTCGTGAGGAATCTACAGCTCGTTGCGGCCGATTTGCAGGGTGAGGCGGGGTCCAAGGTGGAACAGCTCGTTGAACGAGGCGAGCTGCATGACGGAGCGTTCGCGCGTTTACGTGCCCCGGAGCCGCGAGACGAGGAGCTTTCTCCGAAGGTGTGCGAGGTGCTTGGTGATGCTTCTCCTTACATCCTCATCGCTCCGGGTAGCGCATGGGAGACAAAACAGTGGAGCCCCGAGCGATTTCGCGAACTCGCTGCCGAGATAGTTCGACGGGGAACGCGCGTAGTTATTACCGGAGCACCCTCCGACCAATCTGCATGTGACGCAGTCGCCCGTGATCTACCAGGCGCGCTCGTTTTTAATCTCTGCGGAGAGACCACAGTGCTGGAGATCGTGCGCTTGGTGAAGGGGGCGCGGGCACTAGTGTGTAATGACAGTCTGGCACTCCACATAGCTTCTGCGGTACAAACGCCAACCGTAGCAGTATTTTGTGCGACCTCTCCTGCGTTCGGTTTTGGGCCGTGGCAGAATAAGGCTGTGGTCGTCGAAAGGCGGGATCTGTTCTGCAAGCCGTGTCGCAGGCACGGTTCGAGGAAGTGCCCTACAGGTACGAGGATGTGTATGACGGGGGTCTCGAGTGCCCAGGTTCTTCGCCCATTGGAGGATTTCATGGTAGAGCAGGGGGTATGGAATCGAGGGAGTGCGAACGGCTGCGTATGAGTACCACTATTGCTGTTCGAAATGACCTGCATGCGCGCACCTTCGAGCGTGTCTTCCGAGGCCCGTATCACTTCTTTAGCCGTGAGCCTCTCTCAGACGAAGTTGCAAACAAGCTCGTGCACCTGGTGCGTGTGAAGCTCGACGAGGCGCCTCGAGGTGTGCTCGGAGGGCGGGGCAGAAGTGTTACTGCTGATATTCCGGGGCTCGGAGCGGTTTTTGTCAAACGGTACACGCACGGGGGGTTGCTACGTTCCCTGACGGGCGGGAGGTTCCTCAATATCGGACCATCGCGATCGCGCGCGGAGTTCGTGATGCTCGAGCGCGTGCGTGCTATGGGAATCAACGCCCCTCGTCCCCTCGTGTACGTCACGAAGGGAAATCTCTTTTACAACACCTGGCTGATTATGGAGGAGCTGCCCGATACGCGCACCCTGGTCGAGGTGAGCTTGGACGAGCCCGAGGCGCTCGACGCGTGTATGGAGAGGCTCGCGCCGCATCTGCGTATCCTCGTTACGAACAAAGTGCTACACGTCGATCTTCATCCGGGCAATGTGCTGGTCGCCAAAGATGGTACTATCTTCATCGTCGATTTCGACAAAGCGCACGCGTACCGTGGCACGGAGTCGCAACTTCGCGAATGCTACCTGAGGCGCTGGCGCCGAGCTGTGATCAAGCACGGACTCTCCCCTGTTCTTACCGAGAAGATGTCGCTTACATTGCGGAGCCACCATGAGTGACCGTGAGGGCAGCCAGTCCGCAGGTTCGCGGCGCATCCTCATAGTGCTTCTCGGTGCGATTGGAGACGTGGTCCGCGGGATGAACGTCGTGGGGGCTATCAAGGAAGCTGACCCCGCTTCTCACGTGACGTGGTTGGTCGAGCCTGCGAGTGCCTCGATCGTAAAGCTCAATCCATATATCGACGACGTGATCGTTTTTCAGCGCAAGAGCGGTTTTCGGGGGGTGCTCGAGGTTCGTCAGGCGCTACGTTCGAGGAGCTTCGACGTGACGCTCGATCTGCAACGACACTTCAAGAGTGGTCTCTTCTCCTGGATGTCGCGAGCACCGCAGAGGATAGGATTCCATCGTAGTGATGCCAAGGAGTTCAACTGGCTCTTCAACACCTGCACCGTTCGGGAGCAGGGAGAGGAGGTCTCCAAGATAGAGCACTATCTGAGCTTTCTCGAGCCGATGGGAATTCCTTGGCCCAAAGTCCTCAAGTCCGGTTTGGAGGGGGTTTCCCTGGAGCAGTTCTCGCCTGAGTGGCGTTCGGAGCTTGGTTCCCGCTACGTCGGTGTGGTACTCGGCTCGTCGTGGGATACGAAGGATTGGCCAGAGGAGGGATACAGAGCGCTCCTTTCACAGATCGCAGCGATCGGTGTCGAGCAGGTGGTGTTGATAGGGGACCGCTCCAAGCTCGACATGGCAGCGCGTTTGCAGGGCATCGACGCAGGGGTGTCGATTGTAAATCTCGTTGGAAGAACATCTCTCCAGGAGGCAGTGGCGGTCATTCGAGGAGCGCAAGCGTGTCTCGGACCTGATTCCGGTCCCGCGCACATCTCT
>JBILEW010000168.1:0-3799 GCA_044351885.1 Bdellovibrionota bacterium
CGGCCCGACCTCCGTCACCCGTAACGTTCCCCGCGGCTGTGAGAGCTTCGCACTGGTATCCAAGGTTGGGTGTTCTCCGTGTAAACGACGGGTGTGTCCGGGATTGAACAAGGTGTGTATGCGACTCATAACTCCAGAGCAGGTCTTGGAGCAGTTAAAGCGAGCAATTACAGCCGCTTGATATCGCCGAGCCCTGGTAGCGTCCGGAGGGGCTCCTTGCTATAAAGCTGATATGAAAAAGATCCAACCCCAGGAGCTGCTTGAAACGCTCGATCGTATCGTCTCGATCCCGATCTTGGTTACGGGAGATCTCATCCTCGATCGCTATGTGTGGGGCAAGGTCGATCGGATCTCTCCAGAGGCTCCGGTGCCGGTCGTAGAGGTCAACAGGACCGACGACAGACTAGGAGGTGCCGGTAACGTAGTGCGTAACCTGCGTGCGATTGGTGCAACGGTCGAGGTCTCAGGGGTGATCGGCGACGACGAGGATGGTCAGAGCCTTCTCAATTTATTCTCGGAGATAGGAGCTGGACACTCGGGGGTGATCGTTGACGCAACTCGACCTACGGTCCTCAAGACAAGAGTGATCGCGCAGACCCAACAGATCGTGAGAATTGATCGTGAGCAGCGCGGCGAGGGGCCTGCGTCCGTATCACAGGGTATGGCTTCACTCCTTGAAAAGACCATGGATGCGCACCGTGCGGTGATCGTATCTGATTACGGCAAAGGAGCAGTATCGCATGCCGTGCTCGATTGCCTCCACAAGGCAAAGGAGAGTGGACGTTTGGGGCTCGGTTCTCGACCGCTCTTCGTGGATCCTCATCCACTGAACTATCAGAATTATCGCGCCATGAGTGTAGCCAAGCCGAACCGCAAAGAGGCCGAGATAGCCTCAGGTGTTTCGATCTCCTCGGTGCGCGATGCGTTCGCGGCCGCCGATATCCTCAGCAAACGCTGGAATGCAGAGATGATGGTGGTGACGCTCGGAGAGGACGGCATGATCGTCAAGATGGCCGAGACCACCGAAGGAATACACTTGAAGACGGCCGCCAAGGAGGTCTTCGATGTGAGCGGTGCCGGTGATACGGTCACTGCGCTGTTTTGTGCAGCGCTCGCCGCTGGGGCATCGCCGACCATAGCGGGTATCTTGAGTAACATCGCCGCGGGTATCGTCGTTTCGGAGGTGGGAACGGTTGCGATCGACCCGCTCAGATTGCGCTCGGAGATCTCTCGCTGGGAGGCAGACTAGCGATGTCAACGTCGCCCGCCGTTCGCAGCATGACCGGATTCGCGCGTGTCGCGCGCGGAAATCAAGATGTCGAGATAGAGATCGAGGTGCGCTCAGTCAACCACCGCTTTCTAGAGGTCGCTTTTAGAGCTCCGCGCTGTTATTCGATAGTGGAGCGTGACGTAAAGGCGCTCTTCCAGCGCCTCCACAAGCGTGGCCGTATCGATGTGTCGGTGGTTCGGCGCGTAGTGGGGGCGACATCGCCGCAGTCCCCGGAGCGGTCGGAATCGTTCGATCGTCTGGTCAAGAGTTACACAGCAGCGTGCAAGATGTATGGGATCGGAACGGAAGGTTTGAGTGGATTTCTCGGGCAGCTCGTATTGCGCGAGCAGGGAGCGGGGGACGAAGCCTCGACTCCTGGTGAGGCCGAGGTTGCGCAACTGCTTGGAGCGATCGATACAGCGAGTGAAGCGCTCGCAGCGATGCGCGAACAGGAAGGTAACGCTCTCGTAGCCGACATCTCTGGGCGCCTTGCGCGCATCGCTTCTATTCGCGCCGAGATCTCTCGAGGTGCGGAAGCGGCCCCGGCGCGACTCAAGGAGGCGCTCGAATCTCGGATACAGGCGCTGGCGCCTGAGTTGCGAGGTGACCCGCAGCGCCTAGCTCTCGAGGTGGCGCTGCTCGCAGACAAGGTCGACGTAAGTGAGGAGCTCTCGCGCCTCGAAACGCATCTCGAACACTTTTCGAGCACACTCAAAGGGCACTCCGACGGGGTGGGACGGAAGCTCGATTTTATTGTTCAAGAGATCGGGAGAGAGCTCAATACGATCGGATCGAAGGCACAGGATGCGGCGGTACAGAGTCGCGTCGTGGATGCCAAGGCAGAGCTCGAACGGATCCGTGAGCAGGTTCAAAACGTGGAGTAGTACGCATGGATCGTGGGTTGATTCGAAAGGGTATCTTGTTTGTTCTGATCGGTCCCACAGGGAGTGGCAAGACCACGATTTGCTCCCGACTTATTAGCGAGTTTCCCACCGACCTCCACTATTCGGTCTCAGTAACGAGCAGGGGGCCGCGCCCACAGGAGGTTCCGGGGACCAGCTACCATTTTATTTCTCGCAAGGAGTTCGAGGAGCGCAGGGAGCGTG
Source organism: Bdellovibrionota bacterium (assembly GCA_044351885.1). Classification (GTDB taxonomy): domain Bacteria; phylum Bdellovibrionota_C; class UBA2361; order UBA2361; family OMII01; genus OMII01. Next base: position 2,377 of record JBILEW010000168.1, read on the forward strand.
GAGAGTTCTTCGAGTGGGAGGAGATACATGGAAATCTGTACGGTACCCTCAAAGCTAACTTGATTGCGGGGATCGATGCCGGGAAGGATCTCCTGTTCCAGATCGACGTTAAGGGAGCTGTCAGCTTCAAGCAGGCCTTCCCGGACAATACGGTTACCATATTCATCGTGCCGCCGAGCTTTCAGGCGCTCAAGGAGCGCTTGTTCAACCGCGGTACGGTTGATCCCCAAGAGGTACGGCGGCGATTTTCGACTACACGGGACGAGTACGAGGCACTTTTGGGGCTTGCTGGAAAGCCGGGGCCGATCGATTACCTGATCGTCAATCACGAACTCGACCAAGCGTACGACCAGATTCGGGGAATAGTGGTAGCAGAACGATCCCGATTCCATCGAATCGATCCTGCTTCGGTAGAGCGTATGTGTGAGCTCGAAGTGCTCGACAGGGAGATGAGGTGAGTTCGCTGCTAAAGGGGAGGGGGTATATGCTGACGAGACGATTTTTATTTGCCGCAATGGTACTGTTCGCCGGAATCGGTTGCGCTACCTCGCGTCCTAGTGAGCCGAAGCGAATCGACGAGATTCGCCCTATTCCGCCGGCGTTGCGAGTTACAACCTACACCCTTCAGCGTCGAGATCTGCAATCGACCCTCTCCAAGGGTGCGGACAATACGATTCGCTTGGTCCCGATATACGAATCCGTAGCTTCGCGACAGAGCTACGAGTACCGGGTGTTCGATGTGCGGCCGGGTAGTGTGTACTCGCTCCTAGGAATAGAAAATTCCGATGTTTTGGTGGCAGCAGATGGTTATCTGATCAAAAAACCGGAACAGTTCGTGATGTATGTGCAGCTCTTGCAGAAGGAGAACGAGGCGAATATAGAGATCCGGCGAGGTGGAGAGCCGAAACTGCTCAAGTACTCGTTTTTGCCGGCTATCAAGTAGGGCTCGACAATGGGATGGACCACGTGAACGTGCTCATGCGCGTAAACGTGAACGTACCCGCAAGAAGTAATTTCGTCTCGGTTCCGCTCGCTTGGAGCAGATACTTTGACCACACGGCGGACTTTTCAGGCGGGCTCGCTCCTATGTAGAATAAGGAGGTCCTGTTTCTTCAGAGGTTCTCATGGTTCGTGTTCTACTCGTATCGATAGTCGCTTTTAGTTTTCTTTTTTCTCGGGGTCTCTCTGCTGAAGGGCTCGAGAGCTATCTTGCATCGCTCGGCCCAGCCTCGGCAATCAAGGTAGTCGAGGCGACGCCCTCCGGGCCCGCTCGTGTAGCTTTTCAAAGCCAGGTGTGGCGTGGAATTCCTTGGAGGCACGAACTGCTCGTGAAGACTCCAACGCAGCTTGCCCGACGTGATCTCGTCGTGGTGTTGTTGACGGGTGGTGACGGGGGGAGCGAGCAGCAACGTTCCGCAGAAAA
>JBILEW010000115.1:0-10434 GCA_044351885.1 Bdellovibrionota bacterium
GTCGTATTGACTCGGGTGCCCAATCAACCCCTCTACGGTGGCAAGAAGGAGGACGATCTCCTTTCGTTCTCCCTCGATCAGTACCGTCGATCGGGAGATGGCTCCTGGCCGCTTCTTTTCCCGATGGTCTCCAGTGTCGTGAAGGGCATCGATACCCTCGAAGAGGTTCTCGGAGAGAAAGACCTCAAGGTAGTTCTTATCGGGGCTTCGAAGCGTGGATGGACCACGTATCTGACCGCAGCGGTCGATCCGCGAATCGCCGCGATGGTGCCAGCTGTGTTCGAGATGGTTTCGATGGAGCAGCAGGTCTCCTTGATGCGTGAGCGCTACGGTCGGGACTCGGAAAAGATTCGGCCTTACACGGAGCTTGGTCTTACCAACAGCCTGCGCGAGCCACGTGTCGCGCAGCTCATCTCGTGGATTGATCCGATTACGTTCTTCCCGCGCTACAAGATGCCCAAGCTCGTCCTACTCGGAGCAAACGATCCGTACTGGGTCGTCGATTCGGTGCGTCGGTATTGGGATGCCCTGCCGGAGCCGAAGATGCTCCGAATCCTTCCGAATGTAGGTCATGGCGTTCTGAGCGAGGCTGCGGCTGGGGATGCTATCGTCTCCTTCGTTCGCTCAGTCATGAATGACCATCCGCTCCCTCGCTTTAAATGGCGATTTTCTTCCGCTGCAAACGGTGTGGCGATCGTTTCTGGTGAAGGCGAGGCTACGATCTCGCGATGTGCGCTGTGGCGAGCGTCTTCGAGTACTCCGGATTTTCGAGCTGCCACCTTTGCGCCGGTCGATTGTCAGGTGCTCGGTGGAGGGAGCCGCTTCAAAGCACCTATCTCAGTAGAGTCTCGCGAAAATACCGCTGTTTTTGGTGATCTGGAGCTATCGGCAGGGCGAGGAGAAAAGATCGTTGTATCGACCGGTGCGCAGGTATATCTCAAGCTGACACCGTAGTCGCTCCCGAATCTTCGCAGTGGTGGTGGCGAAATCGAGTGCTATGCGGTGGACGTCTAGTCTTTCATAGTCGAGCATTCCGCTCTGTATCGAGCGATAACGGAAAAGGTTTCTGCTTCAGGTGCGCGTACGTGTACGTGTACTCCCAGCCCGATGATGCTGACGAGACGGCGTTTTCTTCTTTTGCCGAAGACTAGACAACTGATCGCTATGCCCCCACAGAGAAGCACCGCCAGCGCTGCAAAATGTCCTTCGACCACAGATAACTTGCTGATATCGCCACAAGACAACGGGTGTTTTATAGGTCTAGGGAGCTCCTTTCTGGTCTGCGAGCATCGAAAGAAACATGAAGCTCGCACAAAACCCCTTGGGCCAACGACCGTTCTAATAATTACCTGTTGCCGAAAATGCCTCCTGTCATGACACTAAGCGTGAATAAAGCAAAGGTTTTGATTATGTGGTTGTTAGGCGGTTTCAAGCTCAGAGCTTTGGTGTCAGCGGCGCTGATAGCAGTGGCGTTGCACTCAACCGCCTTCAAAGTCCAGGATCCTCAGCTTCAGTCCAAGGTAAAGGTCCTCTTTATCGGTGACAGTATCGTCGGGGGAAAAGGAGATGACATCTCCAAACACGGCATACTCTCTAGGCTCACGTCTCGTTACCAAAGTGCTCGTTTTGAAGCGATCTCGTTGCCGGGTTCGACGTCAGCAGGCTTGCTCGCCTATACCAGGCATCAATTGGATCCCTACCGCATCACCGAACTCAAGCAACATCTCCAAGACGCTCACGTCGTGGTAATTTCTGCGGGGATCAACGATTTTTGGGCCGAAACGGGCCCTCGGCGCACGGTCGCCAATCTGCGCTCTGTGGCCAAGCTGATCTCCTGTGCGGCCCAAAGCTCTCGTGGCACCCGACCGCACATCTCGATTGCGACCTTGATTCCCACCACACTTCCGGCTCAAAAAAATTGGTCCGATGGCATCAACAAGCTTCTCGTCGGTCTTCCGGCTGGTGCCGTGGGAGCTGGTCCTCAATTCCATCGCATGAACCCAGCCTTGTTAGGAGAGGACGGCTTGCATCCTTCTTCCGAAGGATACGATTGGCTCGCGGTGAACACGTCGACGATAGTCGAGTCGCTCATGAATGCTCCCTTGCCAGATCTTATTGATTGCCCCGCAGCAGCTTTCACGGCGCATGAGGAAGAGGTTTCAGGACGCCAACGGAAGATGAAGCACCGTCGCCCGGCGCCGCAATAGGGACGGAAAATCTCGTAAACTTAGGATTCGCAGTAGAGTCGTTCACACTGGTGCTCTCAAGTACCTGTGTGTAACATCACGGCGCATGATTAGATACATCTTTTGGATTCTTGCGACCGTGTCGCTTCCTTTCACGACCGTAGTGTCGTCCACATCAGCCGAATCAAAAGACATTGGTGTTGCGTATTTCGCTCTTTTGTCTCCACAATTCCCGTGCGCTGATGCTCTTAAAATCTTTGACGAGGGTGCCGAGCCTGCGCTCGCCATCCTTTGGGGAACTTTCGGAACAGATACCTCCTGCTTGAGAAAGTGGTTTGAGACTGCCTCGGAGAAGCCCCACACGTTGGAGATTCATTTGCTAAATGGACCCTGCATTCGCAACAAGCGGTGCGAGGACTCTGAGATCGGCGCTGGACTTTCGCCGAAAGAGCTGAATCGCCTCTTGGAAAAAGAGGACGAGAAGCTCGTGAATACGATCGTCAACCGCATCAAGGAGATCTCTACCGCTGTAAAGAGATTCGCTCGTCCAGGCGACGAATTGCTACTTTCGACTGGCCTCGAAGACAACTATTCTCCGAGCGCGTACCAAGTGATTCTGCGCCTCGTCAAGGAGAACTGGCCGTACAAAGTTGTCCGAAACCCCGTGGGTAATTTGAGGGACAAGAGCTATGCAGGGGCAGATTATCTGGAGTTGCACGGTGCGAATCCATCCTTTGCTCCCGATGATCGGTGCATCGCGAATCTGGACGGCACCGACATTTCGTTCCCACATCGCCCAGGAATTCCGCCCAAGCCGATCTCCTGGAAAGAGACGAAGGCGTATGTGGATCGGTACTCAGGTCAGTGCAGGTTGACGTTTCTGTGGGCAGGCGCTTGGCAGGGATTACTTGGCGGGAGCTTCAAGGCGCCCACCGCACGAGCCTTGCAGGTCGATGGTCGGGATCTGGAGTTGATTAAAGGCCTCTTGCGCTAGTACCGCGTACCTTTGAATCGAACGATTTTGATCAGTGCGGCTGAGACGCGTCCCTCGCTTCCCTAGTAAACCTGGCTACTCTTGGAACTCCACCCCGCGATCTCGTAGCCCTCTTTCTGGAGGCAGTGTTCGACGAATCGTTCATATGACGGACTTCGCTCGTTCATCTCGCTCATCCCTTTTAAGACCCCGAGAATACCTCCAACAGCAGCACCAGCGCCCGTTCCGCGGCCCGTTTCACCTGTTATCACGCCCGCCACGGCCCCTGTTCCAGCGCCTAGTGCTCCACCGATGAGGCCTTGCTTGGCGATCTCTGTGTAGCGGTTCGGTTGCTTGATGTATTCGTCAGCGAGCGCCATACAGTGATTGACGTCCCCTTGAACCTGTCCACGAGGTGTTTCCGCGAGTTTTGTGTTCGGATAGAGATCGGGGGTCTTGGGAGTCGTCAGCGTGGACATGGTGCTACAGCCGGACACGAGGAGGAGAGAGAACGAGAAAAAAAGGTGTCGCATACGTACTCCGTGTGATCTGATCGGCGTCGGTAAATGGCGATGCCAATCACTATCCCTCTGGTACGAGCAACATGCACTAATCGCGATCAGACCTTTGAGGTTGAGGGCGCTAGATCTTTCTTGCCGAGTTGAACGAGGGGAGTACTCCCCTGAGGCTGAGTGAGGAGGTCTGCAAGGGTCTTCTGCTCGAGTAGGGCATCGATCGCTGTGCGGAGATCCTGCCATACCCCGTGGAGGCTACACGTCTCCTTGGTCGCGCATTGGTTGGGAGAGGTGGCATTCGGATGAATCGGTGCATGGTCACAGATAATCTGGAAGGTGTCGCCCTCGGCTGCGTACAGGATCTCCTTGAGAGTTGTTTTCTCTGGCGACCTTACAAGCCGGTAGCCGCCTTTGGGGCCCCGAACGCTTTCGATTACGTTACCTTTCCGTAGGCGGTGAAGGATCTGTTGGGTGTATTGAAGATCGAGCCCCTGGGTTTCGGCGATATCGGAAGCGCCAACGGTCGAATCATCGTAGCGCTGCGCCAAATAAAGCGCGCACAAGATGCCGCATTCCCCCCACTTCGTTACTCGCATAGCCCAGCCTCGTTAAGTCGTTCGACGCCTACGAGTATAGACACCTTATGTGGAGGAGTCCAAGGTTCCTGAAGGGGGCCTCGGCGGTCTGCCGTGCGGAGTTTATCCTAAGAATTCCTTGGTCAAGAGAACGCTCCAGGGCAGGATGGCAGCGACAACGTAGAGAGCGATAATTCCTTGGAAAGCGTGTTTCAGCCAGCGGATTTTGGGGGCACACGTACACAAGCCAGCGATTACTCCGAGTGCTACGGTTTTAACTAGGACGAGAGCTGGTATGTATCCAACGTGATTCATCAAGGTACGCAGGAGCGCGTTTCCTTCCATGTGCACACCGAAGTGAGCCATTCCGATCCCTGTCAGGAGTCCATCGAGTATCTGAAGCACCGCGAGGGTCATACCGAGTACGAGTATCTCGGAGGCGAAGGTACGTGTGTGAGATTGGATCAGTACGGGGCGACGGACCGGCTGTCGAACATCGTGAAGACGAGCACGCCCTTCGACTGAGCTCCAGATTCTTCGAGGTGATGCAACTGCCTGATTCATAGTCCGTCCCTAATAACTACCGAAACGATATGTCCCCTTATCAGGTCCGGGAGGGGAAATGAATCAGAAAAAGCTCACGGCGCCCCGGGGGCTTTTAAGAATCCCGAGACGCCGTGTGTCTTCAATGGGTTAGGGAGGTTGGAGGGGGCTCTCAGTGCGATTGCTCGACCTCGCTCAGCTGCTCCAGCTCCGTTACGAGAGCGTTAATTTTTTCGCGGATATCCTCTGCCAAGACCGAGATGAGGGTTCCCGTCTGAGAAACGCCGTTATCGGTGTGTACAGTTTCACGCGCGATCCACTCGGCACACGTGCCTAAGTGATCAAGTCTGCTAGCGATTTCAAGAACCTGGGCGAGGGTATTCATCATAGTGTGCTCTCACGAAGACCAGCGTCAGCCATTTCCCTTTATGATGAGCCCTAATGGATAAGGGCTTCACCCGATGTGCTGTCGAGGTCAGACGATTGTCACGACTATGTATCACCCTCGATGCTTCGAGGCGGGCGTCCCGCGGGTCCTCTCTACCATTCGAGTAGCATCCGAATGGTAGAGAGGTTTGGAGAGGAGTTACTTGGCTGCCGGTTTTTCGAGTGTCGACTCGATCACGAACACGCCGTTCTGGTATCCGAGAGTGCTAGCACTCACGCCCATGTTGCGGAACCTCGCCGAGTCGAATGCTTTGTCCATATCAGAGGCACCACCTGTGAACATCGCGAGGCTGCTCTTGACGCTGTCCATCACATTCGCAACTTCGGTGAAGTTGAGGTAGAGCGAGCCGGCTTTGTTGCCGCTCGCCGTCGGTCCTTGGAGTTTTGGGCCACCCGACGTGAGAATGTCTTTTACTGCGCGCTCAGACGAGGTCACGAGCACAGTGTTCGAGTTGGCGGGTTTGCTGATGAAGAGCCCGACTCCCAAAAGCGTCGTGAAGTAGCGCGTGGAGCTTCCTGCCACATCCTTGGACATCCACATGGCTTCTTGTCCGGTCAACTTCATTCCTTCACCGAGACTGCTCTCGAGCGTAGCTGCTAGCTCATCCCGTTTTTCCGACTCGAAAGCGAGAACGATCTCCGGGATCGGGGAACCGCTGTCGCTGTTGCGCAGACCTACCGTCAGACCTTTGAGGGTTTTTATCTGAGGCAATACCGCAGCGGCTCCGCTCTGCTCGAACTGCTTCAAGAGAGGCTCGAGTTTTGCGAGCGACTTCGTGTCGAGGGCCAGAGCCAAAGCCATGTCAGCAGGTAGGTTCTGCGCCGATGACGGTAAGGATCCGTCGGAGAGCGCGCCGAAGATCGTGCGCTGGTTGTCGGTCTTTCCTGTTACTGCGAGGCCTCCCCTCGTGACGAGCGCCTTGTCGATCCCTTGGGATATCATAAACGAGTCGACCGGAAACTCTTGCGGGTTGAAATCCGGTTCAGAAGGAGCCTCTTCGTTATCGGCATCGGTCTCATCCTCAGGTGACGACTCGGAAGCCTTGGTAGTAGCTGCGTTCTCAGTGGTGGCAGCCTTGACCGCTGGAAGGAATTTGGCAGTCGACACGAAGCCGAGGAATAGAGGTGCTTCTGCGCCTCGTACTGCAGGCTCTGCACGCTTGAACTCTGGGAGCTCCTTGAGCTTGTCGATGCCGTTGGTCTCTTGAGTGGCGAAGAGGTTTTGAACGAGCGCTTTGTTGTCGGAAATTCCGAGGAGCTTCTCGGAAGCCCCTATGTGCAGGGAGAGCTTCTCGGCATCATCTCCTTCTTCGAGAGACGTTGGGAAAAGGGCTACGAAAGCCTCTGCGCCTGAAACCGTGTCGTCGCTGACGGAGGCTCCGATCTCCTTCAATGCATCGCGCAGCACCGGAAGCTTTTGCTTGAGGTTGGTCGAACCCGCTGCCGAGAGGTATGCAGCAAAGTCGAACTCGTCGGATGTCTCAGAGGGGCGGTCGGCTACTACTACAACCTTGCCTACTACCTGATCGACGGTCGACTTTCCATCAGGCGATATGGCGCCGAGCTTCTGAAGAAATTGGGAGAGAGCCTCGACCATCTTCTTCTGTCCTTCGTCTCCTCCTGCACGTTCGAGCTCTTGCATCGCCGACTGTAGAGGCATCTCGTTGAACCAGGGGGATGTTTTGAATTTCTGGTACCCGTCGCCGGTTAGATCGGAAACGAGAAAGCCAACGGCGGTAGTGGGTAATTTCTTAAGCAGGGGCTCTTCGAGGAGCTGGTTGCTAGCTAGGGAGGCGGAAGATGTTGTCGTCTGAGAATCCTTTGAACACCCGACGATTGAGCCTGTTACCAAGCCGATAGTGAGCAGGGGAACAAGAAGTATGCGCATGAGATATACCCTTTAGTGTAGGCGATCAGCTCGATACAGGCTCCTTTTTCAGGATGGACCGTGCTTCGCTAGAAACAGGTACTACAATTACCAGTACATGTCATCATTTCTCCTGTGTCTCCGAGCGGCTACAAAAAGCCCATTGCGAGGGACCAGTCAGCCGTTTAACCTTGTTTGGAGGGTGTTGTAACACCCGTGTGAGGCTCCACAACCATGGCTTTGACCCGTCTCGATTGTGATTTTTTCCGAGGTGAGAAGGCGCCGAGCGATGTTTCGTCGTTCGTGGCACTCAATCCTGTGGCGCAACCGGCGAGGATGGTTTTTGCGGGCTCCTCTGTAGTTCGGGAAGGGCTTGGTAGCCAGGTGGCCTATCGCTTAGCGTTGGATTATTTCGTTCATGGCGTCGAGGTTCATTATGCTGGTCTGCCTCGGGATGTTCGTCCGGAGCGCGACGAGGATGCAGTGATCGGGGTACTCGAGGACGCCTTTCGGAGCGCGAACTCCTCGGTATACTCGTTCGGACACAAGTTGGCAGCCGGGGGGCGCATGGCTGCATCCCTGCTCGGTGTCGTGATCGAGAACGGAAAGCTAGCCACGGGACGGGTCGGAACGGGAAGTGTCTATCTCTTTCGCAACAACCAGCTCTTCCCCTTCTTCGAGCTTCCCGAAGGGGAGAACGTACGCGTGGGAGATGCTCCTGAGTTTCCCGATGAGTCCATAGCGCGCAAGAAGGCCTTTGTGGGGGCTAATTCGATCGTCGATGTAGAGCTGGCCTCTGTGGGATTGCAGGGCGAGGACGTCGTGTGTGTATTTTCGCGACCGCTTACCTCTCTCAACGAGACCTTGCTGTTCGAATGCTTGGAAACCTTGATCTCCGAAGGGTTTCCGCTCCTGCAGCAACCGCAGGTGGCGACACGGGTGTGTAGCGAGGTATTTACCGAGCCGGACAGCCTGTCCTTCGCTATGGTGCTCTCGGTTGGCCCCGAAGTAGTCTACTGTGCCAAGGCGGTAGGGGCGTAGCCCCGCATCTCGCAAGGCATACGATGACCGGTAAAAATCTCCTCGAGCACGAAAAGAGTCCGTACCTTCTTCAACACAAGGACAATCCGGTATGGTGGCATCCATGGGGCGATGAGGCCTTCGAACGCGCGCGTCGTGAAGACAAGCCTGTGTTCCTCTCCATCGGATACTCGACCTGTTATTGGTGTCACGTCATGGAGCACGATTCGTTCGAGCGCTCCGAGGTCGCGCAGGTGCTGAACGAACACTTTGTGTCGATCAAGGTTGATCGCGAAGAGTATCCTGATGTGGATCAACTCTACATGGATGTAGTTGTCGGTATTCACGGACACGGTGGATGGCCGATGTCGGTGTTCCTGACTCCCGAGCGAAAGCCCTTTTGGGGCGGGACCTTTTTCTATCGCGACCAGTTCGTGCAGATCCTGCGTGGTATCTCGCACTCCTGGGGATCGGACCGTGAAAAGGTTCTCGGTTCCGGCGACGAACTGACCCGCTATCTCGAATCCAAGCAGCACCGCCCCGGCCGCAAGGCGGTCGATGACACAACCCTCGTGCGCGGTGTGGAGCAGATTCTAGCGCGCTACGATACGGCTTACGGCGGCTTCGGTGGCGCTCCGAAGTTTCCGCCAACCCAGCAGCTTCGACTCCTTCTGCGGATGTATCTCGTGACGAAGAATGCAGCCGCGATCGAGGCCTTTATGGGAACGCTCGTTGGCATGGCGAAAGGGGGCATCTTCGACCACCTCGGTGGAGGCTTTCATCGTTATTCGGTCGATGCAAGGTGGCACATCCCGCACTTCGAGAAGATGCTCTACGACAATGCGCTTCTGGCGCAGGTGTATCTTGAAGGTGCGCAGCTCACTAATGATCCGCTGTGTCGAGATGTTGCTGCACGAACGCTCGACTACATGGTGCGCGAGATGGTCGACGAGGGGGGTGGTTTTCATTCGGCAGAGGATGCCGGAGAGGTTGGCAAAGAGGGGGAGTTCTACGCCTGGACACCTGCTGAGATAGCGCGGGTGCTCGGTCCTGATCGAGCGCAGAGGGTGTGTGAGCTGTACGGTGTCAGCAGTGAGGGAAATTTCGAGCGGGGTACCTCTGCGTTGATACTCGACCGCGATACCGACTGGAGTATCGCCGAGGCTCCAGAGATACGCGATGCACGAGCCGAGCTTCTACGGGAAAGATCGAAGCGCGAGCTACCTCACCGCGACGACAAGGTGCTCACCTCGTGGAACGGGTTGGCGATCGCCGCCCTGTGCTCCGGATATCAGGTGCTGCAAGATTCACGCTACCTTGATGCGGCCCTACGGGCTGCGCGCTTCGTCCAGTCTACGATGTGGAGCGACGCCGGGCTGCTGCGGCGGTATTATCGAGGCAACGCTGGTATAGAGGCGCTTTTGGAGGACTACGCCTACCTCATTCACGGGGTGCTTGGATTGTTTGAATGTACTGGCGACCAAGGCTGGCTCGAATGGGCCGCACAGCTCCACGACGAACAAGATGCTCGGTTCTGGAGCACAGATCTTCAGGCCTATATCTCCTCGGCGACCCCGGGCATCCTGGTCCGAGGTGCCGAGTGGATCGATGGTGCTACACCGGCACCCAACGGTGTGGCGCTCAGTAATCTCCACTTCCTCGCCGAATTGACCGCGGAGCCGCGCTTCGCCTCGCGGGCGCGCTCGTTGGAGGAGGGGGCTCCCAGTGAGATCGGGGGACAGCCGCTCCTCTTTACCTCGACCCTTACAGCTATCCTTCTAAGGCGTGCCGGGCCCTCTGCATGCGTTATCGCCGCACCGGAGCGTCGAGATGAGCCTCCGCGCGAGGCGTTTGCGCTTTGGTCGCGATTTCTACCATTTACCCGTCTGGTGTGGCAGGCGGCGCGCGGGAAAAAGGTCTCGATGCTGGAGGGTAGGGCGCCAACAAACGGTGCAGCCACATTTTACATCTGTCGACATCACAGTTGTCTCGAACCAACGGTTGATGTTGAATGGGCTGTGCGGTTATGCTCTGAGCCGCCAGCGTTGAAGACGATGTAAACTATGCGACAGTACCTCGATTTAGTAGCCGATGTTCTCGAAAATGGAAAACCCGAGCAGGGAGTCGAGCGCGGTGGTGCGCTCGTTCGGCCCGATCGAACCGGAGTAGGGACCTACTCGGTCTTCGGACGACAGCTTCGGTTCAATCTCGACGAAGGGTTTCCGCTCGTCACAACCAAGAAGGTGCACTTAAAGTCGATCATTCACGAACTCCTGTGGTTCCTGAAAGGTGAGACCAATGTGCGCTA
>JBILEW010000104.1:0-13624 GCA_044351885.1 Bdellovibrionota bacterium
AAGGTGATGCAGCAGTCGTTTCAGCTCTCCGAATGAAAGCTCATGTTGGAAGAGCTTCCTCAGGCGATTCGCTGGGCCAGCCATTCCTTCAGGGCTCGTGTACCTTGAATACCGACCTTATGACCGACATCGTCCTCGATGTAGGTAACCGACAATCCCAACGATCGGAGATACTCCGCCGCGCTGCGCGCCCGCTCGACCCTAACGACCTCGTCCTGGATGCCGTGCGCCAGGAATACCTCCGGGAGCCCCAGGAGCCGCACCTTCCCTTCGGGTTTCGGCACGAAGCCCGCGAGAACTCCCAATCCGTCGAGACGCAAAGCCCCTGTCAGGACCGCTGCCGAGAGCAGCACCGATCCTTGCGAAAACCCTATTCCGTAGAGCCTCCGAGGGGCAAGATCGAAGAGCTCCGTGATCCGTTCAATGGCGAACGACACCTTGTCTGCGGCACGCCCGATCGCTACCGATCGATCCTCGGTGGACTCCATATCCCACCAACTAAACCCACCAAGAGCGTCAGGTAAGAACGCTTGGAACGACACGACTGCGGCCGCTTCAGGGATTGATCGCTCGAAGGTCCAGATCACCTCACGCGTACCCGCGCGGCCATGCACCAACACGACCAACGGCGAGTCTCTCCGAGCTCCGGCGCGGTAGAGAAACTTCAGTCCGACGAAATGCTCCTCTTCGGAGGTAGAGCTGTGACGCATGAGTCACTCTATCGCACGAATCGCATGCCTTGGGAAATAATTGAGGCTCGAGCGGAAAGTGAACAACGGGTGTTATGCCGACGTGCACGAGCACGTTCACGTGGAAAGACGCCATTATAGGTCAAAACAAGGGCTTGCCCGACCTACACGTCGAGACGGTCACTGGTGAGTATCTGCGTCTCCGTCGGACCCGTCGGAACCATCGGACGGAAGCGTCTGTCCTCTTCCAGCCCGACGAGGATCAGAATGTGGTGCGGATTGATGTTCAGGTACCAGCAGACCGATTTGAAGGCGAAGATGTAATCGTCCTCGGTGCTCAAGAAATAATCGCGAGCGCGTCGTGAAAACTCACCCGAGCGCCCCATATCGGCGATAGCGTTGATGAGCACTGCCCGCAGAAGGTTCTTCTCGGGCGTCGCCAACTCAGGCTGTTCGTAGTCATCGAAAGCGGTGAAGATTGCTGTGTTCTTGTGTTCTCGTCCCATATCCTACTTTTTAGGATGCCCCCTCCGTGCCACCCGGACCGGCCCGGATGTTTTTTTCGTTTGCAAGGAATAGTATCGACCGCGAAGGGCGTTCCTTGAGGTTAAAACGCCGAACCGAGGCAACAACCCTCTGATTTTTCTAGAGGAATCACCTAGCTGGCGTGTCTACCAATGCTCCTTATTATCGGCATCGCGAGCCTCCCACGTCCGCTCGACCTGGGTTCAGCATCTTACCTATCAAGAAGTTTCGCCGATTAGCCGACCGCTTTGGTAAGGGGATTTCCCCGAAATATGCCAAGGAGGGCACTATGAAAGTTGAAAGGATTCAGCTCCCGCCGAGCTCTACGTTCGGATCACCAGAGGGTAAAGACAGCGGTAACCGCGTCAATAGCGCTGGAGATGCTATGCAGCATCGGCGTAACGGTCAGCACATGCGCCAGGACACCGATCAGGACGAAAGCGCATCAAAAGATCAGACAAGCAGCGACGCTCAGCCCGCCGCTGAAATCGCCTCAAAGCCAGCGGTTTCGCAGCGCGTGCTAGACATCACCGCCTGACGAAGTACACGCCGGAGCACGCCGAGATCGATTAGATCGGAGCCTCCGGCGTTTTATTTTCCGCAAAGCATCGGCCCATAGTAAGAGATTTCGAGCGCGAAGCGCTCTACCTCGCAGAATCTGCTCGAGTGTAATCGAGCGCTGCTCGGCACGCGCGCGCCAGCTCTGCCAGGCGCACCGGCTTGGCCAGACATCGATCCACATCCTCTCGCAGGTAATGCTCCACGTCAGCAAGAAATGCTCGTCTCGTAAGGAGCAGCACAGGAATGTGCCGATCTCGCTCCTCGTCGCGCACGAATGATGCGAAACGCCCCCCACTGGTCGGAACAAAGCGATCGGTGAGCAGCACCAGCGACACCCCGCCAGTGCGGAGATACTGGCGCGCCTCGATCTCCGTAGAGGCGAACAGGATATCGTATCCCACGCTACGCAAGTACCTCGCCACGAGAATGCGCTCCTCGTCTTCGGGAGAAACCATCAAGATACGCTCACCCGAAGCCAGCGGGGCATCCACTTCGTCGTCCCGCGAGAGTATTGGAGCCGCTGACTCCTCCGGTGGAACATCGATCCAAAAGGTGGACCCGAAACCGAGCTCAGAGTGGAAATCTATCGTAGCGCCGTTCAGCTCTAGTAATTTTTTGGTGAGCGACAGCCCCAAACCTGTTCCCATTTGAGCGCGCGCATAGGGGTGATCGAGCCGTTCGAAGGCCGCGAACACCCGTCCCCTATCCTGCTCGGCTATCCCGATACCGGAGTCTCTCACGCACATACGGAACTTCTCGTTCGCCGCTCGTTCGACCCACACCTCGATAGTGCCGCCCTCGGGCGTGTACTTACTGGCGTTCGTCAGAAGATTGAGGAGAGACTGTCTCAGGTGTCGACGGTCGAAACGCACTGCGAACTCCTCCGACGAAGGGCGACACCGGATACATTGGTGCTTCTTGGTAACCTGACTACCCACCATATTCGCAACCTCAGCTAGCTGCTCTGCCAAAGAGAGAACCTCAGGCTCCGGCGTGAGGGTACCGGCCTCGACTCGCGCATAGTCGAGTACATCAGTGATGAGCTCCATCAAATGCTCTGCATTCAGTTTTACCATCGAGAGGGTCTCTTCCTGATCGGTGGTCACCTCTCCGCATACCCCCTCGAGCAGCAACTCACTGGCGTTCAGTACGATACCTATCGGGCTGCGCAATTCGTGGCTCAAATTGGCCAAGAAAGCGCTGCGAACACGCACCTGCTGCTCACTCTCACGCCGCTGTGGAAGGATCGCCTCCGTATACCGCGCGTTGATCACCAACATTGTGCATTCGTGTGCCAGCGTCTGGAGACGTTCGAAGTCCTCGGTACTTACCGCACGATCGGGCGGAAATTTCACGGAGAGCCGCCCCACAGGTTGCCCCGCAAAGAGCAGCTCTTCGCGATATACCTTACCCCTCGCGCCATCCATGACCGGACTTCCTATCGAGACCGACGTACGCACGCCATCGTGGTCGCCGAGAAGGATCTCGAGCTCGATTCCCTGCGCTTGCGAATGTCCCCAAGCGCCGGTCACCACCCGTTCCAATAGCTCTCGCAGGGCCGAAGAATCCGGGACCGCCTCACGGCTCCATATAGGAGCGCTCTGCTCGGGCACAGCCCCACTCTTGCTCGTGGTAGACCATGCGCTAGTGCCGAGCCTTTCTTTTATCAAGACCGCACTAAATACGGTGAGAGCAGCGATACCTAGTAGCATTGCAGCAACCGGCAGACCAGCTACGAGCAGGAGCGCACAGATGCCTCCGACAAGCATCCCTACTAGCCCCAATGCGCTCACCTTCCCGTATCTCATCGATGAAGATCCTCATCTTCGATATCGGAATATAGGGCTTGCAGCTGGACCCGAAAGGGTTTGGGGGTCGAGTTAAAGCCGAGAACGATCCGCTAATAACACAGCGTATCGCAATCACAGGCTTGCCCGCTGTCGGAGGGAAGACCGTACCGGTCGTCCGCGCCCGAACTCGTCGAGGTTGTTCGATTTTACCTACCGAAGGCGTTGTGCGGGTTTAGACCTTTCACGGACGGCGTGGACGCCGTCCCTCCTACGCGGTGCGATATTCACAGGAGGGGCGGCGTCCACGCCGTCCATCTATTCATGCCGTGCATGTGAGGGAAATACGGTAGGCGAGCGTTTATCGACAGCTCCAACGCACGGCGACCGACACGGTCGCCCTACCCCGGGACTAGCACCATCTTGCGCACACCGTCAAACACACGAGCTAGCCCTTAGGACCGCCCTCTACGTTCTGCACGCCTATCGGCGATCTCTTGCTTGATCCACTCGAGCGCAGCCTGCTCCCCTAACCCGAGCTCCCCGAAGCTCACGGTCTCGCCATCGATCTCGACATGAACCTCGTATCCCTCCCGAAAGGGCCTGCGCACGAAGACCACTTCGTACGATTCTCCCTCGACGGTGATGGTACGCTCGAAGCTCTCCATGTGCTCGGTCGCGGCGCTATGAGCGCGCGATTACTCCCACTCAATCGTTGCGGGCGGCTTGCTCGATATGTCGAGCACCACTCGGTTGACCCCTTTGACCTCGTTGACGATCCGATTGCTGACCCGTCGCAGGAGCGGCTCTGGGAGATATGCCCAATCCGCGGTCATCCCATCTTCAGAGTACACGGCCCTCAGAGCGATCGTCTCCTCGTAGGTTCGACCATCTCCCATCACACCGACGCTCTGCACAGGGAGCAGCACCGCAAAGGTCTGCCACAATCCAGGATACAATCCTTCGGCGCGGATCTCTTCGAGGAAGATGTGATCGGCCTCTTGCAGCACGGCTACGCGCTCAGGGGTAACCTCGCCGAGTACCCGCACCGCAAGCCCCGGCCCAGGAAAGGGCTGACGCTGGAGGATCTCGGTCGGCATGTCGAGCTCCCGCCCGAGCGCACGGACCTCGTCCTTGAACAGTTCGCGGAACGGCTCTATCAACTTGAATTTCAGCCGCTCGGGAAGACCACCCACGTTGTGATGCGTCTTGATCGTCGCAGACGGCCCACGCACCGAGACACTCTCGATCACATCGGGATACAGCGTCCCCTGCACGAGATGCGTTACACCCTCGAGCTTCTTGGATTGCTCTTCGAAGACCTCGATGAAAACCCGACCGATGATCTTACGTTTCTTCTCCGGATCGGTTACCCCTTTGAGCTCACCCAAGAAACGCGCGCCCGCATCGACGAGCTCTACGTTTAGATCGAGACCTTTAAGTCGCTCCATGACCGAGTGAGCTTCGTTCTTGCGCATCAGACCGGTGTCGACGAAGAAGCAATGCAGCCGTGACCCGAGCGCCTTGGCGACCAACACTGCAGCTACCGTCGAATCAACGCCACCACTCAAAGCACAGATCGCCTGCCCGGTGGGCCCGACCTCTGCCGCCGTCTTCTTGATCGACTGCTCAATGAACCCTTCAGGTGTCCAATCCGGAGCACACTTGGCCATACCGTACACGAAGTTCTCGAGGATCTTCTTTCCTTGGGGTGTGTGCACAACTTCGGGATGGAATTGAAGCGCCACTATCGGCTTGGAGGTGTGCTGAATCGCTGCAATAGGAGCACCGGCGCTCGAAGCAGACGCGACAAAACCCGGGGGTAGCTTTTCGACGTGGTCACCATGGCTCATCCACACCGTGAGGCGCTCGTCCTTCTTCCACGAGGAGAACAATCCTTCTGCCCGTTCGATTGTGATCGTCGATGGCCCGTACTCACGCGCCGCTCCCCGTCCCAGGGCCCCACCCGAGTGGTGCGCCAAGAGCTGCATACCGTAACAGATACCGAGCGTCGGTATATCGAGGGATAGCCACGCCGGATCGAACTCCGGGGCGTCACTATCGGTAACGCTCGCTGGACCTCCCGAAAGGACCAAACCCTTGACCTGACTCAGGTCCAGCGAACGTGGATCGATCGTGCACGGCTTGACCTCACTGTACACATTAAACTCGCGCACGCGCCGCGCTATAAGTTGCGTATACTGCGAACCGAAATCGAGAATAAGAATCACACCCGCTCCTTCGAGGATAAAATCCGTTTTTGCAGAATGAGCCCCCTTGACCGGGGCCCTCGAGCTCCTGAAATGTCTCAAGTTATGGCCGGAAAGTATAGCTCATGTCGGCGCTTTCAGTAAGTCGATAACCCCCTTTTTGGCGTTCGTAACCCCCATTCTGGAGGAAGGGGGTGTCCTCCTGGCCTCAGGAAGGTTAAAAAGGAGTACTGAGCGCACCCACAGATGCGCCGAGCACTCGAAGTATGGAACCTACGCAATGAACCAGATAGTACGTTTTCTGTCCGCCGTGGCGCTCACAGCCTTAGGAGGAACGATAGCGCCGAGCATCGCTCGCGCAGATTTTCTCCTGACGATGGCCTCAGGGGTGTATCAACACACCGACGGCAAGACCAAGATCGTCGTAAGCTCCAAAGAAGGGGCACAGGGTCTCTTTATTATGGAGGGAGCCGAGATATCTCCCCAAGAATTCGACCTCGCCACTACCCCGCGCGACGGAGTCAGCCATATCTTCGTACGCTTCGAGCAAACCTCCTCGGGCCCCATGTATTCCGAGATCCTGCTCGGCAATCGATCCTACAAGGTCTCTGGAAATCTCACTGTGCAGTTGAGTGCACGCACATCGATAAGCATCGACAACAACAATCCGTACCTATCGGTAGTGACGGAGGGCTCTGATCCCGCGAAGTCGCTATCCATCGTAGGATTTTTCGGTCTCACCGAGGTGGTCAGGGGCGCTGGAAACGTTGCGCTTCTCTTGGCTGCCAATCAGCTCGATCCATCTGTCGCGAGAATCATAAAGCCATACGTCGTGACAGAGGGACAGCTCGTCATCAACAACAAGCCGGTGACGACCCCTACGATCGGAACCTACGTCAAGCCGAACAGCGATTGCCTTACCCCACAAACAACGGTACTCAGCAACACTCAGATCGCTCAACTGCGCAGTACGAAGGCCGAAGCGGAGCGCGTGAGCCTCTTCGAACGATTCGTTGCAGAGAACAAAAAACACTCACCGCTGAAGGACCATCTGATCCTCAAAGCCGACCCCAAGAGTGTAATTCTGCTCGACGTGAGGGGTCAGAACGTACGGCAGATGTCAATGATATCGGAATCGGTAGCCGCCAAGAAGGTGTGCGTCATCGCCGACTTGGCGGTCTAGGCGATACGCACGGCGTGTACCTCCCGAGGTGCACGAGCGCGCCGCTTCTCGGATTAGGAAGGTCCACGCTTCTCCCTTCGGACAAGTTCGATTCCTATTCTTCAGTTGCCAGACGCTCAATCCGACCATCGTCGTATGTTCTGCGCATTCCGAGACGGGCCAGTCCTGCTCATCATCGTTTTCGTTGGCCTCTCGATCCTGGCCCTAGCAAGGACGGATCGACCTCTCAGCCACTCCGCTCTACCAGTGGGCTCCTCACTACTATCTCTGATCGTCGATCTCTTACTAACTGCAGTAGCCCTAGTCGAGCGCGTGCTCTTTGGTCCCCCATCACAGCTCCGAAGCGAAAACTTCTTCGCCATGCTGTATCTTCTGCTCAACTCCGACGGCCACATAGCACCGGAGGAGGCGTGCATCTTGGACGAGACGATGGACAGATTGCTGTACCTGTCATCGCACTCACGCCGCATCAGCATAATGCAGTCGATGCGACGAGCGCGTGCATCAGGTCGAACCTTCTCGTCCTTCGCGCAAGCCTTTGCCCGAGAAGCGGGGAGCAACAAACGTGCTCTCAGCACGGCATTCGATTGTCTTGTGACAGCGGCTGGATGTGACGGCACCATCGACGCCTCCCAGATGCGCATGCTCAACGAAGCGTGCCGTGTCTTCGGACTTCCTGCCAATCGGCTACAAGACACGATCGCCACATTTCATGACGTGGCCGAGGAAGAGGCAGAGTGGCAAACGTACAAGAGCTTTCACCAAACTTCCGAGCATCAGCACAACAGCGCGAGCGAGGCAGAAGAACGGAGCGGATTGGGGTGGGCCTACAAACAGCTCGGGTGTGCGCCAGGAGACGCGTCGCGCTTGATCAAGAAGCGATATCGGGATGCGATCCGCACCCTACACCCCGACTCGTTTATCGCAAACGGAGTCGACCCACTCGAGGCTAAGAAGCGCGCACAACTCTTCCTGGAAGTTCAAAAGGCCTACGAGGAGCTCAGCAAGGCTGGCGTCGTGTAATACGTCAAGGATAGGGACTCTTGGCACACCTACGCCGCACGTCTGCGGTCGTTGGTGATACGACTGCGTCGTCGGAACAGAATGCGCACATCGTTCCCCTCGAAAGGGTGCAGCTTGCGCAGCGTGTTCTTGAGATAGCGCTCGTAGTTGAAACGCAAGCGATCCGGGTGATTCACGAACACTGCGAACGTCGGTGGCTTGGTGGCTACCTGCGTCGCGTACAAAAGCTTTATCGGAACGCCTCGGTACACCGGCGGTGGCCTGTCCGCAAATGCGTCGGTAAATATCTTATTGACCTCCGCTGTGCTCAGACGAACCCTGGAAGCCTCATAAACCTTGACGACCTCGTCGAGCACGTTCAAACAACGCTGCCCCGTGAGCGCCGACACGAATACTACAGGTGCATAAGCAGCAAACTTGAACACTGAGCGAACAGCATGACGGTATGCTTCGGCCGTGCGCGAATCCTTCTCGATCAGATCCCACTTGTTCACCACGATCACGAGGGATTTCCCCTTCTCGTGAGCGAGCCCTACAATACGAGCGTCCTGTTCCGTCGGAATTCCTTCACTTGCATCGAGCAGAAACACCGCCACATCACTCTGAACCAGCGAGCGTAGAGTACGAATGTTGCTGAAGCGCTCGACCGTATTTTCTCTAACTCCCGCCTTCTTTCGCAAACCAGCAGTATCGACGATCTCGAATCGCCGACCGTTACGCCCGAGATCGCTCTTGATGCTGTCACGAGTCGTGCCGGCGAGCGGCGAGGTGATCATCCGCTCTTCACCAAGCAGCGTATTGACGAAGGTGCTCTTACCCACATTCGGCTTACCGAGTATGGAGATGTTGATCGGACGGTCGGGCTGATCATCTGCAGCTACTTCCAGCTCCGCCACCTCGAATGCATCAACTTCCGACGCCTCACCCTCTGCTCCAACCTCTTCTGGAGCGCTCTCTTCGATCTCATCGAAATCTCCTTTACTCTCGCGCACGAAGCTGCCGTCGATGTCGAGAGCACCGACGATCTCCTCGACCTTCGCAATAAGATCCTTGATACCACGACGGTGAGCGGCGCTGATCGGAATAATCTCCTCGATGCCGAGACCGTACAACTCCGTGGCATTCAGAGCTGCCGATGGTTTTTCGCACTTGTTGGCCACAAAGATCGTCGGCTTCCCGATCTGTCGAACGAGATCGACCACCTCACTGTCGAGGGGATGCAATCCATGCAACCCGTCGAACACGACCACGATGACATCGCTCTGTCGCATGGCGAGTTCGCTCTGCGCACGAACAGACTCGTGCAGAGCGATATCCTCCTCTCCAACAAGCGCCCCAGTATCGACCAGCGTAAACGGGATGTCGAAACGAGTTACGACCTCGTAGCATCGATCTCGCGTCACACCCGCCTGATCCTTGATGACCGCTTTGCGTCGACCTGCCAAAGCATTGAAGAGGGTCGACTTTCCTACGTTTGTTCTCCCAACGATACAAATTGTCGGGAGCGATTTATTCAGCGTCACGTTCCACCTCTGACGAACTACTACTGTCTTTGGTTTGTGCTTCGACATCATCCGAGTTCTCGTCATCCGAGTCGTCGTCATCGTCCGAGCTCTCCGGAGCGACCATAAAGCGCTCGTCGAGGTCGTCACCACCCTTCAAGTGCGTAAGAGCCTCTTCTGCAGCTGTCTGTTGCGAAGCCTTTTTAGTTGGACCACGCCCGCGACCGACGATCTGGCCATCGACTTCAACAACCGAGATGAAGACCGGCGCATGCTCTGGCCCCTCGACGCACTCTAATCGATATACCGGTGCCTCGCTTCCTGCAGCGTGCAGCGCCTCCTGCAGCTCTGTCTTCGGGTCACGCGGCGTGACCGTCACGAGTCTATCGCCGATGAGACCTTCGACGCACGCACGGGCTACATCGTAGCCACCCTCTCGATACACGGCACCAACGACAGCCTCGAGCACATCCGCAAGGATCGATGCCCTCTCTGCGCCACCACTGGCGAGCTCGCCGCGGCTCAGGCGGATGAACTTTCCAAGCTCTAGCTCGCGCGCAATATCAGCCAGGGAGGACGTGTTGACGAGAGCAGCTCGCATCTTCGACAGCTCACCTTCCTTGGCCTCGGGGTGCTGATCGAGGAGCAGGTGCGCAACGGCGAGATCGAAGACAGCATCGCCCAAGAACTCCAAGCGCTCATAGTCGCTCTTGGTTCCCTTCGCGTGCACCGAGCGGTGCGTTACTGCGCGCTCGAGCCATGCACGATCCTTGAACGTATAGCCGAGCTTGCCTTCTATCTCTCCGTAGTGATCTCTACCGAGCGGATCTGGCGCGGAACGAAAGGTGCGCTTCTCCGTGTCGCCACTCGACGTGGCGTTCTTGACGATTCCAAATCGCATACAAGGCTCCAAATAATACTTGGGCCTCACATTCACAAAAGTAGCTTGAAGGCCCAACCTCGTGAGAGACGGATACTTACCAGCTCGCTTTGGTGAGTGAGAGGAACTAAACAGTTAGACTTACAGATACTATCAGATTCGGAGGGGTATTCAAATGGCTGTAAGGCCATGAAAACAATGGAGATCGGCCTCAAGAGTAAGAAATGCGTGACGGGCGAAAGTCCCTTTGACGCTTGTGTTCTCCCAAGGATGCGAACTATGACTTGTTCCGTAAGCAATTGAGTTCTTCGGTGTCCGAATATTTTGCTTATGTAACGCGGAGGTGCGGAAAACGCGGAGACCGCAGGATGGGCATTGCTACGAGACTCATGGGAGCTAGTGCACGAGAACAGCCGACTTAAGGAGCCGACCAATACTCGTAACATTCGGCTGCGCCCTCCGCGTCTTCCGCGCCTCCGCGTTAATTAACCAAAAAGCTAGGTTGCCGATCGACGTTGGCTGAAGCGGAGAACAAGGTGATGATGAATTTTTGCCCAGCTGCTTAGCGAGCGATCCGTCCACCCGCTAAAACCTCCTCGTTCTCGAGGTCGTACAGAACGGCAGCCTGCCCTGGTGATACCGCTGCCCACTCATCGTGCCACATAATCGAGCAGGTCTCTACGTCGAGGACCTGCATGAGTGCCCTGACACCGCGGTGACGAGAGCGAACCTGCGCCACCACTTCGCACTCGAACGGGAATACCCCCTCCGCCACCCGCTTAATGAGCGTCGGATTGACCCAGTGCATCTCACGCACCAGGAATCCTTCGCGCTTGAGATCGGATTTCGCTCCTACGACGACCCTATTCGTATCGGGCTGAATCTCGACCACGTACAGCGGCTCAGCGTTACCGCCGAGACTCAAACCCCGCCTCTGACCAACCGTGAAGCGGTGAATCCCTTCGTGCTCTCCGACCTTCTTTCCATCCTTGGTGACGAAATCGCCCGGACCGCGCCGACTCCCGATCTTCGCCACAAAGTCCTGCACACTCCCAGCCACGAAGCAGATGTCCTGGCTCTCGGCTTTGTCCGCCGTTGGAAGCCCCGCTTCACGCGCGATCTCCCGTATCTCAGGCTTCGTGTACTCTCCTACCGGAAAGAGCGTGCGCTCGAGCTCCTCTTGCAGACAGGTGTAGAGGAAGTAGCTTTGATCCTTGTCGAGATCCCTGCCACGCAGCAGGTGATATCCGTCAGCGCTCTTGCGGATCCGCGCGTAGTGACCCGTGGCTACGTGCGAACACCCGAATCCGAGCGCACGCTCGCGCAGCTCACGAAACTTCACCTTACTGTTACAATCGATGCACGGATTGGGGGTTAAGCCCTGTTCGTAGGTATCGACGAAACGCTGAATAACCTCGCGCTCGAAGGTCGCCTCGAAATCAACGACGTAGTATGGGATATCAAGCTTGGCGGCCACACGCCGAGCATCACAGAAATCTGCCGGAGAGCAACACGTCGCTCGGCTGTTGTGGTCGGAGTTCCGTTTGTAATCCCACACCTGCATGGAGACACCGACGAGCGGACTTCCGGTCTTCGAAAGTAGATAGGCAGCGACAGAGGAATCGACTCCACCCGACATTGCAACGACGATAGACATCTCCGATCCCGTACTCGCTACATTTGAATTCGAGGCTTCATTCATCTTGTTCTATGCCCCTCTCCCTCTGCTGCTCCCAACACTGCGCATCCGCGCCACCGCTCGGGAGAGTGCGTCAACTACACGCTCACCCGTTCCCGCTGGATGGTCTGCACGAAAACTGATTCGCACCGTGGAGCGCACACGTTCCTCATCCTGCCCCATCGCCAACAAAACATGCGACGGCTCGGGCTTTCCCGAGGAACACGCTGCACCGGAGGAGATCAAGATCCCCTCGAGATCCATCGAAACAACGAGGTCATCGGCGCGTACGCCAGGTATGAAGACACTCGAGGTGTTCGGCAAACGCTCACGCTGCGCGGCATTGATAGCGCATCCAGACACGGATGTCACAACCGCTGCTTCAAATTCGTCGCGTATACGTCGCATCGATTCGATCCGCGTGGCGAGATCCCATCTGAGTGCCTCTGCCACTGCACCAAGCGTTGCTATACCGAGCACGTTCTCCGTTCCTCCGCGAACCTTCCCCTCCTGCGGCCCACCGCGCACAAAGGGCAAGAGGTGAAGCCCCTCGCGAGCAACGATCGCCCCAACCCCTGAGAGCGCTCCGAGCTTGTGGCCAGAGAGAGTCAGGAGGTCTACACCAACACTCTCAAACGATACTTCTCCCTTTCCAACAAGCTGCGCTGCATCGGTGTGAATGAGCGCCTCGGGAGCACGGCGGCGCACACGCGTTACGATCTCGGCGATCTCATTGAGCACCCCGACCTCGTTGTTTGCAGCCATGATAGAGACGAAAGCCGTCTCTGCCGTGATCGCCTCCTCGACTGCATACGGCGCGATGACACCGTCACTATCGGGGGCAACGAGCACGACCTCTCGCCCACGAGAGTGAAGAGCACGAAGCGGTTCCATCACGCACGGATGCTCGACCAGCGACGACACCAGTCGCCCCGGGCGCTCGACTCCGGCAGCGATGCAGGTGTTGTTAGCCTCGGTTGCTCCCGAGGTGAAGATAACCTGTGTCCTCTCGCCCGTTTTGAGCAAGCCACGCACCGAGGCTCGCGCCTCCTCCAGGAGCGCACGCGCCCGTTGGCCACCCCTGTGGAGCGAGCTCGGATTACCGAGGGCACCCCAATGAGCGGTGATAAACTCCTGAATATCCTCATCAGGGGCGTAGGTAGCGTTGGCGTCGCAGTCGATAATCACGAAAAAGCCTCAGAGTCTCCATGCTCGACCTACTCAGGCCGATACTCGAAAAGAGAGTTAAAATACAATGCCATCGCTAACTACGCAAAACATTGGGGTTGCAAGCTCTAGCTTGGCACCCAATACGGGGGCGAACCAGGCCCGTTCTACCGAAGCAGCGCAAGCCGCCGGGGTGAGCCAGGCCCAGGTTCGACAGCTCGCCCAGAGTAGCGCGACCACCGCCCGCGAGAACCGAGATCGCATCATTCAGCGCGAGAAACGAGCCGAAGGCGCCTTCGCCGACCGCGAGGAGCCGGAGAGAGAGGAGCAGTCCAACGAAGGCGCGCCGCCTCGCCATAACGGGAAGCTCAATACTGTTGCCTAGGGACGCGTCCAAAGTTGCCGGTGCGGCAGCGGGC
>JBILEW010000166.1:0-3926 GCA_044351885.1 Bdellovibrionota bacterium
TCTCTGGCAGCAAGCACTAACGGGAATGTCATCAACCTACTCGACCGCTCTATCTCCAATCTCTTTGTCGACCGAGCTGTTCACTCCGCAAGCAAAGCGACCCTTGCGCAGGTTACTCTCATCGCAGCCAAAACTTGGAAGCACTCGGTCAGAGTGAACGGAATTGAACTTGGGCCCATCCTTCCCGGAGCGAATATGCCTGAGGAAGCGAAGAGCAAGATCGTCTGGGCCGGTCCCGGCCAAGTTGTCGACACGATCCTCTTTATTCTTACAACACCGTTTATCAGGGGAGAGATTATCGGCCTTAAAAACGGCAGTCACCTGTTCTGATGGAGAGTGCGACACGGTTCTCGTCGCCCCAGGACGCCGTCTCTTTGTCGAAACGGACCTTGCAGGCCCTCTAAAACAGCCGTTTTTATTCAGTAATTTGAGGTCTATTTCTCGAGCGTAAGCCTCACTTTATGACACGCATCTCGACTGGAGGATTTTTAAATTTCTCACGAAGTAACCAGGGAAGAGCCCGAATTCGAGGCGCTATTTTCTCGCCAAGCCGTGTCGGCAGACCCGGGTTGTGATAGGAAGGTGCGAGCAGTACGGCACACAGCGTGTCGTGCTGAAGATAGCGAGAGTTTCCCAGCAATACCCACATGACCCGCACAGCCGAACAGGCCCGTCTACAAGGTGAACTCGATGGAAGCGCTTTCTGGAAGCGTTGGGGTCCCTATGTCAGCGAACGTTCATGGGGAACCGTTCGTGAGGACTATAGTCCTAACGGCGATGCGTGGAGCTACTTCACCCACGACATGGCGCGGAGCAAGGCCTACCGCTGGGGAGAGGATGGTTTGGCGGGGTACTGCGATCGCTACCAACTCCTCTCGTTTTCATTGGCGCTCTGGAACGGCAAGGATCCGATCCTCAAAGAGCGTGCGTTCGGGGTCGTGCCATCCGAAGGGAATCACGGTGAGGATGTAAAGGAGTACTACTTTTACCTCGACAGCACGCCGACACACAGCTACATGCGGTATCTCTACAAATACCCGCAAGCAGCATTTCCCTACCAGCAGTTGATTGAGGAGAATCGTAGAAGAAACGGCTCCGGCCCGGAATACGAACTACTCGATACCGGTGTCTTCGACGAAGACAGATACTTCGATGTCTTCGTGGAGTTCGCCAAAAGCTCTCCCGATGCCACCTTCATCACGATCACAGCGCACAATCGGGGACCAGATACGGCTGAGCTTCACCTTCTTCCTCACCTGCTCTTCAGAAACACGTGGTCATGGGACGAAACTCCCCTACCCCGCCCGCGCATCAAGCTCGGGAGCACCTCACGGGCAGGAACTGTTCTGCAGACCGAAGATGCGCAGTACTGCGAGATGCGCGCGCTTCCTCAGGACTACTCTCTCGGTACGGTGCACCTGATAGGTCCGGCTGGAGGCACTGCGCTCTTCACGGAGAACGAAACCAACAACGAGAAGCTGCATGGAACGCCCAACGCCTCACCGTACGTGAAGGATGCTTTTCACCGCCACATCATCGGCGGCGAAGCCTCGGTAAACCCATCTCACGAGGGTTCCAAAGCGTGCTTACACTACCGTCTCAACCTCGAACCTGGAGCGAGCGCGAGCATCACGTTGTATCTAGGACCCGAGGGCAGTGCAGATGTACTGACGCAAGGCGCTCGGTGTACGGCGGAGAGGCGCAGAGAGGCTGACGAATTTTACGCAACGGTACACCCTTCCAAGGCCACCGAAGATGAAAAGCGCGTTCAACGCCAGGCTCTTGCAGGGATGTTGTGGTCGAAGCAGTTTTACTACTTCGACGTCAACAGATGGATTCACGGAGACGACCACCCGGCGAAACCACCTTCTCATCGAGCAGGGAACCGCAATCACTCGTGGAAGCACCTCAACTCGATGAGGCTCCTCTCCATGCCGGACAAATGGGAATACCCGTGGTTCGCTGCCTGGGACCTCGCCTTTCACACGATTGCGCTGGGCCTGGTCGACATGGACTTTGCGAAGAAGCAGTTGTGGTACCTGCTATTCGAACAGTTCCTTCATCCAAATGGCCAGATCCCTGCCTACGAGTGGGAGTTTTCGGATCTCAATCCACCGGTTCATGCGTGGGCCGTGTGGCGACTCTTCAACATGGAGCGCGTCCGAACCGGTCGAGGTGACCGAGACTTCCTGGAGAAGTGCTTTCACAAGCTCCTGATCAATTTCACCTGGTGGATCAACAAGGTCGATTCGGAGGGCAACAACATCTTCGAAGGTGGGTTCCTCGGACTCGACAACATCACGGTCGTCGATCGCAGTCAGCGGCTCGGTGAAGGCATCAAGATCGAGCAAGCAGACGCGACCGGTTGGATGGGGATGTTCTGTCTAGTCTTGATGCGAATCGCCCTAGAGCTCGCGAAAGAAAATCCAACGTACGAAGCCTTGGCAACCAAGTTCTTCCAGCACTACGTGTATGTCGGCGCGGCGATGAAGAACATGGCGGGAAGACACGTATCTCTCTGGGACGAAGAGGACGGATTCTTTCACGACATCGTGCGTTTTCCCGACGGTTCGTATCAGCAGCTCAGCGTGCGCTCTCTCGTCGGCATCATCCCGCTGTATGCGGTTGAACGTCTTGAGAAGGAGTGGCTCGAACCCTTTACCGACTTTCGCCGACGGTTCGCATGGTTTCTGAACAATCGACAAGATCTGGTGCAAAGCTGCTGCTACTCAGTGACGCGCAGTACGGGAGAAGCTCACGTGCTCGCTGTGTTTGATCAGCAACAGCTCTTGCGGCTCTTACAATGCATCTTCGATCCGCGAGAGTTTCTATCCGACTACGGCGTACGGAGCCTCTCCAAGACTCATCTCGACAATCCCTTTCGAATGGCGTCATTCGAGCTGCGATACGAGCCGGGGGAGTCGGAGTGTAAACTCAAGGGTGGAAACTCGAACTGGCGGGGACCAGTCTGGTTTCCCACGTCGTTTCTCGTCATCGAATCCCTCAAGAAGCTTCACAAGGCATACGGACCGGAGTTCATGGTTACCCTCTCGGACGGACGACTCGTGAATTTCCAGGAGCTCGCCAAGGATCTCGCTGAACGCATGATCCGCATCTTTACTCGCAACGAATCGGGAAAGAGACCAGTACACGGTTCTTCGAAAAAATTTCAGGAAGACCCACACTGGCGGGACTACATCCTCTTTTACGAGTACTTTCACGCCGACGATGGCAGCGGGCTTGGAGCTTCGCATCAGACCGGTTGGACCGGTTTGATCGCCACTCTCATCGACGAGTGGAGACAATAGTTTTGACGATAGTACTCGTATGAGTCCCTCGAAGGTTTCCGGTATTGTATCGAGCATCGACCCAAAAGGGAGATATGGATTTGTACGTACCGAGGACGGCACCCAAGACATCTTTTTTGCGCTTTCCGACCTGCCGGGAGACGTCTCCGCCCTTCAGGTCGGTAGCGTCCTAAAAGGAACGATCACTCAAGCGTCCAAAGGTCCGAAACTTACGCAGATCGAAGTGGTTAGGCTGCAAGCCACTAACCCATACATTTTTTATTCGATTATGGGCGGTTGCCTCGTGGCCCTTATGGCCATCCTCGTATGGTGGCATTTCGAACTTCCGCCATTGGCTGCCGTATTTTTGGCCCTCAACGTGGGCGCTGTTTTTTTCATGGGACTCGATAAAGCCTTGGCTCGCTCCGGTTCGGTGCGAACCCCGGAGGTCGTCGTCTTTGTTATCGCCCTTCTCGGTGGTTCTCCAGGAGTGTTATTGGGAATCCATGTGTTCAAACACAAAACTCGGAAAGCATCTTTTCAGTTCGTTCTACTGCTGATCGTAGTAGCGCAACTCTGGATTTTGCGGATGCTGAATGTTGATTTGAATTTCTAGATCTTACCCATCCGTTCAGCGGC
>JBILEW010000105.1:0-13442 GCA_044351885.1 Bdellovibrionota bacterium
GGGATCTGGATCATCGGTGGTGCCGAGATCTATCGACTCTCGCTGCCGCTCGTAGATGAGGTGCACCTCACGCAGGTTCACGGGGTGCATGAGGGGGATGCTGCGTTTCCAGAGTTTGAGGGTGATTTTGAGCTCGTCTCCGAGCGCAGCGGTGGGGCGTGTGCGTTCAAGGTGTTTCGGCGATGATTAGTTGATCGCGAGGCCAGGTTGTTGTCCTAGTGTCGGGCGATGATGCGAGTGGGAGACCCATGGACGCCGAGCGTTACAACGTTGGTGAAATAAGGCGCGTCGTAGGCTACCATCCTATACGAGCTAAACATTGTGGGAGCAGTTAACGTGCAAAAGTTCGAGGAAGTTTTAGTCGGGGTCAATAGCCTAACCGAAGCTCAAACCGCTCTTGAGAGCTTGGACGGCGTTCGCCGGGTAATAGGGAATCTCCACTTCCGCAATGGACAGGTAGCATGGCTGACACTCCCGTTTTCAAGCACTCCGCTGGCAGATGCCCTCCGTTTCATGAACAACATCGGCGTTCACGCGGCACCAAAGCTAGTAAGTCTGCGAGATCTCCCGAGCGGTGAAAGTGTCGTGGTGTATGAGATCCCAGGACTACCTGAGGTCTATCCCAGCCTCTTTTCAGGCCCGGCCCCGCTCCCAAAGGAAGCAGCCGAGCGGCTACGTCAGGACTTTGAGCTGATGTTTGCAACGGGATACGTACATCCATTAGCAGTCGCTGGGTACGATACGTGGCGCATCGTGCACGGTACGGGAAGCGTGGTATTCGAGCGATGGGAAACGCTTCGTGTGATGACTGCCGATGAGATAGATGACGCGCGAGCCAGCGCCGAGAGGCTCATACGCGACTGTGAGATTTGATCCTCTACTTGTACTTCGCGAGATATTTTGCCAGAGCGCTCTCACTTTGCGTATCAGTCCCGAGGGTATCGAGAACCCTTGCAGACGTGGTAGAAGCGCTGTTGCTACCATGCCCAACAAACCTGGCAACCTGGCCTAATACTGCATTGATCGAGGCTCTTCGCTCTTCGGCCGTCTTTTCGAGAGCGTTGCTGAAATCGTTAAGAAAACCAAACTTTGCTATGATTTCGGAATCACTCTCACTTGCCCCCCACGAACTCCTTGCTCTGCTAGCGGTGCGGTTCCCACGCCTATCGAATCCGCAAAAGCTCATCTCATCGAAGAAGCCTTCGCCTACCTCATATCGGAACAGCATTCGAATAGCTGCCTCCTCTTCGGGTCCTATCGCTTCGGGGTCGGATTCGAGGGAGCGTTGCACCGCTTTTGCAAAAAGCTTGGCAGCCACGACCTGTTCAAGGAGGAATTCGCATCGTATGTGCGTATCCAGTTCATCAACCAACTCGAGTACTGCAGCCAGCTCCAGTGCATGGCTCCCAATTTCGTCTGGTGAGAACGTTGCTCCCATGAAGTCGGGTACCTTGTTCTCGAAGAAAGTACGCGCGAGCTGCGCGTTTCGTTGTCGCTGGGATAGAGCGGATAATATCTCTGCGCGCTCCTCCGACGGAAACAGATCTGCAACTCGCGGAAGAACTTTCATCACCGATAGGTGGTCATAAGGAGCATGCGGGCAGATCCCGTGAGAGAAATCGAGGTATGGCTTTATGGTTTTGTAGATATCGCCGAGTAATTGCTCTCGTTGTGCCTGGACCTCGGCGCTCAGAGCAGGATGAGAGAGGAGTTTCGTAAGGCTCTCCCCCACCAGGTGTACATACAGTGTAAGTCGGCCTTCGGTCGTTTTCGCTTCGTAAGCTCGTTGTTTGTTGCGCTCGTGTAGTTGAAGCGATTCAATTAAATCGAGGGTTGGTGACGCATCCGCACCAGTTTTCGAGTCGATTCGTAGCTGTTTGATCGCTATGCACGCATCGTTCAATGCAGACACCGGTTTCTCGCCTCGTAACACCCCTTTCAATAGGTCGTTTACAGCGGCCTCGACATTCATCCGGAGGTTGTTCCAAGCTTTCGGGATTTGGTCGCCGATGCTCTTCGGTAGAGAGAGATCTGCTGACAGCTCAGCAAGCGCATTAACCTTCTCTCGAATCGCCAAGCCGTACCAATCGCCTTGTGCCTCTGTTGCGGAGAGATCCTGTATGGCTTGCTGAACTCTGCTCTCCAGGACCTTCATGCCAGCCTCGAGGGTGCCATTGACTGTAGCACTTAGCGGCCCTAAATCACGTTTCGTTGTGTGTTCGAGAGAGCTGAGCTCTCGTAAACTATTGGTCGCGAGCGCTCGCACCTCGACAGCCGTAGCAAGTGTGCCCTGTTCGAGCCGCCGCAGTGCTTCGCTTGCCGCACGCGACAGCCCCTGTTCTATGCTTCTTACAGCCCTATCAGTAAAGACGTCCGCCGACACATTGGCGACCTGTCCGGCGGTCTGAAAGTCCTTAATCAAACTTTCGACATCCTTGACTCTCGCAGTTGATCCCGGCTCCTGCTCAAAGGCAACGAGCTCCGTCCAAGCCTTGGCTACTTTCAGCAAGGCCCCGTTCCGTGACTGAATTTCAGATATCTTCGTTGTGATATCCCACTCCGCCCTATCCTTCGGCCCAACCGTTGCAGAGATAACGGCCGTTGCAGCTTTGAGGGAATCCTCCAAGGTGTTTACTGCGTCTGCCAGCGCTGGTATTTCAGCAGGGGATGTCAGAGATCTAGAGAGTTGCGCCTGTTGGCTTTGAAACTCCGCCGCTGTACGCTCAAAGAGGGAGCGCTGTAGGTTTTGAATCTTGGCGAGTGAGTCACTGTGACGATCGATAATCGTAGCAACCTTCCTCAGTTCTCCTGTCCTCTCACTGATGCGGTTCAGCGTCGAAAGATCCACTGTGGGGGCGTCGAGGCTACCCGATATGATTGAGATCTCGGTGTCGAGCGTACCAGCAATTCGCTGCGAAACTCCTTCTACCCCCCCTTTGACCCGGCGCGAAAGCTCTACGGATACTTTATCCCTCCGCTGCGGGCCCAAGTACGTCCCAGCCTGTTCCAGATCTACGAGGATTGCCGCCGCTGAGCCGAAATCGAGAGCTCCTTGTCCCTCCTGTATGATCGCATCTGCTCGCTGAATTATTGTCTCACATTGAGCGGCCAACCGGTCGTGCAGGCCGCTCAGTATGCTCTGCTGCTCACTGCTCAGGGCTATTCTGAATTGTACGGCCACCGACGTGAGCGCGTCGACAGTTCGAGCGAGAGCGATTTCTTGATCGAAGTCGACCTGCGAAGTTGCGAGCACTCGCGCTGCTTGGACCAATGCCTTCTTCAACGCAGGCACAGCTATCTGACGTGCCGTCTCTTCATTAGGTGGAGTATAGTCGGTTCCTTTGACAGCCTTCGATGAAACTGTGAGATAGGGCGCGAAGT
The DNA here is from genome assembly GCA_044351885.1 of Bdellovibrionota bacterium. Classification (GTDB taxonomy): domain Bacteria; phylum Bdellovibrionota_C; class UBA2361; order UBA2361; family OMII01; genus OMII01. The sequence continues at coordinate 3,382 of JBILEW010000105.1, forward strand.
GCGTTGACCAAAAGCCGTTGTTGTTGTCAGGGGACATGTAGGCAAAGGACACACACAGAGCATTCCCACAGAAGCCAGAACAACCGACCATGTCTTGAATTATCCTGGCTTGATATGGATCTAACCCCTGCACCAAGTCTGAGTCCGATAGCGTTCCTATCACTTTGTGAGGAATATTGGCGAACTTATTCAAGCTCGACGATGTGGCGACGATCGGTGCAGCAAGGGCATGTTGCGAAGAGAGGGCTTTGGCGTTAAAGAGCGAAGAGCTGAGCGAGCTTCCCGACCCAGACACGTCATCGAGGATGACGATCAAGCTGTCCTTTTTAGCATCGGACGCGGAGCTGATGAATCTATCGCTGGGCACATCATTGGCGTGCATGTAGGCCATGGCAACCATGCCGTAACTCTTCTTTGATTCGGGAACTAGGTAGTAAATATTGTCGGTCGATACGCCACGGTGCCGTGCGGCGCCCTCAATCGACCCGTGCATTGCTCGAAGTTCATACGCCAGAGTTCTTGGGCTACACACTACCGACGTTCGCGCTACGAGCTCAGACGCGGATGCGCGATATCCTTCGGGTATCTTGTCGAGTTCATGCTTTACCTGGGAGGCCGACATTCCCTGAAGTCCATTCAAGCGGCGAGCGAGCGATTCGGCATCTGGAATCCTTACGCCCAAGAGCGGTCCTGGTTGAGCGCTCTCTCGTTGTTCCTGTGCAGAAGCTTTCGGGTTGGATGAGAGGATTGCTTGCAGCTCCTCACTCGAGTAGTTGAGGGTTACGCTCTGTCCATTTTCTGCATTCAAGATGACTTTTTGATCAATGTGCGACGCGCTCCCGCTGCCCGGATCTTGACCTTCCACATGTATAACGTGACCAAGCAGCTTGTCTCCTACGCCTGCCAACTCCCCGGCTTTCAGCAGGCGCTCGATCATCTTCGTATCGAGGGCCAGATCCACAGCGGCTGCAAAGGCCAAGTCCTTACTCGATTGACTCTGATAGGTGAGGGCGGAAAGCAGGACGGCACTCACCCGAGATTGAATCTCGGCGGGAGTTACGGTGTTGAACGGATTGATACCCGATACAAATCCACGCGGGTTCACGAGTTTGAGCCCCTTGTCTGCAACCTGACGCGCGAAGAGTGGATCGCGCTCGAGGCGCTCCAGGGCCGCTGTATCAAGAATGAGCGCCGTAGCGCTCAAGATGTGATCCGTTGTCTCGACCGCGAGACCGCCGAAGAGATTCTTCCGGTTACAGATGTACGACAGGTTCTCCGCAAGTGATCCAGGGGAGACCCGGAAAAGCTTCTCCCCTTGGACGGCTGTCGCAAGGTCGCGTAGACTCTCTATGGAGGCAAAGCCGGCCGCTTTGTTCAATATGAACTGAGCACATTCTCGCGATTGCTCAGGGAAGCTTTCGACGATCGTTTTCACATCAGCCGGCGAATACTGCATCAGCTGGTCGTTGAGGAGCTTCGAAAGCTGCTCCGGGGTGATATCGGTACGGACAACGCCTGGAATTCCCCTTCTCAGCTCGAAGTACGCATTGGATACGCCCTCCTCACGATCATGAAACCGCCGTTCCAACGCTTCGAAGGGCTCAACGGGGACAAGAGAATGGCAAGCTCGCGGATCCTTTGGGCTGGCGTGAGGGTGACGACCTCCGACCGACGGCTCCAGAACGGCCCCACCTCCATCTCGTCTCTCTCCTAACCGATCGGTCATAGATCCTTAGCTCGTACACCGTCTAACGAGCTGGTTATGCTACGGTCGAACCAATGAGATGCATTTCGAGCTTAGGGACCTCAACTCTAGCGGATTCCCCTAGGGCATGACGGTGTGTCTACCGTCGCGCAGCCTTGGTGAGAGCTAGGTTGTTCATAGTGAATCCGGCCACTATGATAAGGAGATGGTCGCGGTTCTAAAGCTAATCAGCTGATGGATTGAGAATCTCAAGAGAGCATCAGAGGTATATGATTGATACCGCACCGGAGTAGCGCAGAACCCAGGTAACCATGAGGATCCAAAATGCCAGATAATAATAGACATACCAAGACTGCGTATGTCTTACGTGGCTCACCTGCAAGCGGCAAGACGACTGTAACGGAATTGCTTGTGCAGAGGATTCCCGGACGGGTAGCAACGGTCGAATTAGATACGTTTCGGTGGAACTTTCATCTAAGGCCGCGAGCTGTTCCTGAGGTGACGGAGGATGAACATCGATTGGCGTATGTGAATTTTTTATCGGTATTGGAGAACTACTGCGGGAACGGCAGCTATACCATGATAGTCGAGGGTTTATTCTCTTGGGATAAACCCAGCGCACACGGCAACATGTGTGATATCTTGGAATGTCTCAGCCGCCATAATTTCCGAACTCGGCTTGTACGACTAGAGGCTCCGCTCGAAGTCTTATGGGATCGAAATAGCCGACGCAATTATGTCGTACCGCGGACAGAGTTTGAGGATCTTTATTGGAATGTAATGGAAAAAACGGGAGAGTCCGAGGAGAAGATTGATGTTAGTGAAATCACTCCAGAAGCCGTCGTCCGCAAAATCCTCGAGGAGGGCTAGTTTTCCGCTGTCGCTGGGCTACTTTTTCCGATTCGATTCGCAACTTTTCCCTACAGTTGGGTCGAATAGATGCTCATGAAAAGGAAGATGAAGTACCACCCTCACGGGAGCATGCTGTTTTAAAGGGATTTGGATTATCGGTGGTGCCGAGATCTATCGGCTCTCACTGCCGCTCGTAGATGAGGTACACCTTACCCACGTTCACGGAGTGCACGAGGGGGAGAAGTACAGGTAAAACCGTTATTGTATCCCTCGCTGACCTCACTGTCCTCTTTGTTCATATTCGACCGCTGATCCATTGATCGAGCTCGGTTCAAGGCTCAATCACTAGCCTTCTTCTGCACTAAACTTGATCCCCTGAAGCCCCTTTTTTCCTTGCCTTTCTCCACCCAAGCCACTACACCTCGTGCACATCATCCAAAGGGGGCGGCATGGTCAATCGATATCGTTTGTTGTGGGCGGGCTTTCTCGTGGCCCTCCTGGTGGCCCTCCTGGTGCGGGGTTAATCCCTTCCTGGTACGAGGTTACTTTAAGAAAGAATAAGAATAGGAAAATCAATTAAAAAGTAGCCCGGGTACAGGGAAAATCTCGACGAAGGGTTTCCGCTCGTCACAACCAAGAAGGTGCACTTAAAGTCGATCATTCACGAACTCCTGTGGTTCCTGAAAGGTGAGACCAATGTGCGCTACCTGCACGAACACAAGGTCACCATCTGGGACGAATGGGCCGACAGTAGCGGCGAACTCGGTCCTGTGTACGGTAAGCAGTGGCGTCGCTGGGAAGGGCCGCGTGGTCAGGTGGATCAGATCAAGCGCGCGGTGGAAACTATCAAGAACAACCCTTCGAGTCGGCGCATCGTCGTAGTTTCTTTCAATCCTGCAGACCTGCCAGAGGTTGCGCCGCCTGCGTGCCACACCCTCTTTCAGTTTTACGTAGCAGGAGATCGTTTGAGTCTTCAGCTCTACCAGCGCTCTGCGGATCTGATGTTGGGTGTTCCGTTCAATATCGCAAGTTATGCCTTGCTGCTCATGATGGTCGCTCAGGTCACGGGGCTCCGTGCGCACGAGTTCGTTCACACATTCGGTGACGTACACATCTACTCGAATCACGTCGAGGGGGCGCGATTACAACTCGAGCGTGAGCCGAGACGACTTCCACAGATGCGCATCAATCCGGAGGTCAAGGATCTCTTCGCCTTCAAGTACGAGGATTTTACCCTCGAAGGGTACGAGCCCCACGAGCGTATAGTTTTCGATATCGCGGTGTAAGGTGGCCGATCCGCGTGTAGCCGCAGTAGTGGCGATGGACGATGCACGTATCATCGGGCGTGATGGAGCGCTGCCGTGGCACCTCCCCGAAGACCTCGCGCACTTCAAGAGCCTCACCATGGGTGGCGTGGTGGTGATGGGGCGGAAGACGTGGGATTCCCTCCCCACGAAGTTCAAGCCCCTTCCTGGTCGAATCAACATCGTAGTGACACGAAATCCCGCGGCGGTGTCGGTGCCAGAAGGTGTGCATCTGGTAACCTCGGTAGATGCCGCGCTCGAAGTAGGGCGCGGTCTCGTAGAAGCACAGAACGGGATCTGGATCATCGGTGGTGCCGAGATCTATCGACTCTCGCTGCCGCTCGTAGATGAGGTGCACCTCACGCAGGTTCACGGGGTGCATGAGGGGGATGCTTCTTTTCCGGAGTTCGAGGGTGATTTCGAGCTCGTCTCCGAGCGCAGCGGTGGGGCGTGTGCGTTCAAGGTGTTTCGGCGTGCCTCTTAGCCAGGGAAAATCGAATATCAACCCAACGCTTTCGTCGTCGCCAAGGGGAGGTTTTGCCTCGCTTCTCTCGCGAAACGCGCCGCGGAGAGAATCAGTGGCTAAAGCCTACAGTTTGGTTTCAACGGAAAAATACACGTACGCGTGCACCGCTGCCATCACCGTCCGTGCTACCTCTCGGTCGTAGGTATCGGCGCCAATATGTGCATGGGCGTAATCGATAAACGCTTGGAGCTCTCGAGCGTGTTGTAGATCAAGTGGCGGGAGGGCTTGAGATTCGATCGTATCACGGAGGTCGATGTTAAAGACCCGGGCATTTCTTCGATACACCTCTCGAAGATGGTTGCGCATATCGCGATACCTCTCCGGGTCGTCGCTCGAGTACTCCGCCCAGAATGAAGAAACATTTCGGGTGTAGGCGAGACCTAACAAAAATTCTTCGGAGAGGGTTTCATGTCGAGCAACCACCTCAGAGAGATCGACCTGGGGTAGGGGTGTGCCAACCGATTCGTGCGGATATGCCGTGGGGTCGAATTCAAATCGTGGCTCTCCTCGTACCTGCTCTCCGTCCATCGAATCGGGGATCATATGAGAATTCCGGATGCGTTTCTCGAATCGTTTGAGCTCGCTTAGCGATTCAGGAGCGATCTTACCTAAGAGATCGGAGAAGCTCACCAGCGCATCATCTCGCGTTCGTTCGTGGAGTACTTCGAGTAGGTACTGCTTCGCATCTGACAGTTGGCGTGGCGTAATACCTGGAGACAAGGCCTGCAGTGCATCTTCGACCCTACGAACCGCAGCGTCTAACGGCGCAAACCTGTTTGTGTGGGCGATCACCCCCCCTACTTGTATCCATGCAGTGTGGAGCTCGATAAGCTTTTCGGTGAAGGTGAGCGTCTGTCGAAAGCGGCGAGTCGCTTCAGCGATATTCTCACTCGTGCCGGTGCAAAAGATATCCTCTGCTGCCTTCATCGCTTCAGATACAGAGAGCACGGGTTGCTCGGACCTCAAGGATGTTAGTTCGTATCCCACTCGAATGGCTGGCTCCCCAGCCAACCTCAATTGTCCCGGTAATAGCTTGAAGCCGGCGACAGCGAACACGGTGCGAAGGCTCGGAAGATTCCGTTCGAGCACAGCAGCGGCTGCAAGGTGTGCTTGGCAAACACACTGCTCGAGGAGGAATGCACTCATGAGTTTGAGATATACCGAACGGCTTTCGGAGCTATCCTCCGGGTTAACCCAGATCCAATACGCATATCCGGTTTTTCCGGGAGCGCCGAGTTGGGTCGAAAGACCAGGACGACGGCGCTCTAATACTGCCGGCGGGAAAGTGATGGCGAGTCCGTCGAGAGAGCCTCGATCGTCTCGAACCGAATAGAAATTGGCGCCATCGAGATACAGTTCGTACAACCACTGAGCCGATAGATCTTCACTCGTTACGCCGCGCAGCGCCACAGCGGGATGGTCGAAGGGTAGGTGGGAGAGAGAGAGTTTCTCTGCGAACGCGGCGAAGTCCCTCCATGAAAGGGGGTGTTCCAACTGAGTTCGTCCCTGTACGCGGTAGCTGCCTTGCTCGTTACCGAGCCAGTCCTGTGCTCGAGCAATCAGAGGGCCTGCATCCTCAGGGCACTCGGCGAATTTACTCGTCAGCTGGATTAATTCCGTAGAGAGCTTCAGACGTGTAGCTGATCCCTGCGTCAAGCTCCTGTCCGACAGCTCAAGGAGAGACGGCATGCCGGTATGGATGATGGTGTCGTGAGGATAGTTCTCTCGCCTGGCTCGTTGTCTCTGCTGGGGTTCTAGCCTCAGTCCTTCTTCCGCTAGATCGGTCAAGGTATCAAGAACCTCCTGCTCGCCTCCCTTTACGATGATGATCTTCTCGCGGTAGGCGCTCTTCGCGATCACAGATGATGCGGAAGCGAGAAAACGGTCTTGCCAGTTAGCTCCGTTTTGCCAGACGACAACGCGCCATCCCCGGGCGAGCATCGCCTCTATATTCGCTCTGATCTCCGGCGATTCGAGTGATGAGGTCACTAGTAAGACTGGGATGCAGCCAAAGCTTTGTAGTGCCACCGGATCGACGCTCAAGGTCGTGTTCTCTATCCCGATAACAGTTCGAGTCTTGAACGAGCCTAGTTCAGCATACCTAGTAGTATCCCCCCACTGCTTGAGAAAGATTGGCCACTCCGCAGCATCGAGGGCATCGCACAGCTGCTCCGTTTCGTAGGGCGAGTGTGTATCCCTAGCAGTCTTTTGTTGGACGGTCCACCTTAGCGGGAGTAAGGAGTTATTCCCGAACGTAAACATCTCCTCTGTTCCAGCGCCGGCAGGGGCTACTTCATGGGTCCTCCCGCGTTTCTGAAACAGTTCAACCCCGGGGAATATACCCTCCTCATTATCAACAAGCCTCTCTACGTACGGTTTTCCTCGCGAGTCGTACCAGAGACAGAGACCTGCATTATCGAGGAGCTGCCCATGCTCCAACGTGTCGAGCGGAGATTCATCGAAAAGAGCTTGCTTGACCAGGCGTTGAACGCGAGTGCTGACAAGGAACGGATAGCTGACCAATGGCTCATCCTTCTCCGGTGCGAGCCATACGGCGCCTCCCCGCTCCACGTAGGTCTCCCGAGAGACCTCTAGTTTACACCCCTCGATTACTTGAAACGTGTAGCTGTATGAATCAAAAACGGCGACAGACGCGCGTAGGACCCATGTATTCCCTCGCTGTTCCTCGAGTACCGGGTCGGAGAGGAGATAGGCAGGGGCTGGAGAGCAGCAGGAGAGTCGGTCCCCCGCCTTGGGAAGGTAACTCGGCTCGAAATTGAAACACACGGTTCTCGAATAGGGATTGCATTCGAAGCCATCGAGGACAGCTGAGAGAAGATGGCTTATCCGTGTTATGGGGATCTCCGTCTTTGATAATAGGGTCAAATATTCAGACACCTGAGTGCGCGTCCGCTCTCGGATCTCGTTCCTCCAGGCGTCGTATTCAACCATTTCATCGGAGCTCAGGGTTCTGTTGGAGTTCAAGATGGCGGCCACTTGCCAGGCGACGGCGTTATCGATGACCGCCACTACCGATTCACCTAGAGTGTGCACTTGGTGAGGGTGTCTCCCCCCAATTTCTTGCGAAAGGACCACTAGTAATGCGTCCGCGTCGCTTTTCAGAGTGTACAAACGGGAGGCTAGTACCTCCCCAGAAGTCATTCCTGGAAGTTCAGCGGTGATACTGGCGATCTTCCTCAGGTACGGATCTGACGAAATGCAGGGAGAGAGTGCCTCCCATTGCGCACGTATGGCAGCGGGGGTCATTTGGAGAGGTGATGGGGATGCAGCAGCACACACAGTCATATAGCGCCCTGGATAGCCTCTGTTATGGCGACTCGCACCGTTGAGGGAGCATCATTCCAGAGAGACCTGAGAACGTATTGGCAAGTAGCTGACCTTAGGTAGGATCCAGGCTGTTGTGTTGCTGTTTTTCCCTCGCCGGGCTAGGCGTCTTGGTCGGTACGGATAAGAAGATCCATCTGCAAATCCGTGAGAAAAACGTGGGTAGTGCTACTACTGCTACGCCTTTACATCCGACCAGGAAGCCTTCTAGCGCTCTAAGAGGTCTAGAAGGCTACCCAACTTGCGAGCGCCACCGAGACCTTCGACGAGCTCGGTTATTCGACGCAGCTTGTCGGTCGTTGCCACCAGCTGTATCAGTTCGCGCAGACCTTCAACCCGCTCGATTGTCAGCTCGGCCGATTTTTTGTCGGCCTTCTCTGTCTTCGTTCCACGGCGCTTGTGGCGTGTGGTCGAAGCCTTCTTGCGATACTTTCGATACCGCTCGCGATTTCGCTCACGTTTGGACCACCAGTACTGTGCCTGGCCCCTGGTACATAGTACTTCTCAAATCAACAGATCCGCCTACGTTCCTTGCGCAGTAACAACATACCCTACTTACGCTGTCGGAAATGGTTCGTTTGAGAAGTGCAGTGCACCAGGGTGATCCAGGGTGATGCACCAGGGTGATGCCAGGGTGAAGCCTGCTTACTTCCCTAGGTAACGCGCTGGCGCAAATCTTTATAACATCCGCGAGGGCACGTCCCGTTCGGAATACGTGCTAGGGGAGAAGAAAGTATGGCTAGTCAACAGGCGTTGGATAATTCAGGCAGAGAAGGGATCGCCCCTCAAGGTGTACCCGTGGCAGGCAGCGTGCGGATTGCCCCGGCGTCCTCTGATCCTGCGCTTCGCCCTGTGCCCGAAATTGGAGCGCTCAAAAATCCGGGGTCCACGACACCTGAGAGCAGCATTCACAAGCCTCTAGCCGCGCATCTAAGCGACCTGCTTCCCGCAGATACCATCAAGACCATGAGTGAGGTACCTCAGAGGAACTATCGAATTCGCGCTTTTGTAAAGGAGATCGGCGGAGAGCAGAAAACGCTAGTCCTTCTCGGCGAAAGGCACTCCAAGAGCGCTGAGGCCTTCAAGCAAGGCGATACAGTAGTCGACTGCTTCAACTATCGTGCCCTCGAGGGATTCGACACAAAAAAGTATTGGGCGAGCAAGGCGCTCATGTTTGTCATGGAGGGATTCGATGCCATGTACAAGATTCTCGGAAGAAAGGATACGCAGAGTGGCTCAACGATAGATCTTGTGCAGGGGGGCGCTAACCTCGACCCGCTCAAGCATTCACTCGTTGAGCAGGTCTCCAAGGCGATCAAGACGCACCAGCTGACCTTGAATGACCGCACTGGGTGGAAAGACATACCGGCTGCGGAAATTCAGGGGCAGAAGATACCGATGGCTAGTATCGAAGGAATGGAGCTCGAGTCCTGCGGTGTGAAGGTCCGGGGAGCAGAGATCCTGGAAGCTGCTTTTAAGATGGCAACGTCTGCCGATACACATTCCGTAGCGCGCCAACCGACCGTCCGGGTATTTCAACTGGAAGAAGATCACAAGCCCACACTAACTGAGCAGCTTGGCATGGCGTATCTCCCCTTTATCGTGGCCTCCAATGTGACCTTCCTGGCGTGTGCTCTCCTTCCAACAGGGCCGATCGTCTCATCGATAAAATTGGCCTCAGGAGCAGTTGTACTAGCAGGGTTCGCTAGTGCGATGTGCAGCAAGTTACTTCAAAGTACATTCTATGACAGCTCGTGGCTACCCTACCTTCAAGGCGGGCCTCTTGGCGCTTTGGTGACCAATAGAAATAAAACTTTCGTCAACTCTATCAACGCATTATTCAATGATAAAGCTGAAGTCAATCCGCTCTTGGTGATCGTTGGTCGGGGACATGTTCCAGGTATGAGCAACTCCTTGGTCCGGGATCACGGTTGGAAAGAGCTTAGTGTCCCTGGACAGAAAGAGGGTTACTAGTCCGAGTCCCCTGGTCCGGGGTTAACGCGTAAAGGCGCTTGATCTGATTGCCGAACGCCATTCTATTATCGTTCGTTCTTTGATCTATCTTGTTGCCGGTAGAAGAAACCTACCCCTGACATCTGATTCATATCGCTGCTTTGTACAGCATTGACCCAGGTAGGCAGGGTGGAACAACTTTGTAGGTTGTCCCTGTCAGATCGCCCTTCGTCATAAGGAATACATCATGAAGGGAATCTCTGTGTTTGTCCGAGGGATGCTTGGCTTGTATTTCTCGTTGAGCCTCGTTGGGCTCATATCGGGAATAGGAGGAGGAGACGCGCGCGCCTTCTTCTTCTTCTTCTCACTACTCGTC
>JBILEW010000167.1:0-3910 GCA_044351885.1 Bdellovibrionota bacterium
TACCGCCCCTCAGGCTTCCGTCTCTTCTCTGCCTCTTCACAAATTGCACGCGCCCACCACCACAATCGTACCTAAATACCCAGCTTCCTGATATAACTCAAAAATTAATTGATTTTCTTATCCGTATCGCAGCTCGAGCTTCCTTGAGGGTCGCTTGTACTACACCTCGGGCGCGCTCGGTGCCCTCTTTCAAGAGACGGAGGACCTCTCCTCGCTCCTTTGCATACTCCTCACGGCGCCTGCGGATAGGCTCCAGGAAGGCCTCGAGTACATCGATTAACCTTGCCTTTACGACTCCATCTGCCAAACCACCCCGCTGGTAGTGTTCCTTTAGTCGAGCGACCTCGGCTGTATCTGGGTCGAACTGATCAAGGTACGAGAATACGACATTGCCTTCGATGTGCCCCGGGTCCTCCACACGCAGATGCTTCGGGTCGGTGTACATACTCTTGACCTTCTTCGCCACGACGTTCGAAGGGTCCGAGAGATAGAGGGCGTTACCGAGCGACTTACTCATCTTGGTGTTGCCATCGGTGCCAGGCAACAAGCCTGCGCTGGAGGTGAGCGCTTTACACTCACGAAATACCTCCTTTTTGTAGAGTCTGTTGAAGGCGCGCACGATATCGTTTCCAAGCTCCAAGATCGGAACCTGATCCTGACCAACAGGAACGATGGTAGCCTTGAATTGAGCGATATCGGCCGCCTGGTTGACAGGATAGGCCCAAAAGCCAGCAGGCACCTCATCCCCGAACCCACGTTGCTGAATCTCATTTTTCACCGTGGGATTTCGCGAGAGCCGTCCGACACCTACGAGGTTGAGAAAATACATCGTAAGCTCCGCAGTTTCAGGGATAGCGGACTGCAGGTAGATCGTCGATTTATGCGGAGAGATACCTACTGCGAGATAATCGAGCATCACCTCGAGCACATTATCTCTGACCTTCTCTGGCTTATCTGCGTTATCGGTGAGCGCCTGCATATCGGCGATAAGAACGTACTGCTTGCACACATCCTGAAGCTCCACGCGCGCTTTGAGGGAGCCAACATAGTGACCAACATGAAGCGGCCCAGTCGGGCGATCGCCAGTCAGGATAACATCGCGTGCGGAGACCACCGAGCGATCGCATATTATTTTTGAAGAGGACCGTTCACTCATGACTAGAGCTATAGCATAGCAGACTCCTTTCCCCAAGAAGTACGCCGATGCTCAATTCAGGGCTAGCAACCCTCCGACGCCGTGCCGTTGATACAAACAAACCACCACTAACAGCGGCTCAATTTATGAAGAACGCATAGAGCATCCCATCGCCCCTCAAGAATCGAAAGAGTCCCCGGCTCTCGTCTATTATCTTCTCAGGTGGTGCGGTCACCAAATACCTGCGAAGGTGGGGTTGTGGTTGGAGACTCAAGGGCATTGGATCCTCGAACAGCTTGCGCACATTCAACCCTAGGCCCTGCTCATCGTAATATATCGACTGCTTGAGAAAGGCTTCACCCTCCAAGAGCAATCGAAGATCCTGAGCAAAGCTCTTCCACTCATTCCACCTCGCCTCGCTGATCGAGAGCGCAGTGACGGAGGTCTGGGTTGCCGATGGTATCCACTCGCGGTCATTGTCGGTCTCGAGCGCGAGCGCCTTCATAGTTGCTTCGTTCAAGTCGAGAACCTTGAGGAATCCACGCCGCGCACTCTCACCGAGCGACCGGTCCGAAACTGCCAGCGAAGCAGAAGAGATGTATCCGATGTCTCCGTGTGTCGGGGACTTATCCTCAACGCTTGCGAAGATCTCCCCCGCGACTGCCTGGTACAATTCACTCCAGTCATACACCAGGATTATATCGAGAACAGCCGGCACCAGCTGGCAGTATCCTGCAAGCCACAGAGAGTCAGCGGCGTCAGCCGCTATTTCGAATTTTTCGGGCTGAACGGGCTCGGCGCTCCTCAATGCGCGTTGAAGTCCAAAGTCAGCCACCTCCCCTATCCCTTCAGAGGCAGCGACGGTTCCATCTTGATTCAGGTCGACCTTGATCATCAGTGGACGAACCACTGATTTCCATGATCCTGATCCACCTAACTCGAGATGCCCAGAGGCCTCTCTCAAATTATCCCTCAAGCCAGCAAGCATGGAACGCAGACGTTGGTAGGTTACTGGCTTGCTGCGGTTGCTGAGAAAAGGGGCGGCCTGTTGTCGATATTCCTGCTTTACATAACTCGCCAATTCCCCCGAGAACCTCGACAGTGCGTCTACGACCAGAAGAACTCCGCGCTCAAACTCAGCCTGAGGCTCCCTGTTACTGGATTCGTATGCCTTGAGCCCCTCGGTAATACGACCTTGCGATAGATAAGCATCGAGCGGATCGCGCGGCGGCGTAGACTTACAGGAGATGAGCACGACACAGAGAAGGGTAGCGATGCAGGATTTGCCCATAGTTGACTCACTCGTCCGATTGTTGCGGAGACTTCGCAGACCCCGAGTCTATAGAGTTTTTACTCGCTGTGGCTAGCCCAAATTGAGAAATTTGCCCCGACGTCGATAGCGTCCCGGCACGTGGCTTGAAAGCCCACCCAACTCCAAGAAGATCCACGCGAGAGATTAAGAGTGCGTAACAAAAATGCTCCTCTGCTTCGGATGGCTGCAATCGGCAGCTCCTTCGTCTTCGGCAAAAAAGGTGCTCAACGTGCCGCAAAGGGCACGTCTCCGCGCCTTTTTAGCCTGCATCCTCGTCGCTACCGATTTCGCTCATCCTCGCTACGAGGTTCATTTTTGTTACGCACTCTAATTCATATCCTGTGGGTGGTACGAGTTTCTGTATTTTTACCGTTATTCTTAGCTGCTATTTGGCATCTCATGCGCGGCTGGTCCTTGCTGCTTTTGCGCTATCCCGCTACCGTGAAAAGTGGCTAGTCTATAGTACTCAGTTTTATACCAACAGCTCAGCTCTTGAAACATGACCATAACCGGACGGATACTATGGAACGCCTGTGCCAGCCTGACGCTATGCCTCGTCATGTACGCTTTCAGGGTACCTTTCATAGACGATGCATACATATCGTTCCGTTACTCGCAGCGCTTGGCTGACCTCGGCTCCTTATCGTGGAACGAGGCAGGGAGTCCCGTTTTAGGGACAACGTCGGTTGCTTGGACCCTTCTTGTGTCAGCACTCTATTCGTTGGGTATCTCGATTGAGAACGCCGCTCTCCTGCTAACCGTACTTATCGTGTGGTTGCTCCTGTTTTCACTGCATGAAATCGTCACGCAGATCATCGAGCAGACAGCCGACCAAGCAATCCAGGTAGCGGTTATCAGCACCGCGCTGATAACGATCGCCACCGTCAACATGCCGTGCAGAATGGGGCTCTTTTCGGGGATGGAGACTGCTTTGTACTGCCTGCTCGTACTCAGAGGTATCGTGTCCCTGTATGCAGGAGGCCCTCTGGCGGGAGTGTATGCAGGGCTCGCAACATTAACCCGACCAGATGGAGTGCTCCTCTTAATCGTGAGCTTCCTGTTTGGCAGGGGCCGAAGGCTTCTTTATGTGAGTAGCTTTCTTGCGGTGACCACACCTTGGTTCGTCTATTCGTACGGGGCATACGGAGAGCTTCTACCCGGCTCCGTCGAGGCCAAGCGACTTCTGTATCCCTCACCGTGGCTTCGCAACTTTCTGATGCTCTTCGAAGCTCACAGCCCCAATCCGCCAGCAGCCGTGCTTTTTTGCCTCGCTGGAGCCGGCTTACTAGGAGGATTATCGATCCCTGCAGTGAGGCCCTTTCTACTGTGGCTATCGTTGTACGCGGGGGGCATTACGTACGCTTGAGAAGCTCTCAATACAAGACGACATCGTGACCTACACCACCAACGACGGCGCGGCTCACGAGTTTGACGTTCTCGAGTTCCTTGCTCAACTCTCGTGT
>JBILEW010000113.1:0-10576 GCA_044351885.1 Bdellovibrionota bacterium
AGCTTCGTTTCTTCCTTGGAGGAGCCGAGGCAGGTGGCAGTTGTCTAGTATCTGCACTATCCATGGTAAATAAACTTCGATTCGTACTTTCTGGGGCCTTCGTTGCGGCCCTGGCAGCGTTTTGCCCCATCTCTGAGGTGGGCTTCGTTAGTCAGGAAGCAGTGGCTCAAGCTGGAGTTCCACAGGTTCCGACCCCTCCACCTTACCCGACATTGGGAGTTCGTACCGGCGTGTATAACGACGGTCAGGCTGCGCTGTGGGATCTGAACATCACTGACCACTTCCACTATTTCGGCCCCCCCGAGCGAGCTCGAGGCTACAAGCCGGAACAGCCGATTAAGTTCAGTCACGTTATTCACGTTCAACAAAACCGGATGGAGTGTCAGTACTGCCACTGGTCCGTTGCAAAGGCGTCGTATGCGGCTATTCCCGAGGTCGAAACCTGTATCGGGTGTCACAAGCTCGTAAACGGTAAAGACGATGCAGCCAAGGCGGAGATTCAAAAGATAAAGGACTACTACGACAAGGGGCAGCCTATCCCGTGGGTGAAGGTTCACGTGATGCCGGACTACCTCAAGTTCAATCACAAGCGTCACGTCAAGGCGGGTGTATCGTGCCAGGAGTGCCACGGGCAGATTCCAGAGATGGATGAGGTCCAACGTGTATCTTCTATGAAGATGGGATGGTGCATAAGCTGTCACCGAGAGCGTGGTGCTAGCATCGACTGTCTCGTATGCCACGGGCACAAGTAAGGCGTAGGCGTCTGATCAGAAGTTTTTATTGAGGTCCAACATGGAAGGTCAAATCGTTCAGCTCAAGGGGCGTAAGGAGAAGACGGAGAAGCCTGAAGGCTCCGGACTCGTTTCGATCTCGCGACGTAGATTTCTCCAAGCACTCGGAGCATCAACAGCAGTTGGCGCGGCAGCATGCGCCTCTCCTGCCAAACAGGAGATCCTGCCGTATGTGAAGCCGGATCCTGAGCAGATTCCGGGAGTGGCGACGTGGTACAGCTCGACATGCACAGAGTGCTCGGCGAATTGTGGTATTCGCGTGCGCACCCGAGAAGGTCGTGCAGTCAAGGTGGAGGGCAATCCCAATAGCCCCGTCAATCGTGGCAGCCTGTGCGCATTGGGACAGTCCTCCCTTCAGTCGCTCTATGATCCAGATCGCATCAGGACCCCGCTCAAGAGAAAGGGGAATACCCCTTCGGGACCGCAGTTCGAGCCAGTTGGTTGGGATGAGGTTCTCGGAAAGATAGGCGATGCGCTCACCAAGGCAACCAACAAGAAGATGCTCATTACTGGTGAGCTGACCTCTGGGTATGGCGACCTTGTGGAAGGCTTCACGTCGCAGCTCGGCTTCAGTCACGTCGTATGGGATCCTATGCAGCCCGTGGCTGTCGCTCAGGCTGCCAAGATGACCTACGGTACCTTCGGGGTGCCGACCTTTGCGATAGACAAAGCTCAGGTAGTGGTCAATTTCGGTGCTGACTTCCTTGAGACGTGGGTAAATCCTGTCGGATACGCTCGTCAGTGGTCCGATTCACGCCGCTCCGACCATCCGCTCCGATTCGTGCATGTAGAGCCGAGGCTCTCGCTCACGGGAGCGAACGCCGACCTGTGGCTCAAGGCGGCACCTGGATCGGAGACTTCGATAGTGCTTTTCCTTGTGAAAGAGATGCTTGGTAGAGGACGCGGAGCAGGTCTGTCGGGAGATGTCCGCGCCAAGTTGACATCCTTGACGAGTAGCATCGATGCGGAAGCTGTCGAACACGCCACTGGGGTTTCGAAGGAAAAGATTCTGCTGGTTGCGGAGTATCTTGCTAATGCAGAGAGTTCGCTCGTGCTTGCGGGTGGAACTGCCACCGCGACTGCGGATCCACTTCCGCTCCTGGTTGCGGTGAATTTCTTGAACATGGTCCTCGGCAATGTCGGTAAGACCATCAGCGTCGCACAGATAAAGCAGCCTTCCTCATCGGCGAGGAACCTTGCAGGTGCTATCGATGAGATGCAGAAGGGTAAGGTTGACGTGCTCTTTGTGTACGGCACCAATCCTGCTTTCACGTTCCCCGAGAGTTTCGGCTTCGATCATGCAGTTAATCAGGTCGGGATACAGGGAGAGGGAACAGGCAAGGGTGCAGGGCTCGTAGTCGCGCTCACCAGCCACCTCGACGAGACAGCTCAGATGGCTGACTATATCCTGCCGGTAAACACCAATCTGGAAGATTGGGGATATGTAAAATCTCCTGACGGTTCCATCAGCCTCATTCAGCCTTCGATGAGGCCGATCTTCGATACCCGTTCGGCTGGAGACGTGCTGCTGACGGTAGCTTCCACTGCCGGCAAGAGCATCGGCGGTGACGCGAAGACCTTCGACGCCTTCGTTAAGACGAGCTTCTTGAAAACAACGGCGAACAAGGCCAATGGAAATGCCGAAAAGTTCTGGATGTCGAGCCTCGAAAAGGGTGGATACTTTCCAGACGCAGCTTCCAACGGTGCGGCTTCGAGCGGCTCAGTTGATTCCTCGGCATATAACCTGAATTTCAAAGCGCATGCTCACAAGACGCATGGTGATGAGCTCGTTCTCTACCCGTTTCCCTCGGTGAAGAGCTTCGATGGGCGTGCAGCTAATCGTCCGTGGATGCAGGAGCTGCCAGATCCGATAACCCAAGCTGTGTGGGGCGCGTGGGCCGAGGTGCATTCGAAGACGGCAAAACGTCTCGGACTCGCACATGGTGACGCTTTGATACTGCGAACAGATGATGGCGAGGTTCACGTTCCCGTTTACGTATCCGACTACGTGCACGAAGACATCGTTGCTGTACCTCTCGGTCAGGGACACTCTGCATATGGTCGTTATGCGAAGAGTGCAGGGCAGGGAAGTGTGTATTCTCTCTTGCCCAAGAAGTTGGCAAAGGATGTCGATGCTCTGCCGCTCCTCGGTGTTCACGTGCACGCTATTCGAGGCCTCGGAGATGGCGGGCTCGTCGTAACTCAGGAGTTCAGCTCCCAGATGGGTCGCGACCTCGCCAAGACAACGCTCGTCTCTGGAGCGGGTGCGGCGGCAGCGCATGCGGCAGATGCCCATGCAAGCGGTCACGGATCGTACGACGACGGTCACGGCGGGCACGAAGAGGTGAAGCAGATGTATCAGCAGCGCGAGCATCCGTTGTACCAATGGGGTATGACGGTCGACCTCGCTGCCTGTACGGGCTGCTCGGCGTGTGTCGTGGCGTGCTATGCAGAGAATAACGTCCCTGTGGTCGGCAAGAAGATCGTCAGCCAGGGCCGTGAGATGAGCTGGATCCGTATCGAGCGATACTATGATTCAGTGCCCACCGAGAGTGGTGGAGAGGAGCTCAAAGTCAGCTTCCTCCCGATGATGTGTCAGCACTGTCAGAACGCTCCGTGCGAGCCGGTTTGCCCAGTGTACGCCACGTACCACAACGAAGAGGGTATGAATGCGATGATTTACAATCGTTGCGTCGGCACGCGTTACTGCTCGAACAACTGCTCCTACAAGGTACGCCGCTTCAACTGGTTCCAGTACGAGTGGCCTGAGCTACTCGACTGGCAGGTCAACCCTGACGTTACCAAGCGCACAGTGGGTGTCATGGAGAAGTGCACATTCTGCGTCCAGCGTATCGCCGAGGCCAAGGATATCGCCAAGGATCTCGGACGTTCGGTGGAGGATGGCGAGATTACCCCTGCGTGTGTGCAAACCTGTCCGACACAGGCGCTCACCTTCGGTAATCTGAAGGATCCCAATAGCCGCGTAAGCAAGCTCGCGAAGAACGAGCGCGCGTACAAGGTGCTGGATCACCACCTCAATACTCAACCGTCGATTTCGTACCTGGAGGACATTCGGTACAAGGCTTAGTTTGTAAACGTTACTCCTATGGAACACACGCACAACGACCACGACCACAAGCATGAGCCTCCGGTATCGTACGCGGAGGTCAACGACACGGTGCTCAAGATGTTAGAGCCCCCCGGAACCGGTTGGTTCCTGTTGTTGTTCACCTGTCTTTTCTTCCTAGCTATCGGCGCCTCCTGCTGGTTCTACCAAATGTGGGCAGGCTTCGGTGAATCGGGTAAGAGCCATCCGATTGGCTGGGGAACCTACATCACGAACTTCGTATTCTGGGTAGGTATCGCGCACTCTGGCACGCTCATCTCCGCGGTGTTGTACCTCTTCCGTGCCAACTTCCGTCAGCCGATTTATCGTTTGGCAGAAGCCATGACGGTTTTCGCGGTTATGACTGCAGGTTTGTTCCCGATCATCCACCTTGGTCGTCCATGGTACGCCCTATGGCTGATTCCATATCCCAACGAGCGCGCGCTGTGGCCGAACTTCCGCTCGCCGCTCTTGTGGGACGTGTTCGCGGTATCGACCTACTTCACGATCTCGGCGACGTTCTTCTTCGTGGGTCTTATACCCGATATCGCTGCTGCGCGTGACCGTGCAACGACTCGCTTTAGAAAGGTGCTCTACGGCGTTACTTCTCTCGGCTGGCGCGGTAGCCATGCACAGTGGAAGCACTACACTTCGGCGTACCTCATCTTCGCGGCGTTCGCGACCCCACTCGTAGTTTCCGTTCACTCGGTCGTATCGTGGGACTTCGCGATGAGTATCGTTCCGGGTTGGCACGCTACGATCTTCCCACCGTACTTCGTGGCCGGCGCGATCTTCTCCGGAGTGGCGATGGTAATAACGCTGATTATCCCGCTGAGGAAAGCGTTCAACCTGCATCGCCTGATCACCCCGGTGCACTTCGACGCGATGAGCAAGTTGATATTGCTGACCTCGGGAGTGGTATCCTACTCGTACATCACTGAGTTCTATACAGCGTGGTTCAGTAATAATACGTTCGAGCGCTTCCAGTTTTGGTTCCGTCCGTTTGGAGAATACTGGATGGCTTTCTGGGGGATGACCTTCTGTAACTGTATCTTCCCGCAGCTGTTGTGGATCAAGTCTTTGCGCACGAATATCGCGTTCCTGTTCATACTCTCGATCTTCATCAACATCGGAATGTGGCTCGAGCGCTTCAACATCATTTTCCAATCCCTCACACGGGAATTCATCCCCGCTGCGTGGGGTGGGTACAACTTCTCGTGGATCGAGGTTGGGATAACCGTCGGAGCCTTCGGTTGGTTCGGTATGTGGATGACACTTTTCATCAAGTACTTCCCATCCGTTGCCATCACGGAGATCAAGGAGGTTCTGCCTCCGCCGATGCGCAATTCGAAGTCGGGTGCTCATCACTAATAAGGAGATAGAGATGTCAGAGTCTTCAAGTAGAGCAGTTGTAGGCATCTTCACCTACATGGACGATGCCCTCGAAGCGGTGAAGAAGGTCAAATCGGCTAACCTCGATTATCGGATGTACTCGCCTGTTCCGAGACACGAGATAGAAGAGGTCACTTTTCCGGAAAAGAGCCCCGTACGCATAGTGTCGCTCACGGCAGCTATTACTGGATGTACGTTTGGTTTCGCCCTCGCGATCCTGTGTTCGCTCGACTGGCCAATGCGCACGAGCGCGAAGAACATCGCTTCGATACCAGCGTTCTTCGTACCAGGATACGAATGTACGATTCTTTTCGGCGGAGTCGCTACCTTGTTGGCGATTCTGGTGTTCTGTCGTTTGCCGAACGTGTTGCGGACGGCGGGCTACGATCCGCGATTTTCACACGACAAGTTCGGAGTGGTAGTCGCGTGCACTGGGAACCAAATAGATGACGTCAAAAGACGCATGTTGGACTCAGGGGCAGATGAGGTTGATGTTCGAGACAGTTTGTAGAGGAAGTGAGGGGCTGATGAAAGTGGCTCATGGTTTGAGGACAAAGGTAGCGCTCTGTGCCGGTGTCATCGCGCTGTTTCTAAGCCGGAATAGTGCGGCGTTGCCGTTTAACGACGATATGGTCGATGTGCAGAAACGCACCGGTGTGATGATGCGACAGAAGGCTCCGGGTTCGGTCCCGGTTGGTATGTCGGACTACTACGTCGCGACTAAGGCTGAGGCCGAGCAATTGGTCAATCCCGTGAAGGCCGACGATAGGTCCATCGATAACGGCAAGCGCCTCTTCGCGGTCAACTGTACGCCGTGTCACGGTGACATAAGCAAGAAGCCGTGGGCTCCGGGCTACGTGGCGGCTAAGCTGCCGCTTGTTCCTCCCGATCCCACGACGGATGCCTACAAGGCGCGTAGTGATGGCTTCTTTTACGGTACGATCCACTTTGGTGGTGCCGCGCTCATGCCGGCTCTCGGGTGGAAGGTCTCGCCGAGCGAGCATTGGGATATCGTGAATTACATTCGTAGTGAGCAGGGTAAGTAGTAAGTAGCAAGGGGATTCAAGATGTCGCACGTGCACGTTGTTCCTGTGAACATCGACAAAGTTATCGAGGCTGGCCCGATTGAGGCTAGCAGCGCGACCCACACCAAGTTGTGGTGGATGGTGATGATTGGCGTAGCGGTTTTTACCTGGGGCTTGCTCTCCGGTGACGCTGCGCACACCTGGGGCGCTTTCTACGTCAACGCGGTGTACTTCCAGGGCTTGGCGCTCGGCGGAGTGATGACGACTGTAATCATGCAGATCGTACGCGCCGATTGGGGCGCTCCCATCCGCCGCATCGCAGAGGCAAACGTTGCTTACTTTCCGGTAGCCTTCGTGGTTTTCCTTACGACCTTCTTCGGCCGGGAATACCTCTTCTACTGGGGGCGTAATCCGATGCCGGGTCGTGAGTGGTGGATGCAACCCGAGTTCGTCTATCTCCGTTTTTCTGTACTGTTCCTCGTTCTCTATTTCATGATGACGCGCTTTGTTGGAATGTCTCTGCGGGGAGATGTTGGTCTTGCTCGCGATCGTGCAAAGGACAAGAGCCGTTGGTCGCTCCCCATCCACAGATTCCTTCTCGGTGGATGGAGGGGAGCAGAGCGCGAGGTTATCCCTCTGCAGCGTAAGATGTCGATGAACGGCCCGGTCGTAGTTATGTGCTATGTGGTAGTGGTCTCGCTCTTCGCGTTCGAGATGATTATGGGTCAAAACCCGACATGGTACTCGAACCTTTTCGGAGCATTCATCTTCGTCAGTCAGATTTACATCGGCTGGGCTGGTCTTGCTCTGATGACCATGTTCTTCGCCAAGAAGAAGCCCGAGTTCGGAGCTCAGATCCACTCGCAGCAATTCTGGGATATCGGAAAGCTCACGTTCGGTTTCTGCATGTTGTGGGGATACATGTTCTGGTCACAGTTCCTACCTCAGTGGTACGGAAACCTGCCTGAGGAGACACAGTGGCTTATCCTCCGTACTCGTGAGTTCCCCTGGAAGGGGCTGGCATGGGTGGCGTTCCCGATGGCCTTCATCATTCCGTTCATCACTCTCTTGAGCCGCGATCTCAAGAAGACCCGCGTAACCTATGCCATCGTGTGTCTGACTCTGATGACTGGTGTATGGCTCGATCGCTATCTGATTATTATGCCTGAGGTGAGCCCTCACCATATTCCGTTCGGCGTGGCGGAAGTCGGTATTTTCGTAGGCTTTTTAGGTGCTTATCTCCTGTGTATCAGGACGTTCTTGAGTAAGTTCCCGTACGTGCCGGTTTCGCACCCACTTATGCACGGAAGTGCGGAGTGGTAGGGTTGAGTCTACTCGTCGTTACGTGGTAGAAACTCTGCCTCTTAAGTAAGAGTTTTTAGCTGAGTGATTTATGGCAGTTCCAAAGAAACGAACATCGGCTTCGAAGCGTGATATGCGTCGCTCTCACCACGCCCTCAAGCCCACGTATTCGATAGTATGTCCGAACTGTGGCGAGGCTGTGCTTCGTCACCGTGCATGCACTGCGTGTGGCTCGTACCGTGGTAAAGAGGTTGTTGCCCAAAAGGCTTCCGCCTAATTCGTCACCTGAGATATCTACGTGAGCGTCCAACCCGAGAGTTCACCCTCTGGTATCCTGCCTATAGCGGTAGACGCCATGGGGGGAGACCTCGGTCCGAAAGTGGTTGTAGAAGGGGCGGTTCAAGCCGCGCAGCGGTCTGGTATTCCGTGTATTCTGGTAGGAGACGAAGCTCAGCTCGCTCCACTCCTGTCTTCCCACCCCGGCGCTGCTTCCATACCTGTGTCGATCAAGCATGCATCGCAAGTGGTTGGGATGGACGAGGCTCCAGGCCTGGCGATTCGCAAAAAGCCTGACGCCTCGATTCGCGTGGCCTTCGAGTTAGTTGCAGACAGAAAGGCATCTGCAGTGGTGAGCGCGGGCAATACTGGCGCGATTATGGCTGCTGGGGTGTTTGTCGGCGGAACTCTTCCTGGCATCGCAAGACCGGCTATCGCCTCGCTTATTCCTAAAGCTGTCGGAGGTACTCCTACCGTCCTCCTCGATTCCGGTGCCAATACAGGATGCCAGGCTTTCCAGCTCGTTCAGTTCGCATTGATGGGTCATCAGTACGCATTGGCGGCCCTTGGTGTGCCTAAGCCGCGCATCGCGCTGCTTTCCAATGGAACAGAGATGTCGAAAGGTAATGACATCATTCGCTCTGCAGCGATGATGCTTTCGGAGATCGAAGGTATCAATTTCATCGGCTATGTCGAAGGTCGTGACGTGGCGCGTGACGTCGTTGACGTGGTGGTGTGTGACGGGTTCGTCGGAAATATCGTCCTCAAAGCCATGGAAGGAAGCGTTCGGTTAGTAGTGGATTCTATCAAGTCGACGATGGAATCGAGTCTTCGAGCAAAGATAGGTTTATGGCTGGCAAAGCCTGTTTTGAGGACGGTGTTTAAGGACAAGCTCGATCCTTCAGCATACGGAGGCGCTCCTCTGCTCGGGTTGGCAGATGTCGCTATAAAGTGTCACGGATCGTCCTCGAGCCGAGCGATAAAGAATGGCATCAAAGTCGCGCGCACCTTCGTGGAGCAGTCGGTACTCGCTGATCTACGAACCGCGTTGAGTCAACTCGACGTGAAGGTCGGAGAGGCAGATACTGAAAGCAGTAACGGCTGGTCAAAGGTGTTCGAGAAGAGATCGAAACGAGAAAACGGGGATGAAAAAACCCCCAAGGGTGTAAGTGGAGTTGAACATGACAGAGATTAAGCGAAAGGTGGCCTTGGTGACGGGAGCCTCCCGTGGAATTGGGCGTGCTATCGCGATAGAGCTCGCCCGACAGGGATCCTATGTCATTGTGAACTACTCGTCATCGCCGGAGGCTGCTCAAGAGACCCTGAACGCAATTCGCGAGGCCGGGAGTGATGGTGAAGTTCTGAAGTTCGCCGTTCAGGACAGCCAACAGGTAGAGAACGCCTTCGACGGCATCAAGTCACGTCACGGCCAGCTCGATATCCTGGTTAACAACGCCGGCATATCGCGCGATGGTTTGGTGTTGCGGATGAAGGACGAAGAGTGGCTGGCCACCTTGGCGGTTAATCTGAATGGCTCCTTCTTCTGTGCGCGAGCGGCAGCACGCCTGATGCTCAAAGCTAAAAAGGGGCGGATCATCAATATCAGTTCGGTAGTAGGCGAGATGGGCAACGCGGGGCAGGTGCCTTACGTGTCCTCCAAGTCCGGCGTAATCGGTATGACCAAAGCGCTAGCCAGAGAGCTCGCTTCCAGAAATGTGACTGTCAACGCTGTCACTCCAGGATTCATCGAAACGGATATGACAAGCGCGCTCGACGACAAGCTTAAAGAAGAGCATCTCAAGTCGATCCCGCTCTCTCGGTATGGTCAGGCAGAGGAGGTGGCTCAGCTCGTGGCGTTCCTCGCGTCTGACAACGCCGCTTACATCACCGGCCAGGTGATCGGCATCAACGGTGGGATGTACATGTAGTTGCTGAACACAGTTTCGGTTCTGCGGATATAGGTGCGAAAGTAAAGCTATGGTGATGATCAGCCCTATAGGCAAATGGGAGTCACCGAACGAGCTCCAGCAATTCTGTTCTGGGCTCTCGCGGCTGTCTGATGCCAAACTCGCAGAGTTGGGAGGGACCCTTAGTTCCATGCAGCGAGACAAGGGCGTGCGCGCGGTGTCCAGTCGCCTCTTCCCAGAGGATCTTGTCGATAGGCCTATACCGATCGGGATAGCGATTGACCTCATTCGTCAGATGGAGGGCAAACGAGTATTCGAAAAGCTCATGCAATCTCATCTGCATGTGAGGCATGGTCGGGCCTCCATGAGTGAAAGTTGCGCCGCTGACGCGCGTGTGGAGTTGCGACCTCTGTCGGCGGTGGAAGATAGGATTGCGCAACTCGAGGCTCTGGTTTCCGAGTGGAGTGAGGATGCACACAACAGCCTCGAGTTTGAGCGATTTGCAGAGGGGCGGCTTTTCGCCATGGCTGCTCGCGTGGCGAGTGTGCTGCGCGATCTCTCGCCCTCTGAGCCAGCCTTGGCGCCAAGAGATTACGGTCTTTTGAGGAGAGAGGTTCTCGCTGGCGCTCGCTCGTTGTGCAACTCGGAGCGCTATCCTGATGTATTTGCAGTGCCGCAGGAAGTGGTTGACTCGGAAGCCCAAAAGCTTTTGGCTAGGCTCGGACGATAGTCCGGTGCCTGCGGGCGTAACGTCTTACAGCCAACCAGCCAGATCAA
>JBILEW010000173.1:0-2532 GCA_044351885.1 Bdellovibrionota bacterium
ATCAAAACATGAATGATGGCTCGTTACCCAAGCGACCCGCTGAGTTGAAGTGGGATCTTGCAACGCTTGTGGATCAGACCGTCATGACGTTTGACGGCGGCGACAAGAAGAATGGAAGCCTCTACATCTGTAACCCAGGAACGAGTAGCGACGCTGTGTCTGCTCTCGTGAATTGTCTTCGAGAAGCTGGTTTGTGGTCTGAGCAGGAGCCTAAGCAGGTGGCCGATGCTCATAAGACCGCCTACAAGGAGCAACTCGTCTTGGATGAAGTGGTCGATCTGGCAGTGAATGGTCAGGCGATCGTGTTGGCTCGATGTAGCCATTCCAAATACCCTTCCGACGTTGAGCGTTGGGCCGCTTGGAAGCGCGTCATCGCGCTCGCATTCGAATAGTGGTCCGAATTCCAGGGGGCCACGGTATGGGACTCCGGCTCCTAGTGTTCCACCGTAGGCTGCTTTCGGTGCGGAGGTGAGAGTCGTTTTAATAAGATCCGGATTCCGTCTTCCAGGCTACAAATGCACGCCGTGAGAGTGTCGCTGGAATATGCTTTGTTCTTCTTGCCATAGAGAATGCCTCTGTTCCCCACATGACGAAAAGAGCTTCGTATTTTCTAACAAGTCCAGTTAGTTCGGCTAGGGCAGATTTTAGTCTCATTGGAGAGGTCGTGCAGCTATGCGCTCCCTGGCTCGAGATTCAGGAAAGACTCAACCAAGTCAGTAGTTTGTTGGAGGATGTTCTAGCTCGGCAAGCGGCGTGTGTGAAGCTTTTGGCTCAAATTGCTGATTGTCAGCCGCCTGCAATCGTTCCGCCACCTGATGCTATCAACCTCATGGAGATGGGAGCGAGGGAGCAGCAGGCTGGTCTGGGATACTATGTGCAAGCTACGACTCACATTTCAACGCCGGGTAGCGGATCGCGCCTTGTGTCTTTTTGCCCCGTTCTTTCTCGGACGAGTAATGTATGGAACCTTTTTAACCTGGCCGAGGATCGGTTTGGAGAGGCAGCTCAGTACTATGCTCAAGCGGAACAGATGCTGCTCCAGTTCAAGAATCGGGTATGTAGGGGTAGATCGGGCGGAGGAACCGGAAGTGGCACTGGAGGCGGATACTCGCCACCACCAGTCGGCCAATAATTGGGTTTGTCTCTACTGCAGGGGAAGCTATGTTTTCATCAGAAAAGATCACGGTATTGCTCGGATTCACTCTGGTCCTCGGCGCAAGCCTGTTGTGTGAAGTAACCTCGGACGCTGAAGCGCAGGTAGGTCCTTCCGGTATTCATGAGTCCGTTGCGCCTGAAGGGCCAGCGGAGCCTGGATGTAAATGGCTTCCTCCTGCGCCAGACTGGAAGAGGTCTCAAAACCCAGCGCAGATGTGCGACCAAAGCGACATTACTGAGTCGCAGTGCAGGTTGCGTAAGCAGGTTTTTACGATTGAAGGGCGGTGTGCAGGTGACAACTGTAGGTATAAGCCCACGCACACATTGGAAAAAAAGGAGCCCTGCCAATTCGTGTCATACGAAGACGAGTCACGCAAAGGGGATTGCCGCTTTTCCCGCTCCTCTTTGTGGAAACCCCCCGCTCCAGAGAAAGGGCGCCTCTGTAGAGAGAGAAAAGAGGAGGAGCCTTTGCCCGAAGAGAAAGGATGCGCCCTCCCTGAATCCTGCCAATTTTGGAATGTTAGGTCGTGTGAAGGATGGCAAACCTGGGGGAACATCGGTGGTGGCAATCCGTGTTTGGCCCCGAGAGACTCTCAACGAGATTGTCTGACCGCTCTGATGGGCGACACCGATTGTGCGAATTATGGCGATAAAACGCGGGAGGACCTGATGGCGGAAATGCGCAGGGAAATGGCGACCTGTGAGGCATGTATTCGGTTTTACCAAGGTCGATGATGCCTCGATAAACGGTCGAGTTTCAGAGAGGATCCACACGACGGCTGAACGCGCTGGGTGGCTTGGGATGACGTCTTCGCGCTTGCGTTCGAATAAGAGGCGCAATGCCCGGCGGAGCCATGGAATCGGGTGCCGGAGGGCGTAGATAGGCTGTAAGCTGCCTACAATACAACATTTATTTTGAATCCTTTGCGATTCTTTTGAAGGCTGTCTTCACCTGGTACTTCATACCGCTCGATTGAAGGGCTCTCGACCGTCTCGTTCGGCCAAAGAACGGCCCCAACCTCTTGACTATTGGCTGTGAACCTAATTAGATCGGGGCCTATTCGACGTTGCACGTCAGGGCTCTACTCGGAGAAGCTCTTGTGAGGTCGGTGGCTTGGCATACGCAGAGCGAAAGCAACTGCGGGAGCTTTCGTCCCCACCGGAGAAGAGAGGGTAGTTTCCCTGGGCACTACTTGAATAGGTGCCGAGACGGTCACGAGAGATATCTTCACTCGAGCCGGACGTGGTGTATCAGTCGTAATTTTGTAGACCCAATTTGGAGACGTGTTTCATGGCAACACCTGAGGAGATATCAGAGCGAGTTAAATCGATTATCGTAGAGCAGCTTGGTGTCAGCTTAGAGGAAGTTACTCCTCA
>JBILEW010000169.1:0-3767 GCA_044351885.1 Bdellovibrionota bacterium
CGGCTCGTGCACGGAGGAAGGCAGTGAGAGAGCGAGTGCTCATGGCTGCCTAAACAATAACGCTATGACCATGAGGATTGTAGGTTGTAGAGATCTTCAAATGTTCGTTTCCAGCTGAAGCGGAACAATCGTAGGGAGCGTTGGGATAGTTGTTCGGGTAGCGGTCTGGATACCGATCAGGGTACCGGTTGGGATAGCGATTATTGTAATTGAAGCGCGGATTCGGTATTTCCCCCGGACTGAGGATCCCGTCGGTATCCATCTTACCTGTATGGCTCTGGCTCCATGCTGGCTCAATTAGGCCGAGTGATAAGGAGCTCATAAGCGCTATGGAAAGAACGAGTGTGCGTATCATGCGATGCCTCTTGCTCTCAATTGACTGACTAGGGGGATAAGTTACCCGTAGCCGCCGCCTCTTGTACACATCCCTTCAGCTAAAGATCTCATCCAGCTAGTTCATGGTGCTTCTCTGAGTGACAGATCCAAACACCTGATATGTGGGTTACGGTTACTGGTGGGTTTCCAAGTGCAGGGTTACAGGGCTTCCGGGTTAAAATGCCGGATTTGTTTCAGGCCAGGGTTCGACAGGAGCATCTGAAAAGTAACCCCGGACCAGGCGACTCGACTGAGACTGATCACTGACGGTCAGCGCGGTATTTCGGATTGTACCATGTCATTGCAAGTCTGTGTCCCATATCCACGTCGATGTTAGCGTCGACAAAACCGAGCTTCTCATAGAAGTCGATCTGGAAATCTTGCTCGCCCGTTGCCTCAAGCTCGATAAGCTCAAAGTCGCATGCTTCCTGCAGGTAGCGTAGGGCGAGTGTTCCGATACCTTGGCGTTTGTAAAATGCCTCAACTACTCGGATTGAACACACCGCCCCTCTACCAGAGTACTCGCTGTAGCCCGCGTATGTCCGCAAAGACTCTTGCGTTACTACCACTCCATCTTTGTCCTTCAAGTGTCCACTATGAAGTCCCTCAAGTAGCGAGATACTCCCCACATCAGGAGCTGGAGCGCGAGTGGCGAATGAAACGAAACCTTCAACGCGATACTTGGTTCCAAAGACGATCGTAGTACGGTCATGCTTTTCCGAATACAGTCCTCCTGTTAGACAATTGCCATCTAGATATTCCGCTGAGAAACCCTTTTGGCGTTCCTGCTGCTTTAGTAGCGTGTTGATTGTTTGACCTATTTCAGACGATGAGACGGTCCACAAGCACTTACCACCAAACTCTTGGTCGTGCTGAATCGATATCGCTCTCTGGAGCATGCTTCTCCTCCAATTCGGTCCGTTAGACTCGGTAATCCAATTTCCCACCTGGGATCATATTTTGTTATGGCGATTGCTCGTCTGGTGAAACACTCAGAGCCACTGCCACTGCACCGCTAGTTATAAATACGTGCTGAAGCCCTACGTACTGCCTCTGAAACCGACTGTTTCGAACAGCTCGGTCGCTATGCGTACTTGTCGAGCTCTTTGGTTCCAGAAGTGTTAGTGGTGCGGGGTTACTGTGCTTCCGGGCTTAAACATCAGATCTTGTTAAGGCAAGGGCTCGACGGGGGTATCTGAAAGGTAACCCCGGACCAGACGAACCAAAATAAATGTGAATAGACCTGGCTAAGACTCCATAATAGGAGGTACCTGAGCGGCCATTCTGCGCCGGTTTGAATAGAGTTAACTTTTCAATTATCAGCATGGATCCAACACTAACTCCCACTCCCGGAAGCGACGAACACCTCACAACTCCACAACGCAGCGTGCGCGAGCGTTTCATAGCCGTGGGATTTGAGGAGATCGGTAATAGTGGAATCTACGAGAAGAACGGAATTCTGGTCTTGCTCGAGGAGGAGCGATACTCGCTCTTACAGAACTGGCCCCGGGTCAGTCTGGAGGAAGAGCCGGTAGGCATTCGCAGAGCTACTAGCGAAGATGCTCTCGGGTTTGTACTCACCTACCCTTCGTCGGAAGGAGTTCAGGTGGTGGAAACCCATTATAGAGGAAATTATACGTGGCGCGCGGCGACTCCTGCTGAAGAAGCAGGACAAGATGTTCCGATTCGAAGGCAGCTCGAAGATGCTGGCTTTAGAGAAGTTGATGCCACAGGGTCGATTTTCAGGGGCGATTTTAATGATCGCGGTACGCGTATTACAGTCATCACTCGCCTATGGGGGCAATGCTTGCTTCCTTTTCTAGTGGGAACGGCCGATCCAACACCAGGTGCAGCACAGTTGCTCCCTATCGGGTTTGAAGAGCGAAGGGCTAGTGCCGATGAGGCACCCTCTCAGGCTCTTGTGGTTACTGATGGGTTTCGCGCGCGCTACATCAGTGCCTCCCCTGCCGGTGGGTGTGAGATAAGTTCACTGCACTACCTACGAGAGCCTTCGCCAGCGGAGTTGGGAATTGCCCCCTTCTCTGAGAGACGGGAGGACTCAGGCTTTGTCGTCGGTGGGAGGAACTCGAGTGATACAATTCGAGACCTGAAGGCAATTAATAACATTTCGATTGGCGACCTCGAAAAAAGCATGCGACCTGATGCCTTGTCGGATGCTGGGTTTTTGGGCCGAAATGAATCCCTTCTAGAGGTTCTGGTGGCTGACAACGATTTTGTTCAGGGAGCTGGTTTGACGCACCAGCAGATCGCAGAGCCCCTAAAGTACGCCATCGCGTACCCGCAGCCTCGCTTCACCTGGCGCGGCACACCGATGGTTGTCGTCAAGCACGCATGGAGGGGTTCTCAATTATCCCCGTTCAAGGATGGCACGTCTGCGTGTGAAGATATTGAAATCATGAATCTCGCAAATGGGCGCTATATACGTTGTTCGCGCTTGCTCCCTCATATGATCGAACGATACGGATTTTACGAAGGCAAAGGGACTTCCTATAGACTCGATCCTCGGGATGTGATTTCGACGTTTAATCTAAGCTCCAAGTCTCTGGTCGACAACACGCAGGATCCGGTGAAGGCGCTGATCGAAGATCCTGAGAGCCCCGTTTCGATTACCACTACTCAGGAGCTGTTTCGCATGGCGACCTTGCAGCGCCATGGGATAGACACCTTCAAGGGCTCGAGGTTTACAATTCAGGTGACATCCGGTGCCATGTTGATAAATATGGGCTTTTCAGTCAGAGGGGAAAGCTTGCCGAGTAATATTTTCGATCGCGTCGAGGTCGGAGAGCTATCACTGAAATCAATCTCGGTAGAGGATGCTTTTGATATGGTCGATGCCTGCTATCAAGTGATTCCTCGACGTTTGCAGGAGGCGCTGCTATCGGCCATAAGTTCAGTCACGGTCGTCAGCCAGGACGATCCCGATTGGTACTTATCGAGACTTAAGGGGCTCGTGTCCATCGCGATGAACGATACAATAGCTGAGAGCGACGTAGCTGCTCAGCTCCTGCAGAAGGTCTCGTTGGATGAAGATTATGCCAAGCTGGTGGTTATCAAGGGGTGTCTAAACGCAGTGCGGAAAATGGGGAATAATCAGGAAGATGCGATCAGGAAGCTGGATACGCTTCTTCCGTCGCTCCGATCTCTTATGCGAGAGAGCTTTGAGAGAGAAGGGATCGCCTGCTCGCCGGATGTGAGGCTAGCAGAGCTCTTCGAGATCGCCGCAAGAAAAAAGGGATAGGTGAGCTTTCGAGAACGTTTGCGGATGTGAACTCAAAGGGTGACTGAGCGTTTGCCGCGAGGACGCCAAGGACACAAAGAGTTACTGGTACGGGGTTGCTTTGCTTCCGGGTTTAAATACCAGATTATATAAG
>JBILEW010000106.1:0-12937 GCA_044351885.1 Bdellovibrionota bacterium
GCTCGTGCACGGAGGAAGGCAGTGAGAGAGCGAGTGCTCATGGCTGCCTAAACAATAACGCTATGACCATGAGGATTGTAGGTTGTAGAGATCTTCAAATGTTCGTTTCCAGCTGAAGCGGAACAAATCCCACACGTTGTAACAGGGAGCAGCCTGCCATGAAGATCAACGCTCAGTGCTTTCTCGATAATCTGGCCAAGTACTGCAGCGTAATTGATCCTCAGAATAGGGTGCTATGCCTAAATATTTGCAATCAGTACGTCCATTTCGGCGCAATTTCGCAATTCGCTAGCTGTTTCTGCCAAGAGCTCGAGAACGATCGCCAGCTGCCAGGGTCTTACTACGAACCCGAAAGTAGGAACAACTGCTGTGACTGTTACGCTAAGTGTGGTGAACTGGAAATTCCAGCGGAGTGCGGTCGCTTCGAAAGCACTTTACTTTGGACCAGACAGCGCGCCTGCGAGGGAACTCTCAAGGCAGGAAGCGTTCACAGCTGCGAATGGTACGGCGGCTGGCCAAAAAACCCAAGAAACAGCCCATCTGTTGTATGCCCTGATCCGCTGGCTGAAATACCGAATTAACACCACTGCTCCAAACTGTCCGCTACGTGGTGTTTTTTCGGCAGAGGCGATCCACGTTGACAAATGAAGGGCATGGAACAACTTCGCGGAAATAGGCGTCATACCGTGGCGGTCACGCTACGCCCGAACCCACAAGCTACGCCAGGCCCTCCAAATATGAACAATCGACGGCGAACCTTGTAGCTACTCCACTAGTTCCTGATCGCATTAGCACCGAACGAGACCACACACCCGTTGGAGCACGCTACTGCGTATCCCGTACCTGATACTCTTCTGTTATTGGAAAGATTTTTGTACACAACTGCAACATTACAGTTGCTCGTAGCCGGCTTTTCAAACTCGAGCCGACGGCCTCGATCTCTCGATCGACCCGAAAAGTTACCATCATGGCTCGTTGCTAAAGAAGCCGATCCCCCGTTCTGCCGCAGGATATGCCGAAAAAGGAAGCTTGGGATATCAGCTCTGCCGCAATTATCTCTGACCTTGACATATCGCCCAGCCCAGCGACCGGAGAAGTCAGGGCCCCCTCGTTGACGAGTAAACGCTGCTTGAGTGCCAAAGCGACCAGAGGCTCTGTTAAGCTCAACCCTGAGCGCACGCTTGGCTTCCTTCATAGCGATTCCTGTATCAGCCAACACCGATCCACCGAGAGGGGAAAAGACCGCACAAGCGCTCAAGCAGATGTAAACAATTACTCTACGCGCTACAAGAAATTCCCCAATCATTGTTGTGCTATCTGTTTTCCGCATAAAATGGCCTCCGAATTAAAACTACTATATCGCTCGGCTATCTAGCAGGTTCCCGTTAGAACACACTGAGGACATAAGCCGATTGACCGGCACCCTACATTCCACGTTTAGGCTAATCAAGAAGAATCAGAGAGCCGCAGTACGAAGAGAATTCAGAATGCAGTAACTATGAGGACATAAGCTCCGCCAAGGGTCGTGTAGTCGCATCCGCGACCTGAACCATCTCCCCAACAACAAACTCGTCACATAGAAGACGAACGGCAACTCCCCCCTGGACCGCGGAGCTTCCGCTCCGCCCACCACCAGCGCCACGACCCACCTAGCCGTAAGCGGACTAGAAAGTCCTCGGTCCAACCACTCCACATGGCACAACGGCGCACATGGGAGCGCAACCGTGCCGGTCGCCGTGCGCCCGAACCCACGACCAGCACCATCTCCTCAACAAGGAAATCGTCATCTAGAAAACGAATGTCGATATCAAACGGACACCTAAGCCGCGACCGTCGCCGGCTTGCGCTGGAATTCGAGACCGACAAAGGACGCCATCTCCCGCTTGATCGCGTCACTCGATCTCGCTGATATAACCCGCTCTTGCTCAGAAACCCACTTAATCACATCGCTCGCTTCGGCGTGTGGGCTGACAACTCTCTGTACTTTGGAAAGCGATGTCGGATAGGTCTTTTCTCCTGGTGCTGTAAGCTCCTCGAAAAGCTTCTCTCCAGGTCTAATACCCGTGTAAACGATCTGGATATCCCGTCGCCCGTACAACGCCAACATCTTTTTAGCCACATCTACGATTCTGACCGGACTTCCCATATCCAAGAGGAAGACCTCGCCGTTGCTACCTATACTCCCAGCGGCTAGCACCAATCGCACTGCCTCGCGGATAGACATGAAGAACCTACGCATCTCCGGATGCGTGATGGTAACGGGACCACCGCTCAAAATCTGATCCTTAAAGAGGGGAACAACACTCCCATTACTGTTGATAACATTACCGAACCTAACGATAGCACCTTTGAATAACCGACCTCTTTTTCGAGCCTCCTCCACGTAAGCTTGAACAAGTAGCTCTCCGATCCGTTTGGAGCATCCCATGATACTTCTCGAATTCACGGCCTTGTCAGAGGAGATTAAAACAAAGTGCTCCACATTCGAGGCTACACACGCGCGCAAGAGGTTCCTGGTACCGACTACGTTGTTATTAAAGGCCTCATACGGATTCTCCTCCATCAAAGGCACATGTTTGTATGCGGCTGCATGAAAAATTACCTGAGGAGACTTCTCCGATAATATTTGTAAGATTCGAGCCTCGTCGACGATACTAGCTATCCGGAAGTACTTCTGCACCTCAGGCCGCGCGTTACTCAACTCCCGTTGAATCTTGAACATGTGGAATTCGTTCGAGTCGATCAACGTGATGCTCTTTGGCGCAAACGTGATGAGCTGCCTAACCAGCTCCGATCCGATAGATCCCCCAGCTCCAGTGACCGCCACATCTTTTCCGAAAACAAACTCTCGGATCTCAGAATCATGCGCTACCGAAACATCGCGCTCCAAGACCGACTCAATCGAAGCAGTCGAACCAGCGTCGATAGCGATATCCGTCAAGGCGATCTCCTCGAAGCTCTGGATCTTCTTGAAAAGGACACCGATCTGCTTGCACACCGCCTCGATCTCAGAACTTCGCTCCTTAGAAAGGGATGGGATTGCTAGAATGACCGCTCCGATCTTGGGCCTAACCTCCAGAATCGCTCTGAGCTCACCCACCCGTCCCAGCACGTCTACTCCGAACACCCCTCTCCCGAGAAGCGCCGGATTATCATCCAACACCCCAATCGGACGAAACGGAAGCTGCTGACGCGCCTGAAAGGTCTTGACCAAAAGATGCCCCGACTCTCCTGCTCCGATTATTAGGGTGTCACGGGTACTGAGGTTCGAGTCGACCTTCGGCCGAAGCTGCGCTGACTCGTGAAGCATACGAACGACAAGCGCTGCACCGACACAACCAAAGATCGAGAATATACCGTGCAAAATGACAACAGAGCGAGGAAAGTGAGGAATACCCGCGAGAGCAAGGCCCGCTGCAACGCACACAATAGCCGCGAGGTGCGCCTTTACGATCTTCGAAACATCGCGAATACAGATGTGACGCCAAGAGATTTTATGTAACCGGAAGTAGAATAAGGCTGCATACCGGCCGAGTATAGACAAAAATACCGCCAACCAACCCTTGTGATGCCGAGCGATCTCCTCCATTTTGAAATCAAAACGGATACCGTACGCCAAAGCCAGAGACCCGCTCCAAATGAGGCCGTATGCGACAACTAGCAGGGTGAGGCGCTGCGACCGACGCAGGTTCAAACCTATTAATCGATAAACAATTCCTTCGTAGAATCGTCGGGAAGTCATTATGTCAAACTACCGACAACGGAGCTCTTCGGCAATACGAATCAGCTAACCGAATCTCTTTCCTTTAGCCTAAGCGGATATTGACGCTATCGTTCCACGATTCAAGAAATCCACGCCGCAATGCGCTAAACAGCCTGCTTTTGCACGGGCCGGTCTCCGACAATATTCTCCGTCCCCGGCGGAGGACAAGGAGTCAATGGCGTGCGGCGCAGCGCAATTTCGACCAGTTCAAGAGGGGCTTTTGCTCTCGCAAGGCGTCTGGATACGAGTTTGTGTGCTCTTTGCCGTGAGACGATTGACACACATGTATCAAATATAAGCCCAAGATCCATCATAAACAAACGATTGTGGATGTAAAACAAACCAAGACGACTCTTCCACGGACGGATCAACTGTTGATAGGCGAGGTCGGGATCGGGGTATCCCTTCGGTATTGAGCCTTCCTCCGAAAATACGATGGAGGAGAAGTCTGTTATGCTGGTCTTTACTTAAAGAAGGGCGCGTTCTTGGGTATTACAGATAAGGGTTAGTTATCTCGCGCGACCTAACAACCTTGGCCGGGCTTCCGTAAGCCACCTTTAAATCCCCTACGGCCTCGAGAACTAAGGAGCCGGCACCAATTACAGTATGGTCACCGATGCACACCCCATGCGAGAGCACTGCCGCGATGCCTATTGCAGAAGAAACACCTACGCGACATCCGCCTCCCGTCCGCACTCCGGGGGCAAGACTAGCATAGGCCCCAAGCTCGCTGTCGTGGTCTAAAGATGATCCAGTGTTGATTATGCAGTGAGGGCCTATCCTACACCCAGGATTAACCACCACCCCGGGCATCACAACTGTCCCACCACCAATGACCACATCTCGCGCAATCTGAGCGTTTGGATGCACTACCGTCGCAAAAAATAAATCTGGATGCCGTAAAGACAGCTCCTGAGCAACCGAGGCCCGCAAAAAGTTAGACCCTAACCCCAAAACTACCCCCGCTAGACCACGCTCCTCTTTCAGACGACTCAGGATCTCCTGCGGCCCCAAGACATCAATTCCAGAGATAGACCCTCGAATATCAGGATTATCATCGACAAAGCCCAATAAATCGAACTGTCCCTGCCGCAGAAGCGACTCGGCGACTACTTTTCCATGTCCCGAAGCCCCTATAATAACGACTTTCTTGCCCATATCCTCATCCTCTTACCACATGCCCGCTATCTTTGGTAAGAAAGCTTGCGTAACTCACATCGGCACCCGACAGAACCTCGATTTTCTCGATACGAAACCTTTTTCACCGCCCTGTTAAATGTTGCAAGTTCGACTCGCGGGCTCTAGTCTCACTTGATAAAGGACTCCAGGAATCAGCCTCATGGCCAATCCACCGATGATCTATCTATCCGCTCCAGATATCTCACAGGCCACGCTCCGAAGAGTGCAGGAGGTTTTTGCTTCCAACTGGATAGCCCCCCTCGGCCCGGAGGTAGACGGCTTCGAGCATGATCTCTCTACCTACTGCCAGCGCTCTCATACTGCCGTTGTTTCCTCTGGTACCTCAGCGATTCACCTCGCCTTGCGGCTCCTGGGAGTAGGCCCGGGGGATACAGTCGTGGTACCAACTTTTTCATTTATCGCATCGGCAAATCCCGTGGTGTACCTCGGCGCAACACCGATATTCGTCGATAGTGAAGTTGAGACTTGGAACCTCTGCCCTCAGCAGTTAACCGTGTGTCTGTCGGCCCTCGCTAGACAAAACAAACTCCCTAAGGCGGTCATAGCCGTTGATCTTTACGGCATGCCTGCTCAGTTCAATCAGCTCGTGGCCATCTGCGAAGATTATTCAATCCCTCTCATTGAAGATGCTGCGGAAGCCCTCGGAACCTTCTATCACGGGAAACCGGCTGGCTCCTTCGGTACATGCAGCATTTTGTCCTTCAATGGGAATAAGATCATAACGACATCTGGAGGAGGTGCCCTACTGAGCGATGATCAGGAGTTTATCCAAAAGGCGAGATTTCTTGCCACGCAAGCTCGGGATCCTGCGCCCCATTATCAGCATTCGGAAATAGGTTACAATTACCGGATGAGTAACGTCCTAGCAGCGATTGGGCGGGCAGAACTCGCAGGACTTGAAAGAAAAGTCGTCACAAGACGCTCGCATTTTGATTTTTACAGAGATGACTTGGAACCCTACGGTGTCTTTTTTCCAGAGGAGCCCGCCGATGTGCGCACCAACCGATGGCTTACTACCGCCATATTTCCGAAACGGATCTTTGATTCCTCTTTCCCTGAGTCATTACGTCTCTATCTGAGTAAGCACAACATCGAAACAAGGCCTCTATGGAAACCACTGCACTTACAGCCAGTTTTTGAGGGGTGCTCGTATTACGGCGATTCCATCGCCCAAGACCTCTTTGATCAAGGATTATGCTTGCCATCTGGCTCTGGGTTGACTCATGAACAGGTCGCTTCTGTTGTCTGTCGGATTAAGGAGCTGCTCGAAAACAAGGAAGCGATTGCACAGTGAAGCGCGCACTAGATCTCACGATAATCTTGTTGCTGTGTCCATTATGGATACCGATTTTACTCGTTGTTGCTCTCGCGGTTTTTACGTTCTTGGGCCGGCCCATACTTTTCCGGCAGGAACGGATCGGGCTGCGAGGCCGTACCTTCACACTATTCAAATTTAGAACCATGCGGAACTTGCGCGACCGAGGGGGCGCACTCGCCGACGACGCAGTACGACTGACCAAGTTCGGAAAGCTTCTTCGAGCTGCTAGCTTGGACGAGCTGCCGGAAATTTGGAATGTTATTAAAGGAGACATGAGTCTGGTTGGCCCCCGCCCGTTACTGGTCGAGTACTTGAGGTTGTACAATGAAAAACAGATGAAGAGGCACGACGTTCTTCCTGGCCTAACGGGTTGGGCTCAAATCAACGGGCGAAATGCAATTACCTGGGAGGAGAAGTTCGAGCTCGATGTTTGGTATGCTGAAAATTTATCTCTAGCGCTCGACACCAAAATCCTCTTCGCGACGATAGGTCAGGTTTTGTTACGGCGAGGCATCAACGCCGAGGGGGCGTCAACAATGCCCCGATTTACCGGATCCTCCAGCAACTCTGTCCCTAACGTTTCGCCTTAAAATACGAGATGAAAGCGATCATTATCAGCAATACTTTCGACTCTCTAGCTCGAATGAGGGGGCCAATCATCAAAGAGCTAATCAGACGCGGGTACTCCGTGCTGTGCCTGGCGCCCAAAGACAATACTGTATCAGGGGAGGGAGCTGCCGCCGTCGAGAGTTTGGGCGCCGAAACTTTGGCGATCCCAATGGCAGCGGCTACTATCTCTCCCCTTAAAGATCTCAAAATGCTCGCCGTAATCTTCAGAATAGTGCGGACATTCAATCCTAACGTCATGCTCACATACACCATCAAACCAAATATATTTGGTATCCTTGCCGCAAAAGCAGCGCTTGGAAGGCCCCTCAGAGTCGTCGCCATTATGAACGGCCTAGGCTATACCTTTCTCAAAAACGAGGGTTTTCGCGGAAAGTGCATACGATGGGTAACTCAGCAGCTTTACCGTCTGAGCTTTAGATTCGCATCGACAGTTTTTTTTCATAATCGCGACGATCTAGACACCTTCCTCAGGTTTGGAATGATCAAACGTGCTCAAGCTCAACTTGTCCCGGGCTCTGGCGTTGATACCTCCTTCTATACCCCTTCAGAACTCCCAGAATCACAGACAATTTTTCTCTTGATCGCCCGACTGATTGCAGAGAAGGGAGTTCGGGAATACGCCAAAGCCGCTCGAATCGTCAAAAAAACACACCCTCGCTATCGTTTTGCTATTCTCGGCCCCTTTTACGATTCTCCATCTGCGATTACTCCTCAAGAGATCGAAAGTTGGACCTCGCAAGGATGGATCGAATACTGGGGTCATGCGGCAGATGTTCGGACAGCCCTACAAGCCTGCTCTGTCGTGGTTCTTCCGTCATACCGAGAAGGTCTATCTAGGGTTCTCTTGGAAGGCCTGGCGTCCGGTAGGCCTCTGATAGCATCTGACGTACCTGGCTGCAGAGAGCTTGTTGTGCCGGGCTTCAACGGACAACTCGTCACTCCGAAGAGTGCGGAGGCTCTCGCAGACGCGTGCCTAACGGTCACAAGCGACCCCGTCCAACTCAAGATGTTCGCCGCCAATAGTCGTGAACTGGCTGTAACCAAGTTCGATCACAGCATAACTATGTCGCAAATTATTGCTAAGATGACTAACGAACCAGATAAGAACCTGGTACCCGCCAGCCTCTCCGATCTCCCTGTTTAGGGCCAATGACTCAAGGATCAACTAACCTCTCGCGATTTCGGCGGCACCGTGATACTCCACCTTACTAGAAGTAAGGCTGCGCCACTCCAAGCTGCGAAACCGGTATAGTTAAATTAGATTGGTAAATCATGTGCGGCATAGTAGGGATAGTAACGGCGCGGGCGCTGGATCTCGAGCGCACGGTTGAGCGCATGGCTCACGCAGTTCGCAATCGCGGGCCAGATGATGCCGGAACTTGGTACGATGCAGCAACGGGAGTCGCGCTAGGTCATCGCCGTTTATCGATTCTAGATCTTTCGGAGCTCGGCCATCAGCCGATGGCGTCCCATTCAGGTCGATTCATAACGGTTTTCAACGGTGAGATCTTCAATTTCTTGGATCTCCGGGAAGAGCTCGAAAAACTTGGCCACCCGTTCATGAGTACCTGCGATACCGAGGTACTCCTCGCGGCCATAGAGCAGTGGGGTGTCATTCACGCCGTCAAAAAATTCAACGGTATGTTTGCCTTCGCGGTGTTTGACCGCCGCGAGCGCGAGCTCTGGCTTGTTCGGGATCGGCTCGGAGAGAAACCACTTTTCTATGGGTGGAATGAGGGCTCCTTTCTCTTTGCGTCGGAGCTCAAGAGTCTCTTCTCCTACGAGCACTTTTCCCCAGAGCTCTGCCCCGAAGCAATAACAGGGTTCTCCGGCTATGGATACGTACCTGCTCCGTATTCGATATACCGGAACATCTTCAAACTGATTCCTGGTACCACATTGTGTCTTGATCTCGATACGCTGCTACGGAAGCCGAACGACTTTTCGCCAGGAACAGCAGATATCGGTACTAAACGTGCAAAACAACCTCAAAGATACTGGGACATCGTTGCAGTTGCCGGAGCAGCGGCACGGTCTCGCATACAGTTGAGTAACCAAGAAGTGATTACTCAGACGGAAGAGCTTTTGCACAAGGCTATTCAACGTCGTATGGCCGCAGACGTTCCCCTGGGAGCTTTCCTCTCCGGCGGAGTTGACTCCACGACCGTCACGGCATTATTGCAATCGCTCAGCAATCGGCCCATCAAGACATTCTCAATCGGATATGCGGAACCGCAATACGATGAATCAATCTTCGCCAAACGGGCAAGTTTTCACATCGGAACGGAACATACTCAGTTCATAGTTACCCCCAAAGACGCTCTCGAACTGATTCCGAAATTACCCTTCATTTACGATGAGCCCTTCGCTGATGCGTCGCAAGTACCGAGTACAATTCTCTGCCTTTTAGCGAAACCTCATGTCACGGTCGCGCTCTCAGGCGATGGAGGGGACGAGCTCTTCGGAGGTTACGTACGTCACCACTTGGCAGAGCGAATTGCAAGGAGCCATCGTATCGGCTTCGGTGTGCCAGGACTTCTTGCCCGCTGGGTCATTGAGCGACTTTCGCCGCAACGGTGGGATGAGATTTACCCAAAACTCCGAGCCTTAGTGCCAGGCCTACCTTCAATGCGAACCCCAGGGCATTACGCCTACAAATTCGCATCGGTGCTCGGCACCAAGGATCCGATGGAAATTTACGCTCGACTCACCCGACTATGGGATCGAGAGGTTGTAGTGAATCCTGCACTACCCGATTACCGTTACAACAGCGCTTGGAATTCCACATGGAAGCCGACCCCAACAGAGAATATGATGATGCTCGATCTGTTGACTTATCTCCCCGATGATATCTTCGTTAAAGTTGATCGAGCTAGCATGAGCACCGCTCTCGAAGTGCGTGCGCCTTTCCTCGACCATCCGCTGGTTGAGTTTTGCTGGGGGTTGGATATCAAGCACAAAGTTGTTCCGGGCGATTCGAAGCACATACTAAAGGCGATCGCTCAGAAATACGTTCCGCGGGAGATCTATGATCGGCCAAAGACCGGCTTCGGAATTCCGATAGATTCGTGGCTGCGTGGGCCGTTGAAAGAGTGGGTCGAAGATCTTATTTCCGAACGATCCCTGGAGATGGATGGGATATTTCAGGCCAAGCTTGTTCGGCAAAAATGGCAGGAACACCTGTCTGGCAGAAGGAACTGGCAGTATCATCTGTGGTACATCTTGATGTTCCAGGCTTGGCGGCGACGGGATTTTCGGGAGCGTGACGATGATAAGCAGATTATTTCACCGGTCGTGATCAACTAGTACTACTGATTCTGTTTGTTGAACGACAGTATTTGGCACAGATGCGATGTAAGGCTCGACCAAAATCGACAATCAGATGAATGTATTCGGTACTTGCTCCGCTTCACTGGCACCTCTGGGCTATAGGCTTGCGCTTGTATTACCGTCATTTGGGATTACTGGGTTAGTGGTCTAAGGCAACACCACTCTTTTTCCGGGCGTCACAAATAAGAGCGTAAACGACCATCCCCCCAGGTAACTCTCCAGCACCCGGCGGGTTTCATGCGAAGCAGGATAGGTTCGAATCACGATCCTTTAAAGGGCTCCAAATTAGCTAGCTGTTGAAGCAACGCCGGAATATGCGCTTCGGCAGAGAATCGAGCTCGCGCCAACTGGCGACTCTTCGAGCCTCGCTGTTTTGCCTCTCTCCAATTATTTAGCACTTCGACGATTCGATCACGGATATCGGAACTTTCTCCAATACGACACAGATAAATTATGTCTTCCTTGGCATTCATTTCAGCCACATCTCCCACCATCGTACTGATAGAGGGCAGCCCCAGCGACATAGCCTCACACAAAGCGTTGGGCATCCCCTCAAAGCGGCTCGCCAAGAGAAATACATGCTGACTACGGAGAAACCCTGCTGTGTCGACTACTTCGCCAACGTATTCAATTATTCGCCCGAGGCCTCGCTCCTCAATCTCTCTCAATAGCCGGTTACTTTCCGGTCCGCCGCCCGCTATTTGAATTCTGACAGGAAAGTTTTCCCGAGACAGCATCTGAGCCGCCTCCAGCACAAGATCGTATCCCTTTATCTCAAACTTTACATTTCCGAGCATTCCCACTCGTAAATGCTCTATTCGGTCCGGCAAAGCTACCGAGTCGGCATCAAGCTCTGCTTTCGCGAGAAAGTTAGGCAGTAAAAATGACCGAGGACAGTTTCCGATCAGACTCTCAAGCTGCTGCAACGCCAATAAGGAGTTCGAGATGAAGAGGTGGGCTCGCTTGACAAGATACGCATACAGAATTCTTAGCCTGCGAAAGCGAGCCTCTGAAGCCGAACGGAGAGAGCAAACAAGCCGGATATGTGGATTACAAAGCGCAATGATTAATCCAATCACATCCGCTTTAGCTCCCCAAGTCCACAGCACGCGAGAACGTCGCCTAATCATAACGCGCGCCAGCAAGCGGCTCACCTGAAAGACGCCTCGCACTGTATCCCCTGCCAGCACAGACACACCACCTTGTTGCAGCAAACGCACCTGATTGCTACGTCGATCTCCCCCTTTAATTGCCCTTAGACAAACTATGTGTGTCCTAATCATCTGTCCCGCTAGTTGCTTTGAGATTGCCAGTATCTGCTTTTCAGCACCCCCTACTCCTAAGGAATCGCAGAGAAGGATCACATCATCTGAGAAATCGCCCATGCGAAGTACCAACTTGGAGAGTCGTTAGAGAGCAAATAAGCGTTCCGCAATCTTCTTGCGAAATTAGCCCCACGATTACTTCTTAATCTATCTAGATGCCCATTTTCTTGATAGTTTCTATTCGCTACCCTTCGTTTCGTGGTCTCTATCGATGATAAGCCTTTCTGACTCGCCGTGCATTTGTTCGGTAGCCCAGTCGATATCCTCCAATTCAAAACGCATCCAGGTTCAGGCCAACGCGCGTTGGGCTACGATATAGTACGTCATACCGTCAAATGTGGTAGAAGTCTTTTTCGACTCGATTATTTTTGAGTTCTGAAAAAATTCCGTAATTGTCGATGCCTTGATGATTAAGTTTTCCGAAAATTCATCGACAAACATGCCCTCCTGAAGATAGACAACGATAAAGCCCCCATGAGAGCAGACCCGCTCTAATTCCGAAATGGCTTTATCTGGGAAAGGTGAATGGTCAATTACATTGCAGAAGACAAAGTCAAACTTGCCATCATTAAATGGAATTGAATGCATATCCCCCTCTATGACATGCGGGGGGAACGACACAAGGTCTATTCCGATTGCGTCATGCCCCATTTCCAGGAGAGCTACTACTTCCTGGCCAGTCCTTGCCCCCACACATAAGCAGGTGCGGGTTTTATCTAGCAAACTTGTCTCAAACTTCCCAAATAAATCCTTGAAGCCCGAAAGCTTAGCCTCCCACTCTTCACCCAGCCACAAGGCTACTCGCCTTGGGTCCTCCGTTTTACTCTTTTGACGTTTTAAATATTCTAGGTAATCAGACTTCGTCTGAATATTTCTAAGGGAAACAACCTTGCCTCCTGCGAGCCGAGCGAGCGTCCCCTTCCCTGCAAAGCATACGCGAGTAAGCAGTCTCCTTAGCCTTCGCCCTGTATCCCTAAGACTACCCATGCAATGCGTTTTGTACATACACTCCTTACCCTACCGAAACCGGGCCTTCATACCATATTTACAACTCTCAACTCGAAGAGAGAACTAACTATCGTAAAAATTAATTATGCCTCCTGACCGTTCCCCCGAAAACTGGACACTTTTGATGTAGAAAATTCTAGTATGGCACCTCCTTTAGAAAGGAGAGTGAGATGCCAAGAAAGAAGTACACAGAGGGACAGATAGCGCTCGTAGTGAAGGAGCTGGAGAGCGGGGCGAAGGTAGAGGATCTCTGCCGGAAGCTTGGGGTCTCGGAAGCTACGGTTTACAACTGGCGAAAGAAGTACGCCGGGATGAGCACCCCTGAGGTGCGTCGGCTTAAACAGCTTGAGGAGGAGAACGTCC
>JBILEW010000003.1:0-88736 GCA_044351885.1 Bdellovibrionota bacterium
GGATACATCTGCGGTTTTTCCCCATCGTTAAAATTGAATATCAACCCAACCTCCGCTTTCTCGCTACGGGTAGGTTTTGCCTCGCTTCCCTAGGGAAGCGTTTGTTTGCAAGGATTGCAGCCATACTTTCGAAACTCTCCCCTAAAGTTCGTATAACGCCCACGCCACCGTCAAACGATGGACGGTAGACGCCGACG
Source organism: Bdellovibrionota bacterium (assembly GCA_044351885.1). GTDB lineage: Bacteria > Bdellovibrionota_C > UBA2361 > UBA2361 > OMII01 > OMII01. Next base: position 198 of record JBILEW010000003.1, read on the forward strand.
TCTACCGTTTGTCGTCCGACGTCAACGTAATTCGTCAGCGTCAGCCATCGTGTTGGTACCTATTGGTCGTCCCGCTTATGGCCCGGCTCCTCCGGGCGATAGCGCCTGATAATACGATGCAGAATACGCAGCGAGAAGGTGAGCACGACCGCTATGATCGTTGCCGAGGTGGCTAGGTCGTTACGGTTGAACCCAGCCGCCATACCGATTCCTGCCGTGACCCACATGAGAGCAGCGGTCGTGAACCCTGAGACTCCGTATTTCGAGCGGAAAATCGTTCCGGCACCGATGAATCCGATACCCGGAACTATCTGGGCTGCAATTCGTCCGGGATCTCCGAAATGATACGATTGGACCACCTCCCAAGAAAGAATAGCGAAGATGCAGCTACCGAGACTGATGAGAGCGAATGTTCGAATGCTCGGATCCTTGCCGGCAATCTCGCGCTCGACGCCAATGACCGCGCCGAGGCCGGCAGCGATGAGGAGTTGCGTGTTGAAGCTGGTGAAGAAAAGCGTCGTGAAGTCCCCTAACATGTGGCTAATGTAGCATCCTCCCTTTGGTTGGGTAAGATGTTACTATGCGTCTCGAACAGGGGTGTTTTCGAACTATGTTATGATGAGCCGAGAGTTTCTCTACGGAACCACTAATCCAGACAAGCTCCGTGAGGCGCAAGCGCTTGCTGAGGCCTTTGGGATAGATCTCGAGGCGATAGCTAGCGTTGCGCGGAGAAGGCATTCAGAGCCCCCGATAGTTGTCGAAGACAGTCCTTCGTACGAGGGCAACGCGGTTCGCAAAGCCCTCGCGTATGCTGAATGGGCAGGGATGCCGTGCCTTGCGGACGATACAGGGATCGAGATCGAGGAGCTCGGTGGCTACCCGGGAATTCATACGGCGCGTGTGGGTGTTCACGCATTGAAGAAACGTCTCTTCCCCGGAAGACGTTACGAAGCGCGCTTCGTCTGTTGCGTTGCCTATGCCGAGCCAAGAGGTCGTCGTGTTTCCGTGACAGCTATCCTATCAGGTACGTTCGTGCCCAGCCTCGGAGGTGTCGAGCCGCGGACTTCGCTCGAGTTCTCGCCCTTCTTCGTGCCCGAGGGTGAATCACGCTCGCTGCATGAACTTTTAGCCAGCGGATACTCCGATTCACATCGAGCGCGCGCACTCAGGGCGCTGTTAGGAGCCTTGTAGGCGATCCAGGGAGATGGCGCATGCCGCGCGAACCGAGAGATGATTGTACTCGGTGGGTCCGTAGATCGGTCTTAAGACGATGTCGGCGCGTCCCATCAACTCGTCACTCATGCCCCAACCCGTGCCGAACATGAGTAGGTACTCCTCGTCAGATGTCGCCAGCGTGCGACGGAACTCCTCATAAGGTACTCGCTGCTCGCCGTCTCTGGCGGAGGTGGCAACCAGCTTCGGTATTTTGCCAGTGCGGCGCTCGACCTGCATGATCGCCTCGTCAAGATCCGTCACGATCGAGAGCACTCCGAGTGCATCCTGGCGATTGGGGTTGTAGTTGGATCCGAAATCTCCGTCCCAATGCTCTTTGACCGTTCGAACCAGGGCTCGTATCGTTTGTGATGGATGCACCACGAAGAACTGGGCAGCGCCATAGGTGCGACAGCTGCGAGAGATGTCGTGCACGTCGATCAGGGTCACGGATGTCGTGACGAGGCGCCCCGTCTTGTCGACCATCTTGTCGTGTAGTAACGCTACGCTCAGGTTGTTTCTATTTTTCGGTGTGGTCATTCGCAGTGCCTCGTATCCGCGCGGTACGCCTCTTCGCCTCCTCGAGTCGCCACGCTTCTATCAGCTTATGATTTCCCGAGAGCAGTATCTCAGGGACAGAAAGCCCTTCATAGCACTCAGGCCTTGTATACTGTGGGGCTTCGAGCAACGTGCCGTCCCCGAGGCTCGGAGAGAACGATTCGTGTGCTGTCGACTCGCTGTTGTGAATAACCTCTGGTCTGAGTCTCAGGCACGCCTCGATGAACAGCATGGCAGGAACCTCACCTCCCATCACCACGAAGTCGCCAATCGAGATCTCCTCGTCTATCTCGAGATCGATGACTCGTTGGTCGACCCCTTCGTAGCGGCCGCATACCAGCACCAGCTCGTCGAGGGTCGAGAGCTCGATTGCTTTCTTCTGGGTGAACCTTGGGCCGGTTGGAGAGAACAAGAGAGCGCGAGAATTGGGCCTTCGCTGCTTTGCGGCTCGAATCGCGCGAACGAGTGGGTCTACGAGCATAACCATCCCTGCACCACCACCGTAAGGAGAATCGTCGACCTTGTAGTGAGGCGCGGAGGCAAAATCGCGGATATCGGTGAGAGTGGGGTTGAACAGACCGCGGTCGACCGCTTTTCCTACGAGGCTCGTCTCGAGGAAGCTGCGGAAGATATCCGGAAATATCGTGAGGATCTCAACCTGCCACACGGTCGTCTGTACCAAAAAAAAAGCGGCCGTCCCGAGAGGAACTAGCCGCGATAGAGCTGCTACGTCAGCAAAACTACTTCGCGCGAGCCTTTGCTCGTGCCTTGCGCTTACGTCGAGCCTCCTGCACCTTCTTGGTCTGATGCTCCTCGCGAGCCTCAATTACTCCAGGGAGGTTCTTACGGATTATCGACCGAACTACGTCCGAAGGCAGGGCGCCCACGCCCAACCACTTCTTCACGAGGTCTTCCTTGAGGGTGACCCGTGTAGGGTTGACGAGTGGATTGTAGGTTCCAAGAACCTCGAGGAAACGACCATCTCTCTTGTTCTGCCTGTCGGTAGCAACGATACGGTACGCTGGTGACTTATGCTTACCCAAGCGTGCAAGACGAAGAACTACTGCCACGGAAACTCCTGTAAAATCTTACGAAAAACAGGCGGTACTATACCACAATCATCGATAGCGTAAAGATCTGGGCGGGAACCAAGTCCTTACACGGGTCGTTTGATCTAATGTGCTGTATTTACACGTTAATCTGCCAAGTGGTTGAGACTGGCACGCTCAGGCTCCCGAAGCCTGAGCTGAAACACCCTCTGACGATCCAGTAATAGACAGGTGGCAGGGAGGTCTATAGGGTGTACGTGAGGGTCGGAAATCACAGTCTAAAGATGCACTGCGGCATGCTCATCGCCGCCAGAGCATAAGATGAGGAGCTGCGCGGCTATGGGGAAGCGGATTTTGATAGTCGATGATAATCGGGACGGTGCTGAAAGCCTATCGATGCTCTTTTCGGTGTTGGGCCACGAACCCGTTGTAGCGTTTTCTGGTGAAGAGGGGCTTGCCAAGTTTCGCGAGAGCGCCCCTGAGTTCGTCTTTCTCGACATCGGACTCCCCGACATTGACGGATACGAGGTCTGTCGCCGCATTCGAAATTTACCGCACGGTGCAAGTGCCGCTCTCGTGGCTATAACAGGATGGGGCGGCGAGGAGGACAAGAAGAGAGCTCGGGAAGCTGGCTTCGATGCTCATCTGACGAAACCGGTGGAGCTCTCCCAGGTTGAGGATTTCATCAAGCCCGCAAACGAAGCTCCTCTACCTCCTCAGCGAGCAGCTTGAGGATCGGAATAGAGAGTTAGTACACGACCTATCCGTCCTCCTCCTCCTCTTCCTCCTAATCCTTATCCTTCTCATCATCCTGCACCTGCACCGGTTTCCTCATTCTCGTCCGGCTATTTCGATGAGCGTATGGGTAAATATACTGAAAAGTTAATCGTCAGAAGCATTAACCACGTGCACGTGTCCGAAAATCTTGATGTTCGTGTTCGGGTACGTTTACGTTCAGGTGCACGAGCACGTTCACGTGGCAGAGTTGCAGGTTTTGCCCTTCTTCTCTAGCGTCGTCCGAGGAGTCCGCCAAGACCCCCGAGACCTTTTCCACCCATGAGCCCACCCAGCGCACCCGGTCCGAGCTTCATCATCTGCTTCATCATCTTGCGCATCTCGACGAACTGCTTGAGCAGTTTGTTGATATCCTCAACACTCGTTCCCGAGCCCTTGGCGATGCGTCGTCGTCGGCTCGCATTGATCATCTCGTGGTTTCGGCGTTCTGCAGGTGTCATCGAGAGGATCATCGCTTCGAGGCGCTTGAACTCCTTCTCCTGCTTTTCGGGATCGACCTGCTTGGCGAGCTTGTTGAGCCCCGGAATCATCGACATGAGGGAGGAGATGCTCCCCATCTTGCGGATCATCCTCATCTGTCCGAGAAAGTCCTCCAATGTGAATTGATCTTTCTTGAACTTCTTTTGCAGATCGAGAGTGTCCTCGAGTGTTACGTTCTGCGTGGCTTTTTCGATGAGTGTCAGGACATCACCCATGCCCAGAATACGCGAGGCCATGCGCTCCGGATGAAATTGCTCGAGAGCGTCCGATTTCTCTCCGATACCGACGAACTTGATCGGTTTGCCAGTGACGGCACGCATCGATAAGGCCGCTCCTCCACGCGCATCGCCGTCGAGTTTGGTGAGCACGAGACCCGTCAGATTGAGTACTCGGTCGAAGCCCTGTGCGACATTGACCGCTTCCTGACCGGTCATGGCGTCCGCAACAAGTAGAATTTCGTGTGGCGCAATGACTGCCGAGATCGCCTTGACCTCGTCCATCAGGGTCTCGTCGATCTGCAGACGACCGGCGGTGTCGATAATGATGGCGTCGCACATGTTCTTGGCCGCGAAATCCTTCGCTCTGACGACGATATCGACAGGCTTGTCCTCCGCCTTGGAATCGAAAACCGGAATCTGAAGAGAGGCTCCCAAGGTCTTGAGCTGCTCAATCGCCGCGGGACGATACACATCTGCTGGTACCAAGAGTGGGGTCCGCTTGTAGGTGTCCCGAAGAAGGCGCGCTAGCTTTGAGGCGGTGGTGGTCTTACCGGATCCCTGGAGGCCTACCAACATGATCACGACCGGAGGTGCCACACGCAGATTGAGCTCTGCCGCTTCTGCGCCCATTGTCGAGGTCAGCTCCTCGTGGACGAACTTGATTATCTGTTGGTCGGGAGAGAGGCTCTTGAGCACTCCTTCACCGACTGACTTCTCGGTAACGCGGGCACAGAAATCCTTGGCTACTTTGAAGTTGACGTCGGCCTCGAGCAATGCCGAGCGCACCTCCTTCATGGTGGCCTCGACATCGGCTGCTGTAAGTACTCCACGCCCTCTGATCTTACGGAGAGCTCCGTCTATTTTGCCGTGAAGGAAATCGAACATGCTAAAAGTGCCTCTTTCTAGTGGAGGCTAACGCCTCGCTCCCCGACTACACAGTGTATGGGAGTGAGGGGGAGGATTCAAGGTGTGTGAGGGGAAAGCTTACTCGGTATAGATCTGGTAATCCGTGAGGCGAGACCAGCGCCTCGAACTCCAGCGGCCCACGAGTAGAGCCGACCACACCAGCGCAAACGCACCTATATCATCCAGAAGATAGTGCCATCCGAGGTATATGGTGCTGTTGATCGTCAAAACACAGAAGCCCCAGCTGATCAAAGCCAGCCCCCAGTGTATGCGAGTTAGATAAATGCTGCCGAGCGTAACCACTGCGACATGCAGGCTCGGGAAGCCGGAGATCATGAAGACTGCTCCCGTATTCGAGCGGTCCTGCTCCAGCACGGACTTCATCTCCCATAGGTTCTGTTGCAAGCCGAACATCGCTGAGCCTTTCATGAATTCGAACGGTTCGGGGTGGTAGTAGACAGGCCCCCAGGTAGGTGCGAGGTAGATGACTAACGTGCCGAATAGGAACAGTGTGACGAAGGCACACAGGAATTGGTGCGCAAGTGCGCGCGAAGCACAGACAACAAAGAGGAATACGACCAGGGACATGTACGTGTAGTAGCCGAAATAATGGCCCGACACGTACTCCAATGTCGTCGAGGATTTTCCCAAGAGAGATTGTAGCAGCTCGGAGCAGGACAGTCCGGTACATACGAGTCGGTCCACCGCGATGAACCAGTCGTCGTAGACGCGGGGGTTCACCAGTGGGATGAGGTTCTTGAGAAGTGCGAACTCTACGAACATGACGAGAATTGCGTTTATGAACCTCAGATCCTGCACGATCTGCTCTATGTAGAAACGGGTCAGGATGTGTTTCCAGAATCCGCCCCATTTTAGCTCGCGCACTCGGAAGCTATTCCGTTTCAGGTAGTGTAAGGCCTGCCACGCTACGAACCCAAGCACGATCAGGCAATACACATCGAGTGCGGTGAGGATCTGCTTCAGATAAAATATGAGCGGCCCCTGACTGGCACTGGCTCCCGATGCCCCAGGCATCGGGACACCGAAAAAGGAGTAGAGGAGAGCTATCAACGCTCCACTGAGAAGCAGTATCCACTCGAGGGGCATAATTGTGCCGAGCATGCGACGCATGTGCTCAGTATCGGCACGAATGCGGAGTTCGCGTAAGGGGTTATTAGGGAAGAAAAGCAAACCCTGCCACGCTACCCAATGGGCGTGTCCGTGCACCTGAATGTGCGCGTCCCCCGAACAAAATCATCAAGATTTTCGGGTACGTGCACGTCTGTGAGCGCGTTCGAGTGGTAGAGTAATAGGTCGTGCCTTGCTTCCTTAAGCGTGACCGTGGCTGTTTCTCCCCATAACGTAGCGAAGATGGCCGAAATTAGCACAGGTTGAAACGACATGTCAGACAGTAAGGTTTTGATAGTAGATGATGATCCCCACATCGCTGAGATACTTACCCTGCATCTCCAAGACGCAGGCTTCTCAGTAACTCACGTGGCCGATGGAGAGCGCGGATTACAGCGAGCGCTCGCAGACACCTACGACCTCGTCATTCTCGACGTGATGCTTCCGGGCCGCGATGGTATCGAGATCTGCCGCGAACTCCGCAGCAAAAAGATCTCCGCTCGTATCATGATGTTGACCTTCCGAGGGGAAGAGATAGATAAAATTCTGGGCCTGGAGCTGGGTGCGGACGATTACGTCACCAAGCCGTTCAGTGTGCGTGAAGTCGTAGCGCGAGCAAAGGCTCTCGTTCGACGTGTCCAGGGCGAATCGCTCCCCAAGGACGAAACCGTACTCTTAGGCTCGCTCCGGATAAATCCTGCTGCACGTGAGGTAGTTGTCGATGGAGAGAAGCTAGACCTGACGAGCACTGAGTTCGATCTCCTGCTGTACATGGCAAAGCACCCAGGCAGGGCGTTCACACGGGACCAACTTCTGAATGCGGTGTGGGGTTACACATCTTCGGCGTACGAACACACGGTTAATACGCATATCAATCGCCTGCGCTCCAAGTTGGAGCAGGATCCTGGCAATCCGAGGTACATCCAGACCGTGTGGGGAGTAGGTTACAAATGCGTGGGGGAATCGCGTGCAGTGGCGAGCGGCGCTTGAAAAGCTGAATCGAACCGTTCGTCGTTGCTTGCGAGAGGGTTTGATCTACGCGCGCGGAATGCGAACGCACATATCGACGCCGCTGTGGGTGCTGCTGTGTGCAGTGATGGTGGGAGTGGTCGGGTTTCAAGTATGGGCGCACATCACTCTGTCGCGACGAGCAGTGGATGCTTCCGAGGCGCTCACGAACCGGAACATCGCCCGGATCTTCGCCGAACGATTGCGTCGCTTTAGCGAGCGCTCAAATCCCTCTGAAGTGTACAAACAGATAAACGAATTGGCGCGCCTCAATCCAAGTATACGTCTCTACCTGCTCGATCAGAACGGAATCGTAAAGGCCAGTCCACGAGAATACGGGCACCTCGTTTTGCCGTTCGTCGACTTGCGACCCGTGCGGCGATTCATTGCAAGCGGCGACAGAAGCGACGTTGTGTACGGAGACGATCCTCTCAAGCTACGGTCACTCCGCCCGATCTCGGTCGAGCCGCTGCGATTGGGGGGTGGGACCCACTACCTTTATGTAGTGGTAGGTGAAGGGGGCGCCGATACGGGCCTCACAGCATCGATCAACAGTACTGTAGGTATCGGAACTGTGTTGGTCACCGCCGTTTCTATGAGCCTCGTGGTCGTCTTGATTGTGTTTCTTGCGTACAGCAGATTGCAACGCCTTCAAGGCGCAGTAGCCTCACTCTCTCACGATCTTCGAAGCCCACTCTCGTCTATTCAGGGATATCTGGAGACACTCTTGCACAAGAGCGATAGCTTGGACGCCGACTCTTCCAAGCGCTTTATGAATGTAGCGCTGCGTAGCACCCGTACGGCAGCCACTCTCGTGGACGATCTGCATCACCTCTCAAAGCTCGAGGCCTCTGGTGAAAAGCCGGAGATGGAAAACTTTTCGCTCGCCGACCTCGTCATGGACGTCACTATGTCCACACGTCCGCAGGCCGATGAGAAGAAGATCGACCTCGTGGTGTATGTTCCACCCGTCTTGCCGCTCGCGTACGGAAACGTGCAGCTGATCGAGCGATTACTCAGAAACTTGTTGCAGAACGGGCTGCGCTACACGCCGGAGCGGGGGAAGGTCGAAGTGATAGCGGCCCTGGTTGTTGGACGAATACGAGTAACTGTCTCCGATTCGGGTGTCGGGATCCCCGAGTCCGAGTTGTCGAAGATAAAGAGTCCCTTCTTTCGTGCTACGAACGCCAAGGCTGCTGGCCAGGGCTCGGGGCTCGGACTGAGCATCGCCAGCGCTGTGGCAAAGGCTCACGGTGGCGAGCTCAAGATCCTCAGTCGTGAAGGCGAGGGGACTGCTGTTGTATTCGAGTTGCGACAGGGCGTATCAACGAGTCGGACAAGAGGCGACCGTTTCCAAAGCCGTGGGTGATGTCGGGGCTAAGTAAGAGGGGATAAGACGAACAGGAAGGCGACGGGAAAAAGGCCGTGCCGCCTTAGCAGCACGGCCGGGTCAGCCTACCAGCGTCCGCCGGAGTAGCCACCACGCGAGGACGAGGAGCGTCCACCGCTATTGCCACCGAAGCGATTTCCACCACCGCTGCGATTTCCACCACCGCGAGGGCCTGAACCTGCTTCCTTAGGGCGAGCCTCGTTCACGACGAGATTCTTGCCATCGAGGTCAGCATTGTTGCGGGCGTTGATCGCCTGCTCGGCCTTCTCACGGTCCTCGAACTCGATGAAACCGAATCCGCGTGAGCGACCGGTGTCGCGGTCAGTAGCGATCTTGACCGAGAGAAGCGGGCCGAACTCTTCAAAGAACGAACGAAGACCTGCCTCGCTCGTGTTGTACGATATGTTACCAATAAATAATTTCATGAAGTCCCTTACAAAAGGCACACACATTCGACTCGACCCCAATGGTCGAATCGGATCCTAATTGACGTCTAAAGAGGAAACAGGGACTGTGAAAAACAGGGCCGGCTTGTCGATAGAGCAGAAGGCTCCTCATAATGATGCAGGTAAGAGTCAGTCATGTCAAGGAGAACCGACCGCGGTGAGCGGTCGGCGCCTGACTACTGTAGTAATGCTGGAGCGTTACGCTTGATATCGCCAACGACACCGAGCGCAAGTTCTGGCTGACCGGTGATCCCGTCACGCGTCTCGCGAGCAGCCGTCCACACCTGTTCGACATCACGGAGTCGACCAGTGCCTGACGAGTTGGCTCCAGATGCGGAGACAGCGTCTGCCGATCCCTGCAGCGTACCGACGCCAAGCGCAAGTTTGGTGCGCAGCGCCTCTATGCCCTTTCGAGCGGCTTCGACCTTGGCAACGGTATCGAGGATGAGGTCCTTGGCCGAGAAATTTACCGCCTGAAAGCCAGAGGCAGCACCATCACTGGACGGGAGTATGATCTCAAGGGTTTTCCCCAGCATCTCTTCGAGCTCTACTCTGATCGAATCTCCTAAGTCCGCGGCGCCTACTGGAGGAGCATCTGCACCGGCGCCCTTGAACACTTCGGTTCCAACAGAGTCAGTCGTATCCTCCTGGGTTAGATCTGCTGAATCTGCGGACTGCGCCGACGTGCCCTGGCTCCCGGTTAGCATCTGGCCGATCTTGGTGACGGCTTCGGTGGCCAAATTAGTGGCCTCAATCGCTTCATTAAGCTTGCGTAGCTCCACTGGAGCACGCACTGGTGCGCTGACCGTCAGGTCGTCGTAGTCCTCAGCGGCTGGCAATTGCGAGAGGGGTGTTTCACGGGAGGCGGCGGGGCTTTGAACCCGAGTAGGTCGGCCTACATCTGCCACCTGAGGCGGTAATTCAGATACATCCTTGATATCCATACTGCTTCTACATCCTTGTAGAGGGAAAACTTCTTCCCTATTAGTCCTTATCGGATGGTCCTTTTGAAACTTGAGTGCAATTTCGGGGCCGAACAGATCGGCAGTCATCTCGGGGATATATTGATGCCTTCGATGTAGCCAGGAGCGGGTGCCTCGACCTTGTACCAGCGGCCGATCCTCTCCTGAATCACGACTACCTCGCCGCGACGAACGTGCGCCACACGCGCACTGTCCTCGCGCGGAGCAGATCTGATCACCGCTGATGGTTCTACGACTACCCATTTGTTGCCAGGGGTACGCGGGCGGGGGATGGGCTCGCGTGGGGTAGGGGCTCGAGGTTCATCGCGACCTATCACGAAGGAGTCCGGCTCGTTGAGGGGGTCCTGAGCTCCCGGTTCAGGGACTGGCGGCTCGCGCAGTCCGCCAGCTGATCTGTAACGTGCCTCGGCTTGAGGCATGAGCCCTCGTAGAGCGTCGAGGCGCTCCACCGTTGGAGGATGAGTCGAGAGAAATTGCAGCGTCCCGCCACCCGAGGTGCGCGGGTCGTTGGCCATCCTCTCCCAGATCGAGAGAGCATCACGGGGATCGTAGCCTGCATCCGACATGAGGAAGAATCCGATGTGGTCCGCTTCGAGCTCCTGGCGCTGCGATTCGGGATTTACTGCGAGCGCCTGTACCGCCTCGGAAACGAGCACGCCCGCTATGCCGGCCAGGGCTCCGTACTGCCCCTGCAGTGAAGAGCTCGCGATCTGACCACTCACCTGAGCGATAATCTGACTCGCTTCTTCCGCCGGAGTGGGCTGAGTGTGTCCGGCCAAGACGTGCCCCAGCTCGTGTGCCAGGACGGTGGCGAGCTCGGCTTGACTGCGCGCCGCACGCAGCATGCCGGTCCACACGAACACGTGATTGCCCCTGGTAGCAGCGGCGTTGACGACGTTGTCACCCTGCAGCACGTAGACATGCCACGGCTCCTGGTCGGCGTGGGCAGCCCGCGCTAGCTTCATGACGACGTCGCGAGCGAGGTTGACGTCTACGTCGTTGCGAACGAGGGGGTACTGTTGAGCCAGTTGGGCCAGCACCTGCTGACCGTACTGTTCGTCCTCCTGAGAGAGGTAGGTTGCTGCAGGGATCTCTCCAGGAGGAATCACACGACGCGCTGGTCCGCACGCAAGCGCACTGAGTACCCAGAGCACACAAGCTACCCGCGCTAGAAGCGGTGAGAATCTAGAGACCTGGAACATATTTCAGATATGCCAAAGCACTTGGAGGTCGACGTTTGCACGATACCCTCACACCGTCCGTACGGGGAATGATGCTGAAAACTTCCCAACCGTCTTGTCCGAGCTCGACCAGTTTGTTTTCGAAGTCGGGCGCACTCAAATCTGCAGGAAGGTCCACCACGTGGTACTCCCAACGAAAGAGCTTGCTCCACTCCTCCTTCGTGCGCGCCTGGATAGCCTCGGCCTGCGGCGCCACGGTGGAGGAGGCCCCCCGAATACTCGTCCCAAGGGAATCGAGAACCGAATCAAGGGAATAGCCCGCCGGAGTCTCGGCTGGGGCTGCGGTGTTGCCGGTTGAGTCCTCCGATTTACCGCATGCGCCTAGACTCACAATACAAAACACCGTGCAAGCGGTTGTCACGATTGCATCTTTTAGCTGAAACCAAGTATAGTTCGCCGCGACCATAGACTCTCTAATTGTTTGCACGTTTCATCTTCTTAGAAGGACATGTGTTGTGTCGTATTCAAACGATAGCGGCTCTCATCACCAAGTTCCAGAGACTTTTAAGCTTCTTTACTCGGCAGGCTCGATTGCGACTCGGGTCAAGGAGCTTGGCGAGGAGGTCAGCACCTGGTGCCGTTCGGTGCGTGACCACACCGGACGGGATGTCGTCGCCATTCCGGTGCTGCGGGGGGCTATCTATTTTTTCAGTGATCTCACGCGCGCGATTGATACCTCGGTAGAGGTAGCTCCGATCCGGGCGAGTTCGTACGACAACTCCGCTACGGGAGCACAGCTCCAGTCGGTATCGATAATAGCTGACGGCCTCGATGTAAGGGGGCGCGTGGTGCTCGTTGTGGATGACGTCTGTGACTCAGGACGAACGTTAGAGGAGCTCGAGCGGGCATTGATAGAGCGAGGTGCTCACGAAGTGCGCTCTATCGTTCTCGTTCGCCGTCTGCTGAGCGTTCCGAGCTTCGTTCCGTGTTGGGTCGGCTTCGAGTATAGCGGCAAGGATTGGTTCGTCGGGTACGGACTGGAGGATAAGGAGAGATGGCGAAATCTCCCAGGTGTATACGGGATGAGGCCAACGTAAGCGAGATGCGAAACTCCTCCGTAATGATCCCCGAGGCGCCTATGGACTCTGAGCAAGGGGCAAGCCCTAGCTACGTGGTGGACATCGTCGGACTCGCCAAGAGCTTTCGTCGCCACACGCGTGGGCGAAAGGGATACACCACATTGAAGTCCTCCCTCCTGGGGTTGTTTCGCAGTGCTGTCTCTCCGCGTGGAGGTACCGGAGGGAATGTCACCCACGCGATCAAGGATCTTACACTCAGGATCCCAAAGGGGGCGTCGGTGGGGCTGATCGGTCGAAACGGCTCTGGGAAGTCGACCTTTCTCAAACTTATTACCGGAATCTACAAGCCTGATGTCGGACGCATATCGGTGCACGGTCGCGTGTCTGCTCTGATCGAACTCGGGGCGGGGTTTCATCCGGATTTCACCGGTAGAGAGAATCTGATGCTCGCCGGCGTCATGCACGGCCTCAGTCGCGAGGAAGTGCTACGGCGCTTCGACGAGATCGTGCGCTTTGCGGAGCTCGAACACGTCATTGACGATCCGGTCCGAACGTACTCATCGGGGATGTTCATGCGTCTCGGCTTTAGCATCGCCATCCACACCGATCCCGACATACTGCTGGTGGATGAGGTGCTTGCCGTCGGCGATGCGGGATTCGTGGCCAAGTGCAAGGATCGGATCGCGGAGCTTCGCAAGCAGGGTAAGACCCTGGTGCTGGTCACCCACGATCTCGATGCGGTCGAAAGGTGGTGCGACGAAGTAGTATGGCTCGATAACGGTGAGGTGAAGGATCGTGGTTATCCGCGCAGGGTGATAGACGCGTATCGTCAATTCATCGAGCGCGGCGAAGAAGCTGACATCCTGAGAGAGGAACAGTCGCAGGTGCCAGACGTTCCGGTTGTTTTGTCCACTGGAGCAGAGGCACCGCAGCCGGCTCGTTGGGGAAGTCGCGAGGTTGAGATTACAGCGGTAGATCTGTGTGATGGCGAGGGTGCTCCGAAGCGGGTCTTTCATCCAACCGACGCGATGCGGATCCGAGTGTCGTACACGGTACATGCACCGCAGGATGAGGTGGTATTCGGCGTAGGTATAAACCGTGCCGATGGTTTGGTAATCTTCGGAACCAATACCTACATCGAACGTATCTCGCTCCCGAATCTCACGTCCGGGGGAACTGTGGAGTGCGTGGTAGAACGTGTTGGGTTAATCGACGGTTCCTACGCCCTTGACGTTGCGACTCACCGTACCGATGGGTATCCCTTCGATTTTCACAAGGACACCCTGCACTTCTCGGTTCGCTCCGACAGGAGTCAGGTCGGGGTAGTGTCTCCAGCACATCGCTGGCTACTGAACGGAAAGGAGTGCGTATGCTCGGAGTAGTATCGGAGCTGTGGCGCTCGAGAGCGCTCGTCGACGCGCTGGTGCGACGACACGTGGCTACCCGCTACCGCGGGTCAGCGTTTGGCTTTTTGTGGTCCTTCATGAATCCGCTGTGCCTCATGGCGGTGTACACGCTGGTGTTCAGTTACTACATGCGTTTCGACGGTGGACCGCATTACCACCTGATGGTCTTCGCAGGTCTCTTGCCGTGGATCTGGACTAGCAGTGCGCTCGGAGAAGGTACGGCGTCACTCGTGTCGAGCGGGCACCTCATAACGAAATCGATGTTTCCGGCTCACATACTACCGTTCGTGAGCGTGACCTCGTCGATGGTACATTTCCTCCTGGCCCTGCCTATGTTGGCGCTGTTCATGTTTGCGGCATCGGTGCCGATAGCGTGGACGTGGGTGCTGATTCCGGTACTAGTCCTCATTCATGCTGTATTCCTCGATGGTCTTGTGCTCGCTTTGAGCGCCCTCAATGTGTTCTATCGAGACGTGCAGCACCTAGTAGGAAACGTCCTGACGTTCCTGTTCTTCCTGTGCCCGATAGTATACCCACCCACCGCTGTGCCCGAGCGATTCCGTTTTATGCTCGACATGAATCCCTTTGCGCTGCTGACCGAGCTGTATCAGATGATCCTCATAGAGGGGAGGTTGCCAACGACGATCTCTCTTGTGTACTTGCTGGGCTTGAGTAGCGTGACCTGGCTCCTAGGAGCTTTTGTGCACGAACATTTCAGAGAGCGGTTTGCCGAAGCGTTATGAGTTCTCCTCGTGCTGTTCACCAACTAGTGCACACCCTGAGCTACGGCGATGCGATCTCGACGGAGGTGTTGGCGTTGCAGCGCTGCATGCAGGAAGCTGGAATCGAGAGTTCGATCTACGCCCTCCACGAACATCCGAAGCTCAAAGGGCGCACCCGGCCCCTCGTTGCGCTCGAAGGTGAGGAACAGGCAGATATCATTCTGCACTATTCGCTCGGCTCCCCACTGAACGATGCCTACCGCAACTGGGGTCGGGGTCGGCGGATTCTCGTGTACCACAACATCACTCCGGCTCGCTGGTTCAGGGGGGTGAACGAACGGGTCGCTGTGGACATTGAGCGGGGTATCGCTGAGCTGCCGGCGCTCTGTTCGATATCGGATGCTGTGTGGGCCGACTCTCGGTTCAATGCATCGGAGATAGAGACGCTCGGATACTCAGCATCTGTTCTCGATCTGCCGATCGATCCAGCGCGATGGGATCGTCCCCGCAACGAAGGTATCTTCACTGCTGTCAGCGCAACCCCTGGTGTGAACGTACTCCACGTTGGGCGCCTTGCACCCAACAAGTGCGTCGAGGACATCATCAAGAGCTTCTACTTTCTGCACCGCCACATGCAACAGCAGAGCACCCTTTGGCTCGTCGGTATCGACACGGACACAGAGCTGTACTCATTTGGTCTCAGGCGGCTTGCTGCGAGTCTCGGCATGGAGGAAGCGGTCAAGTTCCTGGGCTGTCTTGCGGACGAAGAGGTGCGCGCGCTCTATGAAGCATGCTCGCTTTATATCTGTATGAGTGAGCACGAAGGGTTTTGTCTTCCGATCATCGAGGCGATGCATTTCGGCCTTCCGGTTATCGCGTACGGCGCAGGTGCTGTGCCCGACACCGTCGGAGATGGTGGTATTGTCGTACGCGAGAAGCGCCACGCAGAGATCGCAGCACTGATGGCCGAGATGGCTTCAGATGCTGGTCTTAGAATGCGGCTCGAGGAGAGCGGCAAGAAGCGCGTTGGGGAGTTCAGCTTCGAGCGTTTCGCTCGACGGGTCGCGGAGCTTCTCTCGGCCCTCTCGGTTCGAAAGGAGGCGGAGGTTTGCGCCCTATGATCTCGGTTGGTTTCGATGTCAGTGGCCTCGATCCGACCTTCAAGTCCCACGCGCAGCGGGGGATCGGGAGGTACGTGCTCGAGCTCAAGCGTTTTCTCGAAGAGCTCTGCGAACCTGATCTCTCCGTGAGGTGGTTCGATCACACATCACTCGTGCGCGGTGGTTTGGGTTCTCGCGCTATCGATTGTATGCCGTGCGGTCGCACTACGCTCAGACAACAGCTGCTCTATCCGCTCAAGCTGAACTCGAACGAGATGAAGAGATTTTCATTCCTGCACTTCCCGGCTCATATGGATGCGCCTGCCTGGAGTTCGAAGCCCTTCGTGCTTACAGTGCTGGACCTGATTCCCCTCATTCTCGAGGATCTCTACCGTGCCAATCGTCCCACGTGGCGTTTTAAGTTCGCGCGCTGGCTCGAGCTGCGTGCGATCAAGCAGGCGCTGGTGCTCCTCGCCATCAGCGAGACGACGGCGCGTGATATCGTGCGGATACTGGGTGTTCCTCGCGAGCGTATAGTGACCACTCCTCTCGGGGTCGATCAGCGATTTTTTGGGGTCGAAGAGCTGCGGCGGAATCGTAGCGACGATGAGAGGCTCTCGATGAGACTCAGACTCGGTATTCCCGACGAGCGGCCAATTATCTTGTACGTTGGCGGCCACGACGAGCGTAAGAACATCTCAATGTTGGTAGAGATCGCCGGAAATGCCATCCATCAGTCGCGGGAAAAGATGCATGCAGTGCCGGTGCTCGTGTTGGCAGGGCGTATTCACTCGGATGCAGAGAAACAACGCTTGAGCGACGCTCTTCGAAAGCACGACATGGAGCGCGATACGGTAGCGCTAGGGTATGTATCTGACGAGGATCTCCTTTCTCTGTACGCGGAGAGCTCGGTGTTTCTCTTCCCGAGCCTCTACGAAGGATTCGGGTTGCCGGTCCTCGAGGCGCTCGCTGCTGGATTGCCGGTGGTAAGCTCCGATACGTCGTCGATGCCCGAGGTGATGGGAGATTGCGGGTTGACCTTCAACCCCCTAAGCCCTGCGGAGGGTACGCGAGCAGTGGTGCGGATGCTCGACGATGAGGGTCTCAGACTTCACCTGCGCGAACGAGGCCGCGAGCGCGCCCGTGGGTTTACGTGGCAGGAGACAGGACGCAAGACGGTGGAGGCATATCGGCTTGCAGGAGATCTGCTCGCCTTTGATCGAGGCACGCGACGCACACAGATTGACCTTGCGCAAGGAACTGAAGGAGCTAACGGCTCTCTCCAGAGGAGTTGTAAGAGCGCCCTGACCGGAGGGAGCTCCCGATGACTACGGTTACGCCGACGCATTCAGACGCCCGACCTTCGCGAAAAGTGGTCGTCATGAAAGATTGGGCCCGCCCCGAGTTGCGGGGGAGCCCCCTCGAACGAGGAGGCTCAAGCTGGAGGCTCGACACGGCCCTGCTCGTTCTGTTTGTGGTGTGTGGAGCACTTTTACGTTTGGACTTCATGCGGGCTGTGCAGTTTACCATCGACAGCGACGAGGCGATCGTCGGCTTGATGGCCAAACACATCCTTGAAGGTGCACCGGTGCCGACCTTTTATTATGGCCAGCACTACATGGGATCGCTCGAGGCGATCATGGCGAGTGCGAGCTTCTGGCTCTTCGGAATGTCAGGATTCACCCTCCAACTCGTGCCGCTGCTGTGGTCCTTGGCCCTGGTCGTAGTGATGTTCTTTCTCGGCCGCGAATGTGGCGGCGTACTGGTAGGGCGCATAGCCGCGCTCCTCACGGCTATTCCCCCCGTTGCGCTCGTCGTATGGAGCACCAAGGCTCGCGGCGGCTTCATCGAGATAGTGGTGCTCGGTGCCCTCGCTCTGTACGCAGCAGCGCGCTGGTTCAAGGCGTCGGGATCCTCGACGACATATCCGATCTTCATTGGGTTGGTGCTCGGTCTTGGATGGTGGGTCAACAATCAGATCCTCTACTTCATGGTTCCGATAGCTCTGTTCGGTTGCCTGCATCTCCTGAAGGGGATGGGATTCGAGCTGCGATGGTGGCTCAACAGGGCGCGTATCGTCCTGTTTGGTATAATCGCGTTCTTCGTGGGAAGCGCTCCGTATTGGTTGTACAACCTCGAGCGGGGCTTTCCTTCCATGGGCATGTTCGGGAGATCTAAGCTCGAAGAGATCGCTCGACATTGCTCCGGACTGTTCGACACCGCTATCCCGACACTCCTCGGAGCGAAGCATTTCTGGGAGACAGAGGAGATTTTTCCGTTTTCGACCGGTGTGTACTACGCGGCGTATGGGTTGATTTTTTTCGGGGTGCTGTACGTCCGGCGTGCGCAGCTCCGTTCGCTTGTATGTGGAGAGCTCGACAACGCCGCTCCACTGGAGATGATCTTTTTATTCCTGGCTGTAGCATGCTCTATCTTCGTGGTCAGCACATTCGGCTGGTTGTGGAAGGCGCCTCGATACCTTTTACCGACCTATGTCGGTCTCTTCGTCGTGTGTGGTTACGCATGCGTTGTTGCCATGCGGCGGTCGAGGGTGTTCGGTACGCTCTGTGTGGTGGGACTTCTCGCTCTTAACCTCACTTCGTCGTATGCGGGCGGGAGGGCTATTCCAGGAGAGCCGGTAGTGTTCGCAGGCGAACGAGTATCCCGTGATCATTCGGAGATCGTGGCGGTTCTCGAGCGCTTGGGCATCTCGAAGGTAAAAACGAACTACTGGATCGGATATCGGCTCGCCTTCGAAACGAGCGAGCGGGTCACATTCCTCGGTTCTGGCGATCCCCGCCAGGTTCGGATCCCGTCCTACGAATCCGGACTCGAAGATGAGGAGCGAGAACGGTTGCCTCTGTTGGCAGTTGGAGCTGAAGCGGATGTGATTAGGCCTGGCTTGCTGCGGCTCGGATATACCTTCAAGGAGATTAAGGCGAGTGGATACACCCTTTTCTATGAGCTGGAAAAAGACGAGCGGGATCTAGTCCCGATCTCTTCGACAGCGATAGCCGAAACGCGAGCGCAGGGTCCTCAAAGAGGTCAGGGGGCAGTAGACGGTTCTTCTCACACGCGCTGGGGCTCCGGTGAGCCGCAGCACCCAGGGATGACCTTCGAGATTCTCTTTAAGGAGAAGCAGAGGCTTGCGGAGATCGAATACGATCTCGGAGAGTGGTCGCATGACTACCCGCGAGGTTTGGAGATTCAACTGCTCGAGAGTGGCGGGTCGACGTTTACGGTCATTAGCAATCAGGAGTTCCAGAGCATAAGGTACTTCATGCAAGAAAATACCGTCTTTCCTATCTCATTCCCCGAGCGTGAGGTGGTCGGCGTCCGCCTCATTCAGAACGGAAGTCATCCCGTCGTCGATTGGTCGATAGCCGAGCTACGCTTCTTCTCTCACAGGTAGGCGATGAGCGCCACGAGCGAGCAGGGCACAAAGAGGGGGGACTCGATGCTGAAAAGCGTCGTTCGCTATACTTTGGGAGTGGCGTTGCTCGCTGCGCTGGTTGTGTATACTGATCCTGCCGCGCTCGTATCTGCCTTCAAAGACATCTCTCTCGCTGACCTCGCGCTGTTGGCGCTCATCTCGTTCCTGCTGATACTTGTTAGTGTCATCAAATGGCAGGCGTTTCTGCGCCATTTGGGAATCTCGGCGACGCTGCGTCGCTTGTTCGGGTTGTACCTCCTGGGATACTTCGTGAACCTTTTGATGCCGTCCGTCCTCGGAGGAGATGTCGTGCGCAGCATGTATGTGGCCAAGGACGCCGACAAGGCGCACTCGGTTTCCGCTACACTACTCGAACGCTACACCGGGCTGATGGCGATGTTGCTCATGGCGATTGTCGGCGTATGGTGGGCACCACACGTGACGGAAGGGGTAAAGGTTGTGGTGGTCCTTGTGACGGTCGGAGCGGTAGTTGGCAGCGCACTCCTGTTTTCGCGCTCTACGACCTGGTTGCTGAGGCGTGTGAGGATTTCGGAGCGCTTTGTGTCGCTGGTACGTCGAGTGGAGGATGGTCTCGTTCTCGGCATGCAGAATAGGGCGCTCGTCGTACGAGCCCTGATACTCTCGTTTCTCTTTCATGCCCTTACGGTGGCGAACACCGCGGCGGCAGGCTGGGCTGTGGGGTGGGAGGGCATTCCAATAGGGGAGCTCTTTGTCGTGGTCCCTCTGATTCTTCTGGTTGGAGCTATTCCGATCTCGCCCCAAGGCTTGGGAATACAGGAGGGGGCTTTCGTGTTCTTCCTCCATTCTTTGGGGTGTACGACCGGTCAGGCCTTGGCGTTGGCGCTGTTGCTACGGGCGAAATCGTATGTGTTGGCGCTGTTCGGTGGAGTCACCTGGTTGGTGTTGCGGAGCACGCCGAGCCCCGCTCCCGAGTCGGCAGCTAATCCTGCGTCTCCTTCGGGTCCGTGAGGATGTCGTCGTTTAGATTCGGAGCTTCGTTCGTGCCGGCTTGATGGGCCACGATTGGAGGAAGATCGCAGAGGGCCCTAGCGACAGAGTCCTTACGAGCTTTTTGTCGAGCCCTCCAGGTCAAGCTCTGATCTACCGTACCCGAGCACCCACGACACGTGAAGCTGTGCCAATTGAGCGCGGCGGCGAGGTCGAGGCAGGTGTCGTAGTGTGCGCACTCATAGCGGCGTCGCGGCGGCTCCGCCATCGGCCCGGGGGGTTCATCATCAAGCCCGATCTCTGGGGCTGAATTGCCAACTACGACCGCAGAGACACGATCAGGCTTCAAACTCGAGCTGTGGAGCTTTACCTCGAAGGGGCCTGGTTTTCCGATCAACGAATCTGCGCTCATACCTCTGTCAGTTCGACAGTTGATTCAGTGCTTGCGGCCGAAGTGAATCGCTTAGCACCCCCTCGAAAGTGACACATCTTCATGACCTGAGCAAACCCAACAAAGTTCCATGGAGGCCGACGGCGGGGATGGGCGCTGGTTGGTGCGATCCTGATGGATTCAAGCTCGTGCTAACCTGTTAAGTTATCAAATCCCGGTGCTCGGTGGACTAACGCTGGGGCATCAGCTACCCTCTTAGTGTACTGGCATGAATACCTTAACTAATTCTGACAATCTGTTCGATGGACTCGAGATCCTCTTGGATGCTGGAGCAGGACGTACCTTCATCACTATTCTCGATGACGATGCCTACATGCCGCTCGCGCAGGTCGTAACAGAGCAACTCTCTGCGAAGGCGCGCAGCGTCGTGATACGGAGTCGGTCGATAACAACTGGATCGTGGCGGGAGCTCTCTGACAAGCTGCTGGCGCTGATCGCGAACCTCGGCGTTCGACAGGCCAGCTTGATAGGGATGGGAGCGGGAGCAAGCCTCGCACAGAATGTCGCTCTGACCGAGCCGAAGACGGTTCGGTCCATGGCTGTCGTCGATGCAGCCTCGAGGCCGCATCCGAGCCGTTGGGAGCGTGTGATCGATGCCATAGAGGCGCGCTTGCCGTTCGGTCTCCCCCTCAGATTGGGCTCCGGCGGGTTTAATGTGCGTTCGTACCTGCATCGCTTCAGGTGTCCTCTTCTAGTCGTGTGTACTCGTCGTGCAGGTGCCTTCATTCGCGAAGAGCTCAGACAGCTCTCGATCCTGGCTCCCACGGCGTGGCAGGTCGACCTTGCGGGAGTTGCGGCCCATGAGGAGGCAAAGGCTTTCACCGACACGATCCTGGCGTTTCAGGAGACCCCTGCTAAGTGTCCCCAAAAAAACACCAAGGAGCGCTAGGATGAGCGATATTGAGGTTCATTCCCAGCGCCGACTCCCATCAGGATTGAGCCGAGATCTCGTTCCGAATCTAGTGGCCGCCGTCACCGAACAGGGCGGAGACTGCGTCGGGTCGTGGAACGTCGTGGACGCCCTCGAGGTGCTCATGGAATCTGGTCACTACCGAACAGCGCACGCATTGGCCGATATGGTGCGGCAGTTGGTAGCGGGCGATGGTCGCGACAGGTTGTTTTTGAGCTACCGAGAGTTGTGCGAGGTGATGATTTCTGGTGTGTTCGCAGGTCCTCTCGAGAGGCTCGAAGGGCTCTATCGTGAGATATCAGAGGGTCACTATTCGACCGCCGATAAGATGCGCGCAGGTTTAGTGTATGCGCGGGCCTTGCTACTCGGTGCAAGTACGAGCTCGCTCCGAGACTCTCAGCTACTGAAAGCACGCTCTATTCTCAACGAAGGGGTTGCTCGGGCCATGAGCGATGGAGATGCGCATCTTGCCTGTCTGATCGGCTTCGAATTGGCCAAGAGCTATGCGCACTGTTCGCCCCACGAGATCGTAGTCCTCAATGCTTTAGTCTCTCATATCCGAGATGTTGCTGCAGACGAACGCGTCTACCCGGAGTTGCGTTTCGACATTCAGCGATTGGCGTATCACCTTTTACCGCATGCAGATCGAGACGAGGAAGCCGAGACGGCGGCAGCAGACCTGCGGCGCATGGCGCTACCGCTCGGCGCAGTCACAAGAGGGCTCGCGGAGCTGTCAATTTCTCGTCGTCCTGATATCCAGGAGTCGCGCCGCGCAGTCTCACGCGAGAAAGCGCTCATCCTGTTCGAGGAGAATCGTTACGTCTCTGGCATCTTCGAGATCGCTCACACTGAAGGAGTAGCGGCGTTGGCCAACAAGGCGAACGCCAAAGCGCTGAATTGGTTTTCTGAGGCTACGCAGCTCGCAGATGCGAGCGGATGTAGCTATGGGGTGGCACTTGGCTCGCTGGGCGCCCTTCAAGCTGCTCTTGCGATGGGCTCCGAGGACGCGGTCCGTCACGTCGACCGCATGCGAGATCTCATGCGTTCAGACATCGCCATCGGTACTACTGGTCTCGGAACGGTTGCGGCTATGCAGGTGGCGGGCCGCTTGGGCGATGCTATCAAGGCGGCGCAGCGCTGCGAAAAGTTCTTTCGCGAGCGAGCTTTGGAGACGCTCGAGAGTCAGGCAGGTTTCATGTTGGGGTCGGCTCATGCATTGAGCGGTCAATGGAGGAAGGCAAAGACCGTGTGGCGACGCGGGATCTCCCTCGATATCCGGCGAGAGGCTCCTCTGGCAGCGGCAGACAAGCGCGCAGCGCTGGCCCAGGCGATCGCGATGGAGGAGTTCTCGACCTCGTCGACGATATCTAGTGCTGCGATGGCTAAGATTCAGAAACTTCTGGCTGAGGCCGAGCACGCTGCTGCTACCTGTGGGGATACGGTCGAGGCGGTGCGGGCGCGCGCCAAGGTCTTCCAGACCCACGCACAGCTTTGCATGATCGCCCACGTCCCGGTTGATGCGGTCAAATACCTCGGCAAAGCACGTGATCTCTATGAGGCCCGCGGTCTCAATAGAGATGTGGCGCTCGCAGATGCACTCCTTGGGCTAGCTTTGCTGGAGGTAGCCAAGCTCAACGGGGGTAGGCTGTACGAGGAGTCGATCGTTGCTCTGCAACGTGCCCTGGAGTTTTTTTCGAGTACGCAGCACGCGCACATACGCTGGAAGCTCAAATACTATCTCGCCATCGCTGCTTTCATGAGCTCGCGCACCAAGAACCAGATCGAGCAGCGGAATCACTGGGTTCGCGCTGCATCGGCATGGCTCCGAGGGGCCAAGGACGACGCATCTGCTGCAAATGCGGCAGGTGTCGGTGCCGGACTAGACGGGGATTTTTCGCCGGGACTAGATGCGCGGGCGCTGGAGTCGTTGTCAGCTGCCCTCGAAAGGAAGCCCCGGACTAGCAAGCCTCGATTGCTCAAGCGCGCGACGAGCCGCAGTAGGCGCAGTGCGAGGCAGATTCACTGAGCGCTGGTAGTCGTACCCCGGTTGCCGGAGATTCTCCTGAAGTGTCGGGGGCAACGGGGTTGATGATGGCGAAGATCCAAGAAAATCGGCTTTGTAGCCCCTCGACAGCAGGATGCCTAGAGGGTAGTCTGCAGGTCGGCGGCCCGGTCATCCTTGGATATTCTCGACGTACGGGCAGGCCGTGGAAGAGAGGATGTACATGAAGATAGGAATGAACGTGCGTGGGCTTGCGATACTCGCGCTGGCTCTTGCGTCTCAGCCCTGCGTTGCCGAGGAGACGGTTTCATACGCGGTTGTTGATACGCAGAAGGTCATCAACGACTCGATCGTCGGAAAGGCGGCGCGCAACAATCTCGAAGCGCAGATAAAGAAGGGCCAAGCGAAGCTTTCGCAACTCAAGGCCGACTTCGAGAAGCAGCGTGGAGATCTCGAGAAGCAGAGTTCGATCCTCTCGGGGCAAGCCCTCGAAGAGAAGCGCGAAGCTCTTGCCAAGAAACAGGTAGACCTACAACGGACAGTTCAGGATTTGCAGGACGACTTAGCTCGCATGAACGAGGCTGAGATCGGTAAGGTCATTGAGCAGATGAACGTAGTGGTGCAGGATCTCGCAAAGAGCAGGGGCTACACTTTTGTGTTCGAACGGGATAAACAATTGGTCGTGTATTCGTCGGCGCGAGTCGACATTACTCCCGAGGTCGTGGAGGCACTCGACAAGAAGAAGGTGGCTCTCTAGAAAGGAGTGGTGGAATGGAAGTCCAGGAAGTGAATGAACAGAAAATAACGATGGATATAGTCGAGATCCAAAAGTGGATCCCTCATCGCTATCCGTTCCTGCTCATAGACAGAATCACAGACCTCCGACCGGGGCAGTCGGTAACCGCAACCAAGAACGTGACGATCAACGAGGAGTTCTTTCAGGGCCACTTCCCGGGCACTCCGGTGATGCCGGGTGTTCTCATCATCGAAGCAATGGCTCAAGCGTCAGCGGTTTTGGCGCGGTATTCGGAAGTAGCGGCATCGAGCGGTAAGATCTTCTATCTCGTGGGAGTGGACAATTTCAAATGGAAGAAGCCGGTAGTTCCCGGTGATGTCATGACTATCCACATGCAGGTATCCCGCCGGCGAAATCCGCTTTGGATTATGGAGGGGACTATCACGGTAGACGGTAAGGTTCTCGTGTCGGGCACCCTAAGCGCAGTAGCAGCATAGAGGCTTCGATGTTGCACCAGTCACAGGATATCCATCCTACAGCGATCGTAGATCCTTCGGCGACCCTGGGGGAGGGTTCGAGCGTAGGACCGTATTCGATTATCGGACCGCATGTCGTCATCGAGGGAAATACACGGATCGGCGACGAGAACGAATTTTTTCAATTTTGTTCGGTCGGAGCGCGGCCCCAGGATCTCAAATATCGGGGCGAGCCGAGCGAGTTACACATCGGTAACCGCAATATAATCCGAGAGTATGTAACGCTACAGCCCGGTACGAGCGGCGGCGGGATGGTGACGCGGATCGGCGACTCCAACCTGTTTATGGCAAACACCCATGTCGGTCACGATTCCCTTGTCGGGAATCGGTGCATCATGGCTAACAGTGCAGCTCTTGCGGGGCACGTCATTCTAGGTGACGGCGTAGTGGTCGGAGGCTTGGTAGGCATTCATCAGTTCGTCAAGATAGGCGACCTCGTGATGATCGGAGGGGGCGCGATGGTAACGCGAGACATTCCCCCGTATTGCATCGCTGTTGGAGACCGAGCGACTCTACAAGGGCTCAACCAGATCGGCCTCGAGCGCAGTGGGGTAAGCAGAGAAGAGATCTCACAGCTCCGGAAAGTATACCGCGATATCTTTATAGGCGATTCCGCTGAGACCAAGGGTATGCGCTTCAAGGAACGGGTCGAAGCTACCCGAGCGCGGGCCCAGGGAAATCCTCGATGCGCCGCGTTCTTTGAGTTTATTGATAGGTCCGAGCGAGGGCTCGCACAGCACGGAGCTGACTCCCCCGGAGAGTAGCCGCTGCAATGCCTTTTCTTTCATCCGAAAGAACAGAGGTATCCTGAAGCTGTGGAGGGGACTCCAGGCGCCAAGCGCTTTTCAATTGCCGTTTTATCGGAGGGTGTGAGATCTCGGTCTCTTTTCGCGCGACGGAGCCTGCCGAGGGTGAGAACTGTCTTAGATCCTCCGAACAGCCACTGTGTCCCGTGGTTTATATGGGATAGATGGACTACCAAAAGATCATGTATAATCCTTAGTGTACGTTGGCAGGCGTCCGAGGGGAGCAAGTCAGGGCAGTGCCGCTGCAGCGCGGACGGCGCGCCAGACCTTCGCACAACGATTCATGCAGTTCAAGCATCTTTCAGATGACGGTGTTCTGCGCACTACCGCTTTGAGGAAATTTGCGTCATGGCCAAAACCTTTCTAGTGACCGGTGGAGCTGGCTTCATAGGCTCCAACTACGTTCAACGCCTCGTTCGAAGAGGGGAGCGAGTGCGGGTCCTAGATAATCTTAGTCGGGTAGGGGCTCAAAAGAACATAGTGTGGCTGAAGGAGTCGCTGCCGAGGGACTCGTTCGAGTTTGTAGCAGGCGATGTTCGTGACCAACTCAAGGTACTCGAGGCAGTAAGCGGTGTGGATGTAGTCGTGCACCTAGCAGGCCAAGTCGCCGTGACGACCTCGGTAAACTATCCACGGGATGACTTTAACATCAACGCTCTTGGCTCGTTGAATGTCCTGGAGGCTGCGCGGGTGATGTCTCCAAAGCCGCTGGTGATCTACTCGTCGACGAACAAGGTGTATGGTGGGCTCGAGTTCACGAAGGTCGAAGAACATGCAGGGCGTTACGTCTGCCCCGATCTTCCTCACGGCGTTCCTGAGGAGATGCCACTCGATTTTCATTCCCCTTACGGCTGCTCCAAGGGAGCAGCCGACCAGTACACCCATGATTACGCCAGAATATACGGCATCCCAACGGTCGTACTGCGGCAGAGTTGTATCTACGGACCACGTCAGTTCGGAGTCGAGGACCAGGGGTGGGTCGCATGGTTCATCATTTGCGCTGCTTTGAACCGTCCCTTCACAGTGTACGGCGATGGCAAGCAGGTCCGCGACATCCTTCACGTAGACGATCTGATGGATGCGTTCGACGCGGTCGCCGAGCATCGCGAAAAGGCCGCGGGCCGTGTGTACAATATCGGAGGTGGGCCGGATCGTAGCATCGCGATCTGGCACGAGCTTCGCCCGATCCTCGAGCGCCTGTTCGGTCGCGACCTTAAAGCCAACTTCGCCGATTGGCGGCCTGGCGATCAGCGCACGTATATCTCGGACATTCGGCGTGCCAAGGAAGAGCTGGGATGGGCGCCCAAGATTACGGTCGAAGAGGGGGTTTCTCAGCTCTATCAGTGGGTCCAGAGCAATCTGCACCTCTTCGGTTAAGGGGATAGCTCGTGATATGAAAGTACTCGTAGTACTGACCTACTATCGCCCTCACACGAGTGGTCTGACGATATACGCCGAGCGTCTTGCCAGGGCGCTCGCGAAGCAGGGCCACGCGGTAACGGTGCTTACCATGCGCTATGACAAGGCTCTTCCAAGCGAGGAAGTGGTCGAGGGCGTGCGGATCGTCCGAGTTGACGTTGCCTTTAGGGTCAGCAAAGGATGCGTAGCCCCCAAGTTCGGCTTTCTTGCGACCAAGTTCGTGCGTGAGGCCGACGTAGTCCACCTGCACCTTCCGCAGTTCGATGCCGCCGGAGTTGCTTTGCGGGCACGTCTGTGGAGGATCCCCTGTCTTATTACCTACCACTGCGATCTACAGTTGGTGCCCACCTTGTTCAACAGATTCGTCAATCTGGTCGTGGACTTCATGAACGACGTCGCAGCCAGGGCTGCGCATCGGGTGGTCACCTATACTGCCGACTACGCCGAGCACTCGAAGTATCTTTCGAGGTTTAAGCGCAAGCTGGAGGTGACCTTGCCTCCGGTTGAACTGCCGGCTGTGTCGGAACACGAGATCGCTGAGTACCGCTTAGAGTTCAATCCACATGCTCGTCGACCGGTCATCGCAATGGCAGCCCGTCTCGCGGCAGAGAAGGGCGTTGAGGTGCTTCTCGATGCTTTGCCGCGGGTCTTTGAGGCGTATCCGAATGCGATGGTGGTGTTCGCCGGACAGTACCAGAATGTGATGAGTGAAGAGTCGTACGCCCGCAAGGTGCTTCCAAGGATAGAGCCTCTCGTGGCAGCCGGTAGGTGGAAGTGGCTCGGTGTCTTGCCTCCATCGGGTATGGCCAAGCTGTTTCCAAGCACAGACCTACTCGTAGTGCCGAGCCTCAATTCCACCGAGTCTTTCGGTTTGGTCCAGATCGAGGCGATGATGAACGGTGTCCCGGTCGTTGCTTCGAATCTCCCTGGAGTTCGTCAGCCGGTTCTCACATCCGGAATGGGACGGATCGCTGAGATAGGCGATGCCGAGAGTTTGGCCGCTCGAATGCTCGAGGTTCTTGGGGACCGCGAGGCGTTCGTGAAGGACCGCGACCAGATCGCAGCCACCTATTCGGCCGAAAGCTGTGCGCAGCGTTACGAAGCCATGTATCGGAAGGTGGCGGCGGAGCTCGGCAGGTCCCTGTGATGGCCTACCTCGAGTCCCAAAGCATGACAGTGCTTTGACTTTTACCGGTATCGTTGGTATCTTCCCCGCGATTAAGTGCGTAAGCATAGTGTGAAAAGGTAGAGTGAAGCGATCGTATTTTGGTCGTATCTACCTGATATTATTCGTAAGGTAGGAATCCATGACGGAATCTTCGAATGTAGAAGATGTAACAGCAGGTGCGGTTGACTTGGTGTCGCTCGAGGCTAAAGAGGTGATCTCCAAGTTTCAGCGTAATTCTCAAGACACCGGCTCGCCGGAGGTACAGATCGCTCTTTTGACAAAGCGACTTGTTACCCTCACGAAGCATTTCGGCTCGAACCCTAAGGACCACCACTCCCGCAGGGGCATGATGAACATCATCTCCCAGCGTAAGCGCATGTTGCAGTACCTGCGCAACGAGGATGTGACCCGTTACCGCAATACGATCTCGGCGCTTGGTCTCCGTAAGTAAACCTTACGCGAGTTCATCTGTGATCAGAGCAGCACTCACCTCACGGCGAAGCCTTGACGTGACCCGGCAGGGTCCGAAGGTGGGTGCTGACTCCAATTTCCCATGCCCACGAATGCTCACGCCCGTGAGTCATCATCATTTTTACAAGTGAGGTAAATATACATGTACGTTGTCGAAAGAGAATTTCACGGCCGAACGCTCCGCATAGAGTCGGGCCGAATTGCGAAACAGGCCGGAGGTTCGGCCTTGGTCACCTATGGAGAGTCGATGGTTTTGGTGACCGCTTGTTACGGAGCTGAGAAGGACGTTGATTTCTTCCCGCTAACCGTTGATTACATCGAGAAGACCTATGCCGCCGGTAAGATCCCGGGCGGTTTCTTCCGCCGCGAGGGAAAGCTCAGCGAGAAGGAGACCTTGGTGTCCCGCCTGATCGATAGGCCATGTAGACCACTTTTCCCGGAGGGTTTCCACCGCGAAGTGCAGGTCATTGCTACGGTTCTTTCTGCGGATGACGAGAACGATACGGACGTACTCGCGATGTGCGGAGCCTCTGCTGCGCTCTGTATGTCGGAGCTCCCGTTCGAGGGTCCGATCTCAGGCGTTCGAGTGGGCCGCGTCGGTGGCAAGCTCGTGATTAATCCTACCAAGACGCAGCTCCAAACGTCGGATCTCAACTTCATCGTTGCGGGGTCCAGCGATGCGATCGTGATGGTAGAGGGTGGCGCAAACGAGGTACCCGAGGCCGAGGTTCTCGAGGCGCTTTTCCATGCTCAAGACCAGCTCCAGATAATCAACGAGATGCAGAGGGATCTCCAATCCAAGGTCGGCAAGCCGAAGATGGAGTTCACCCCGAAGGAGTTCGACGCAGCTCTCATCAAGAAGATGTCGGACTTCGTAGCACCGAAGATCAAAGAGGCCATACGAGTTCGCGAGAAGCTCGCTCGCAGAGATGCTCTTGGCAGCGCCAAGCAAGCTCTCGTAGCGGAGTTCGTAGTCGTGGGCGACGAGAAGGCCTCCGAGGTAGCAAAGGTAGCTTCGAAGGTCTTCGAGGATCAGCACTACAAGCTAGTGCGCGACCTTTCAATAACCGACGGTGTACGTCTGGATGGTCGTGACACGAAGACCGTACGACCTATCTCGGTCGAGGTTGGTCTCCTGCCGCGTGCGCACGGCTCGGCACTCTTCACCCGTGGAGAGACTCAGTCGATCGTCGTGAGCACCCTCGGAACCGAGGCTGAAGCCCAACGCATGGACAATCTGATCGGCGAACAGACCAAGACATTCATGCTGCATTACAACTTCCCGCCGTTCTCGGTGGGTGAGACCAAGCCGATGCGTGGTCCAGGTCGTCGTGAGATCGGTCACGGTGCTCTTGCAGAGCGCGCTGTGCGCGGCATGATGCCTGATACGAAAACCTTCCCGTACGTTGTTCGAGTGGTCTCCGAGATCACCGAGAGTAACGGATCGAGCTCGATGGCCACGGTGTGCGGAGCGAGCCTCTCGCTCATGGACGCCGGTGTTCCGATCAAGGCCCCAGTAGCCGGTGTGGCGATGGGTCTGATCATGGAGAACGACAAGTACGCCGTGCTCACTGACATCCTCGGCGACGAGGATCACCTCGGTGACATGGACTTCAAGGTGTGCGGCTCCGAGAAGGGAATCACTGCGCTCCAGATGGACATCAAGATCAAGGGGCTGCGTCGCGACATCATGGACAAAGCGATGCTCCAGGCGCGCGATGGTCGACTGCACATCTTGAACGAGATGAACAAGGCGATCTCGACATCTCGCAAGGAGCTCAGCAAGTACGCTCCACGCATCGTGACGATCAAGATCAACCCGGATCGTATCCGCGACGTCATCGGACCAGGCGGAAAGACGATTCGATCGATCACCGAGTCGTGCGGTGTCAAGATGGAGGTATCGGACGACGGTACCGTCAACATTGCGAGCAACGACAACCAGAAGGTAAAGGCCGCCATCGCCATCATCGAGAGCCTCACGCAGGAGGCTGTTGTTGGTAAGGTGTACAAAGGAGTGGTCAAGCGCATCGCTGATTTCGGCGCATTCGTCGAGATCCTCCCGGGCACAGATGGACTCGTTCACATCTCGCAGATCGCCGAAGAGAAGATCCGACGTGTCGAGGATGTTCTCACCGAGGGTGACGAGGTGTGGGTCAAGGTTCTCGAGATCGATCGACAAGGTAAGATCCGTCTTACCATGAGGGATGTTACTCCACAGGGATAACCTCCTGTCGAATGACCTTCAAGGGCCCGCTGGAGCTGATCCGTTCAGGTCTCCAGCGGGCCTTTTCATTGTAAACATGGCCGTGCACCGATACTCCGTTGCCGATTCATTCAAAGGCTGTAGTATCAAAGGGGATTGCGGTTCGATGGTGAGAAGCTGGCCGTGTTGAGAGACTTTCTTCGATTGCTGGTGCGAGTGCGAGGCCTGACACGCGTGATATGTGTAGCTGTGCTCGCGTGCGTGGTCACCATCTGTTCGGCCAACGCCGAGGATGACGGGTTTACGCCCCCAGACGCAAAGCCCACTAAGACAGAACCCAAGCCGCGCGAGGCGAAGGTGTTCTCGTTTGGGCGCTTCGAGGCTCCCCTTAGAGATATCTGTCGCGAAATGGAGCTTGACGGACGCCGCACAAAACTCGTCCAACTGTCCGAGGTCGAGCGCAAGGGAAACGCCGACTGCGCATCGTGCCGCGCCCTCTGGAAGAGCATCTACTGGGCGTGCCGAGACTCCGCGGTCCTTGACACCAAAGATGCTTCAAAGGGTAAGAAAAAGGAGCCCGAGAGACCTAAGGAAGAGGGAGAAGGCGAAGAGGGCGCGGAGGAGGCTCCTCCAGAGCCGACACCGACTCCCAAGCCGCTTCAGCGATATCCCACGACAGCTATGCTCGATCTGACGTCGCGGCTGAGCGTCTCTCTGTATAAACAGGATCCTGGCACCGGGGGCTACCACAAGGCGTTAGAATCTTTTGCCAATACACTCACGAGAGATCCGAGCCTAACTCCCGCGGAACGAGACTACTACTCCGTGTTTGTTAGCTTCCTGATGGCCTCGTGGGCAGACCGGGAGGACCCTGAGGCTCACGACGAGACAGGCGCCGAGAAGGAGCACCTCAGTGAGATGTTCGAGTAAATTGCCCAGGCTGCCCATCCAGACAAGCGCTGTATATTCAGAGCCTTGACCCCGGACTCGAAGAATAGGCGCAGCTCGTTGGCGGCCTCCTATAAAGTTGACCCTCCGTCATAAACGATAGTAGTATGCTGCGGTTACCGTGCGCGGTGTTGCGTGTGGTTTGCTAGTGTTCGGGATTCCCGAACCCCCGAGGAATCCCTTGAGAGCGTTATTTCGGTTCGACTGCCCAAGGACTCCTCTGGTGATTTCAACCTAATAACTTAGAACCGATATAGGCTGTTCAACAGTAATTGCATGGTTAGTTCGATTTCAGCAGGCTCCTTAGGGGGCTTTAAAGGTGGCGAAGGAGAAGGCTCTTTTGCAAGTGAGTTCGAGTCGCTTCTCCGTGAGCGCTTCGACAATATGCGCCCGGGCAAGATCGTATCGGGTGTCGTAACCGAGGTCGGTAAAGAGATGGTCTCTGTCGACATCGGATTCAAGTCGGAGGGCGTAGTTCCCACCGAGCAGTTCATTGGCTCAGAGGGCAAGATAACTGCAAAGGTCGGTGATAAGGTCGACGTATTCATCATCGCTCTCGAGAATGAGATGGGACAGGTTGTTCTCTCCAAGGAGAAGGCCGACCAAAAGAAGATCTGGGAGCAAGTAGAGAACACCTACAAGACCGATGGTCGCATCAAGGGTATCGTTGTTCAGAAGGTCAAGGGTGGTCTTCAGGTAGACATCGGGATCCCGGCATTTTTGCCCGGGTCGCAGATCGATATCCGTCCACACCGCAACCTCGACAAGTTTCTCGGCCAAGAGTACGAGTTTAAGGTCCTCAAGATTACGCGTGACAAGGGGAACATCGTTCTCTCCCGTCGTGCGGTCCTGCTCAGCGAGCGTGACGAGCTCAGGACAGCGACCCTCAAGGTTCTTCAAGAGGGTGTGGTCATGGAAGGCGTGGTCAAGAACGTCACCGACTACGGTGCCTTCATCGACCTCGGCGGTATCGACGGACTTTTGCACATCACCGACATCTCATGGGGTCGCATCAATCACCCCTCGGAGAAGCTTTCGGTTGGTCAAACCGTTCCCGTGGTCGTGCTCAAGTACGACGGCGAGAAGGAGCGCGTCAGCCTCGGTATGAAGCAGCTTACGCCTGATCCGTGGGTCACGGCGCACGAGCGCTTCCCGATTGGTGGCCGCGTCAAGGGTCGCGTTAAGAGTGTGACCGATTACGGTGCCTTCGTAGAGCTCGAAGAGGGCGTTGAGGGTCTCATTCACGTCTCCGAGATGAGCTGGACCAAGAAGGTTCGCCATCCTTCCAAGATCGTGAGCGAGGGCGAGTCGGTAGAGGCAGTCATCCTCGGTATCGATTCCGAGCAGCAACGTATCAGCTTGGGTCTCAAGCAGCTCCTCCCAAATCCATGGGACGATCTGCAGCGAATCCATCCGATCGGTTCCCGAGTCAAGGGCAAGGTTCGTTCGATCACCGAGTTCGGTATCTTCGTTGGTATCGAGGACGGCATCGATGGTCTCGTTCACATCTCGGATTTCTCGTGGACCAAGCGCATCAAAGATCCCAAGGAGATTCAGGAGCTCTTCAAGAAGGGTGACGAGGTCGAGGCAGTGGTTCTCGACATCGACGTCTCTAACGAGCGCTTGAGCCTCGGTATCAAGCAGCTTGCAGAGGACCCATGGGAGACGATTGCTCAGCGTCATCCGGTTGGAACCAAGGTCAAGGGCACGGTCACTGCGATCACCGAGTTCGGTGTGTTCCTGGAGATCGAGAACGGCGTAGAAGGCCTCATCCACAATTCCCAGCTCGGTATCGACAAGGGACAGGAAGTGGCAGCTACGTTCCCAGTTGGCTCGCAGGTTGAAGCAGAGGTTACGAACGTCGACACGCAAGAGCGACGAATCAGCCTCAGCGCTCGCGCCATCAAGGAGCGTGCACGTAAGGATTCCTTCGACTCCCAGTATATGGGTGAAGAGGAAGGTCCACGTGTCACCTTCGGCGATCTCATCCGTGAGCAGATGAGGGACAAGAACTAAGCTGATATGGTCAATTTGACCAGCGCCAGCAGAGATGGCCGGGGGAGACCCCGGCCATTTTTTTGCACTCAGACATCGTTCAGGCGGATCGCTCGGGGTGGTCCAGAATGCTTTTCGTATGTTGCTACGTCGTTGTTCGTTCGGAGCCTACCCCGAGGGCCCGCCCTACGAGATCGGCCAACTGCGCTGGCGTAAAGGGCTTTGAGATGAATCCCTCTAACCCCCAAGCCCGCGCTTCGGAAACCTCTTCATGGGTCGCATGTCCCGACATGAGGATAAAGGGGACGTTTAGCTCGGACTGCCTAAGGTTTCTGAGCAACTCCGCGCCTGAGAACTCAGGCATACGCATATCCGACAAAACGAGGTCTACGGGGGGGCTACCGATTAGGTAACTCAAGGCTGCCCTGGGGTTGTCGAAGGGTGAAACTTCACACTTTAGGGCCTGCAACAGCAGGGTCAGGGCGCGTAAAACTCCAGGTTCGTCGTCAACTAGCACGATTTTGAGGCCGCCGAGGACGTCTAAGCCCGTGGCGCCCGATACAGTAGGGTGAGAGCCGATGGTGCGATTGTCCATATACTTGGGATGCCGCAGAAGGCAGATCTACGCTCTAAGGATACGATTTTTTTCGGGTTAGTAAGTCCTGGCAGTGTTTCTGGTAGGCCAAAACCCCAGGCCCCAGCTGGAGCGGAGATTTTGTAGCGCTCGTATTTACCCTGAATCGGCAGCATGGTTTTATCTGACTCCATGGGCTACGCCGTTGTTAAAACAGACCTCCCCCCGATGATGCAGCGCTACGTCGAGTACAAAGAGCGCTACCCGGATGCCCTCCTTTTCTTCCAGGTCGGCGATTTCTACGAGCTGTTCTTTGACGACGCCGTGACTGTGGCTAAGGCTCTCAACCTCACCCTCACATCGCGCGACAAGAACGCCCCCAATCCGATACCGATGTGCGGCGTTCCGCTCTCAGTCATCGATGGCTATGTTGATCGGCTCCTTCCGCAGGGCTTCTCGGTGGCGATCGTAACGCAGAGTGGTTCGGGGCAGGGTGTTGATCGTGCGTTGGAGCGTTTTGTTACACCGGGGATGCGGCTCTTCAATTCGGTGGCGTCCGATGCGGCCGAGAGCCTGATTGCGGCAGTAGCTCTCGACCCAGGTGCAACCAGTGGAGCTGTTGCGTGCACGGATCCCCAGACCGGTATCGTACGTGTGAAGGACGCAATTGAGGTAGCCTCGCTCGCTCGCGAACTGGCAAACCTGATGGTACGCGAGGTTGTTCTTCCGCGCTCCTCACATGGAGAGAAGATCGATCGACGCTCTGCGTGGGTTCGTGCCCTTGAAGGCGCAGTCAACTCCAACGCTCTCAAGTTCAGACTCGAACCAACGACATCGACCGACTCCGACTATTCGGTGGGTGACGCGGCTCGCGCTGAGATTCACAGCCTCTCGCCCACCGGAAAGCGTGCTGTACGGCTGCTCCTTAGCTACGTGGATGAAGTGTCGCTTGGCAACCCGATTCCCGTCAGAGAGGTGTCGCTGCTTCGAGCCGCAGGTTCCGTAATCATCGATGCAGCGACCCGACGCAATCTGGAGCTCGTTCAAAACACCCGCGACGGATCGTCATCCGGTTCGCTCTACGGTTTCCTGAACCGCACTGCCACCCCAGGAGGCGCACGGCTCTTAAGGAACTGGGTGCTCGGACCACTCACCTCGATCGAAGCGATTACGGCACGACACTCCTCCGTGCGCGAACTGCTCACCTCCTATAGTGAGATCTCTGGAGCCCTTCAAGGCCTAAGCGACCTAGAGCGCCTCGCCGCGCGGATTCAGATCGGCATCGCTTCACCGAAGGATCTCGGAGCGGTAAGGGACACCTTCGAGCGCCTGCCGCGGCTTCGAGAGGTGCTCTCCGGCTGCACGGCGCAACTTTTATTGGACGTATCTGAGGCCCTCCAGCCTCCTGCAGGCGCAGTGCAGTTGTTACGTGATTCCCTGGTGGACAATCCACCACACCACACAAACGAAGGGGAGATCATTCGTGCCGGATACGATCGGGACCTGGATGAGATCCGCACATTACGCTCGCACGCCGACGAGTGGCGCGCGAACTTCGAACTGCGCGAGCGGCAGGCGAGTGGCATCACCACCTTGAAGGTCAAATCCAATAACGTTATCGGCTTCTTCATCGAAGTGCCAACCTCACAAGGCGCTAAGGTCCCAGCTCACTATCAACGCAGGCAGAGCACAGCGAACGCGGAGCGCTTCACGACCCCCGACCTGAAACAACACGAAGACGCGGTTGTCACGGCCGTCGACAGACAGATTCGACGCGAGCAGCAGCTCTTCACCGAGGTCCGGCAGAAGATGTTCGAGTATGTCGATACGTTGCGTGTCATAGCAGCCGGTATCGCTCAGCTCGATGTTCTGGCTTCGCTGGCGGAAGTAGCTGACCGATGCAGCTGGGTAGCTCCTTCGCTGTGCGATACCTCCACCTTGCAGGTAACCAAGGGACGTCACCCGATCATCGCCGAACTGCTGGAGGGAGCGTTCATACCGAACTCCATCTCGTTCCCAGAGCGTGGCCCTACCTGCTACATCGTGACCGGCCCGAATATGGGTGGAAAGTCCACCTATCTCCGTCAAACAGCGCTCATTGTGATCCTCGCACAGATGGGATCCTTCGTGCCTGCGGAGGGTGCACGGGTCGGCCTCGTCGATCGCATCTTTGCGCGCCTGGGTGCCGCCGATGACCTGCACGAGGGGGAATCGACCTTCATGGTCGAGATGCGCGAAGCAGCACAGATCCTGGCTCATGCATCCGCGCGTTCGCTGGTTTTGATAGACGAACTCGGGCGGGGAACCGCAACAACAGACGGTCTCTCATTAGCCCATGCTATCGTTGAGCGGCTCGTCAACGTCATTAACTGTCGAACTCTCTTTGCTACGCACTACCACGAGCTCACGAGTTTGGCAGACTCAACTTCTTCCAGGATAGAGAACCTCTCGGTTGGTTCGGTCGAGGAGGAGGATCGCGTCGTCTTCACGCACGAGATCCAGGCCGGACCAGCCCCGCGCTCGTACGGCCTTGAGGTAGCAAAGCTCTCAGGGCTTCCGCACGACGTGATTGCACGTGCCTACGAACTCCTTTCGCAGGCCCCTCAAATCGATTACGCCCCACGTAGAGTCGAGCCGGTTCGCCAGATGGGGCTTTTCGGCGCCCCTGAGACCAAAAGGGACCCGAGAATCGAGCGGGTAGTGTCGTCGCTGGAGGCGCTCGATCTCGACGCCATGACTCCGAGAGACGCCCTATCAGCGCTCTATGATCTGAAGGCCACTTTGGCCCACAAAGGCTGAGATATGGGTGAGATAGGCTGATTGCAGCATGCCATCCAAGGGGGTATTCTCTCTGCTGCTGGGTGGAGGTCTGGCCTCCACATCTCGAAACACGATGGAGTGGCTGCACCACGGAGAAGTAGCAGGTCTGCCTAGGAAGAAAGATGGTACGTCGGTGTTCCGTTCGCCGTGAATTTAAGTGTCTCGTGGTGTCATCTCTGACGCTATGTGTGCTCGCGTGCTCTCAATACGGATTCGGTGATTCCCTCGCGTCATCTCCAACAGCTGCGATACGCGCCGAATACACCCGACTCAGAAACGTAGACCCACAGAGTGACGATCCGGTACACATCGAGGAGTGGGAGATCCTAGCGCACAAGATCAGTGACTTCGTTTCTCGCACTTCTGCGGCCGGCGAGGCGCCGCGTATCCGCATCGATGGTGCCGACGTACATCTGCGCCTGTGGCGTACGAAGCGCAAGGAGAGACTGCTACAGGAAGCGGCTTCACTCATACGCCCGATACTAGATTCGACCGCACAAAGCCCAGAATATTTCGAGGCGGCCCTTGTGCAAGGCGACATCGAGGTATGTGCCGCGCGCTCGCTCGAGGATGCAGCTCGTTGGTATCGTGAGGCCTTGCGTGGGAACTCAGCGATCTCTCGCCGAGCCGAGCAGCGGCTTCTCGGTATCACGCTCGACACCTTTGATCATTTCGTACCAGCTCCGGAGATAGAGCAGCCTCGACCGATACGACGGGTAGGAGAGCGTCGGACTTCTTCCTTCAGGTCGGTTGTCATCGATCCCGGACACGGTGGCGACGACTCGGGCGCTGTGGGCGCACGAAACCTAATGGAGAAGGACGTCACCCTCGATCTCGGCTTTCGGGTGCGTAAGATCCTCGAGCGGCAACACGGGATCCGCGTCATCTTGACGCGTAGCGAAGATGTATTTGTACCCTTGGCGCGCCGGACCGCGATAGCCAACAACAGCGGGGCAAAGGTCTTCATCAGCCTTCATACCAACGCGAGCCCCTCACATCAATTGAGCGGGTTGGAGACCTACTACCTCGACAATACAGACGACCAAGCCAGCCGCAAGCTCGCCGAGCGCGAGAACAGCGTCCCGTCAGGGGGGGATCTCGATGACCTCTCATTCATAGTAAGTGATCTGATTCAGAGTGGTAAGATCGAGGATTCGATACGTCTGAGCCGTGTCGTCGATGACTCGTTACGGCGCCGTGTGTTACCGGTGTACGCGGATGGGCGCTCGCGTGGGGTCAAAAAGGCGCCGTTCTTTGTGCTCGTCGGCGCTCATATGCCGTGCTCTCTGCTTGAGTTATTCTTCATAGACCATCAGAAGGATGCGGAGCACCTCTCGAGCGAGCGGTTTCGCGAGCTGCTTGCGCACTCGATTGCCGATGGGATAGCCGCATTTCTCGATGGAGCGGGCCCGAGCGCTGCATCCGCAGCAGTTCCTGTTGCCGCTAGCCAGACAAACTCCCGTGACCGCTCACGGGTCAGAGGAAAGAGGTAGTATGTTGTCGATCACAACCGTAGTCGTCACCCCGTTCATGCAAAATGCGCGCATCCTTACGTGCGAGGAGACGAAGGCGACGGTAATCGTCGACCCCGGCGGAGAACCCGATAAGATCATCGCGGAGCTTCACAGTCGCGATCTGTCGTGCTCACAGATCTGGCTCACACATTCTCATCTCGACCACTGCGGTGCAGTTCTTCCGTTAATGGAGAGCTTGGGCGCTCCGCTCGTAGCCCACCCCGGAGAGGAGGCTATGCGGAGCCAGGTGCGTAACATCGCACAGATGTACGGCTTACCGGCATCTGAGTGGTTTGACTGTCCGGAGCCCTCGATACCGATTCGCGGGGGAGAGGTCATTTCCCTCGGAAAGCTGCATGTCGAGGTGCTTTTTACCCCGGGACACTCCCCCGGCCACGTGAGCTTTTACTTTCGTAGCGAGAAGGTCCTCGTGAGCGGAGATACTCTCTTTGCTGGCTCAATAGGGCGAACGGACCTTCCTGGAGGAGATCACAGAACGTTAATCAAGAGTATCAAGGAGAATATCCTGACCTTGGATGACGGGGTGCGGGTCTTAAGTGGTCACGGCGATGACACCACCGTGGGTGAAGAACGAAGAAACAATCCCTTTCTGGCGTGAGGAGAGATGAGCGAAGCTACGGAGAAGAGACGAGTTGTACTTGGAGTGACAGGCTCTATAGCAGCGTACAAGAGCGCGGAGCTGGCCCGTTACATGATAACCCGCGGCTACGAGGTGCGGGTGGTCATGACCGACTCTGCCGGTAAATTCATCTCCCCGCTTACCTTCGAATCGATAACGGGGCAGCCCGTCACAACTGATTTCTGGAGTGAAACGCAGCCAGGGGCGATTGGGCACATCGCCTTAGCAGATTGGGCTGATGTGTTCGTGGTGGCGCCTGCATCTGCCGATTTCCTCGCGAAGCTCGCCCACGGTTTTGCAGATTGTCCGTTGCTCGCCGTAGCGCTTGCAACCAAAGCTCCAGTGGTGATCGCGCCTGCGATGAACGTGAACATGTTGTCGCATCCACAGACCCAGGCAAATATCGAGCACCTGCGGCAGCGCGGCGTGCAGTTCGTCGAGCCTGATTCGGGAGCCCTGGCGTGCGGATGGGAAGGTAAGGGGCGCCTCGCGCACCACAGGGAGATATTCTTCCACGTTCGCCGAGCGCTCACGGCTCACGATTTTGCAGGACGCAGGATTCTCATAGCCACAGGACCGACTAGGGAGGCGATCGACCCTGTGCGCTTCATCTCAAATCGCTCGTCTGGAAAGATGGGGATGGCGCTCGCAGTCGAGGCGTTTAGGAGGGGTGCGCACGTCACCCTCGTGCACGGACCGCTACCGATTCCCGTTAAGGTGCCGCGAGACGTCGAGTGCGTCCCCGTGATCTCGGCCCAGGAGATGCACAGTGCGGTCGTCAATCGCGCATTCCCTCAAGGAGGTTCTGATTCTCCGTACGACACCGTCATCATGGCCGCAGCGGTCGCAGACTACCGACCGGAAGCTGCACAAGAGCACAAGGTCAAGAAGTCCGCTGCACCGAC
Source organism: Bdellovibrionota bacterium (assembly GCA_044351885.1). Taxonomy (GTDB): domain Bacteria; phylum Bdellovibrionota_C; class UBA2361; order UBA2361; family OMII01; genus OMII01. The sequence continues at coordinate 40,362 of JBILEW010000003.1, forward strand.
AGCGATCCATATTGCCTCGAACCCCGATATTCTCCTGGACTTGGGGGCCCGCAAAGCAAGCTCTCGCTTTCCGACTCTAGTCGGATTCGCGGTCGAAACTGGTGAGGTTGAGGATCTTCTGGCTGAGGTCAGGCGCAAGCTTAATCAGAAGAATGCGGATCTCATGATCGGCAACCTCGCTCAGGATTCATTTGATCTCGATACTAATCGTGTATGGCTGATCAATCGCGCGGGCAGGGAGCAGGAGATCTCCACCACGTATAAGAGCCGGATAGCTGTGCGTATCTTCGACGCGATCGCCAAGTTGTATTAGAGGGTCCTTGATCAGATGAATGACGCACGCCCGCACACCCCAGAGAGTCTCGCGCGCTACCTCGATAGGGTCAGGAGTTCGTATCCCTTCGGGATTTTGACAACTGCTATCCGAACGCCGACCCACAGCATTCAATCCCTTGCGGATAGGCCTCTCGTATCCTTTATAGCGGTAGAAGCGTCTCAGGGATTACCCTCGGAGCATAACGCGCTGATCGACTCGATTGTGAGTAAAGGGCTCAAACTTGCACTCGATCGAACTACCCGGCGTGTCGTGACGAGTAACTACGCACTTCGAACCGCACTTGAAGAGCAAACAGCTCTCAAGGGAGTGGTGATTGTTCTCGGTGCCCAGGAGCCGGATGGCCGCTTGGAAGAGTTCGGTGGTGCCTGCATACTGCACTCCCATTCCTTGAGGGCGATTGCGAGCGATCCTGCGATTAAACGGGCGTTTTGGGGCCATCTCCAGACAGTGCTCGGGAGGATCTCCTAAGGTGCTCTACGGCATCGCCATCATTCTCGTGGTAGTAGTGGTAGCGTTGATAGCTGCATATCTGCTCAGAGAAAGAGGCGCTAATGAGGACCTAGCTGGGATGGTTGGTCTCGAGGGGAGCGCTCTCGAGACCTTTTCGGAGTTGGGAAGGGTGTTTGTGCGAGGAGAGGAGTGGAAAGCCACTGCTACGCATGGCATCATCGAGGTCGGAGTACCCGTGAAGGTCGTTGGATATCGGCACGGCATGGTGCTCCTTGTTGAGGCGCTACGAAAACAGTAAAGAGACGGAGATATGCAATGACGGCGGGACCAATCGTTCTTCTGGTGATAGCGTTCGGAGCCTTGGCTTTTTTTAGTACGTACGCAATCCGCGCTTATGAGCGGGCGGTTGTGCTCCGATTCGGAGTGTTCCACGGCATTCGTGGTCCGGGCCTACGGTTCATCATCCCCTTCGTAGACGAGTTGACCCGCGTCGATCAGCGTATGATCACCATGGATATTCCTCCTCAGGACATTATCACCAAGGACAACGTGTCGATTAAGGTAAACGCCGTCCTAAACTTCAGGGTTATCGATCCATCGAAAGCGATCCTGACAGTCGAGAACTATCTCTACGCCACGAGTCAGATAGCTCAAACAACCCTGCGCAGCGTGTGCGGCGAGGCTGAGCTCGACGACCTACTCTCCAAACGCGACGAGATCAACCATCACATCCAAGAGATCATTGACCGGCAGACGGACCCATGGGGGATTAAGGTCTCCCTCGTGGCGATCAAAGACATCGATCTCCCACAAGAAATGCGTCGTGCCATGGCGAAACAGGCAGAAGCCGAGCGCGAGCGTCGGGCGAAGATCATTCAAGCAGAGGGTGAGTACCAAGCGGCGGAGAAACTCACTGCAGCAGCAGGGATTATGTCCAAGGAGTCGGGAGCGATTCAGCTGCGCTACCTCGAAACCCTCAAGCAGATCTCAGTTGAAAACAGCTCGACTGTGCTCTTCCCAATGCCGATAAACCTGCTCGAGGCCTTCACCAAACGCGTGGGAAATTCATAAGAGGGCGCGAGAGGCTGCCAGGTAGTAGAGATGGAAACGCCCTCCTCACAGGCCATATCTCGAGCGTTCACGTACGAGCTGCCCCTTGAGCGGATTGCGCAACGCCCCGTTCATCCGGCAGATTCTGCGCGTTTGATGGTTATTGAGCGCAGCGATGGACGTATACGACACCTGAGGTTCCGGGATCTCCCGACCCTGCTCGGACCCAAGGACCACCTTGTCTTCAACGACACCCGAGTCATACCGGCGCGTTTCTTCGGCACGATCGCTGGTAAGCCGGACGCCCACGTAGAGCTGCTGCTGCTTCGAGAAGAGGCTCCTTACCGCTGGCTATGTCTGGGACGTCCGCTACGGAAGATCCGCAGCGCCTCGGCAGTCGTCTTCAGTGAAAAGCTCTCTGCGCACATCGTATCCTCCCCGTCGCCTGATCGGGTAATTGTCGAATTTCGGACGGAATCGACGACGCCTGTCGCAGAGCTCATTCGTGAGCACGGAGTGATGCCGATCCCTCCCTATATTCGCGATGGCCATGCTGATGAACAGGATACCCTCGACTACCAGACGATCTTTGCAGAGAAGGAAGGCTCGGTAGCCGCTCCAACAGCATCGCTTCACTTTACCCCCGAGCTACTGAGCGCGATCACAAACGGTGTAGGGTGTTCTGTTTCGCGCATCACCTTGCACGTCGGAAGCGCAAGCTTTCTTCCGGTTCTCGTTGACGGGGTGTTGCGACCTCCGGGGACGGAGCAGTTCTCGGTTCCAGCCGAGACGATCTCCGCTTTACGTGAGACTCGTGCCCGGGGCGGTCGAGTCATAGCGGTTGGAACTACGGTCGTACGAGCGCTCGAAAGCGCGGTCCGCACGGGTGGAACGACCGGTATGCAGGACACCCAGCTCTTCATCCAGCCAGGATTCGAATTCGAGCTCGTGTCGACAGTAATAACGAATTTTCATCAACCGGGAACTACGCATCTTCTCCTGGTAGAAGCGATACTCGGAGGGGATCTCCTCTCGCAAGCCTACGCATCCGCCTTAGAGAATGATTACAGATTTTTGAGTTACGGAGACGGGATGGTGATCATATGAATTCGCGATTCGCAAAGATCTGCGCTGTTGGGCCGGCGCGGCGCGGGAGCTTCACCACCCGTACTGGAACTTTTCAGACTCCCACCTTCATGCCTGTCGGGACGCGCGGCTCCGTCAAAGGGGTAGACGTCGAGCGCCTCATCGAATGCGGAGCAGAGGTTATGTTGGTGAATACGTACCACCTATGGCTCCGTCCCGGTCACGAACGGGTGAAACGACTTGGAGGGATTCACACCTTCACCGGCTGGAAGGGTCCGATCTTGAGCGACTCAGGAGGATTTCAGGTCTTCAGCCTCAAGAGCATACGAACGATCACCGAGGAGGGGATAGAGTTCCGCTCGCATATCGACGGCTCGAAGCAGTTCTTAAGCCCCGAAAAGTCCATCGAGATCCAGCAGACCTTAGGGGTCGATATCGCCATGGCACTCGACGAGTGTCCCGCGAGCAACCTCTCCTTCGAGGCTTTTGAGCGTTCCCTCGAGATGACACACCGCTGGGCGAAACGATCGCTTACTGCGCGCTCGGACGACTCTATGTGCATGTTCGGGATTACGCAGGGTGGCTGCCATAGGGAACTTCGAACCCGTTCAGCGCAGCAGATAGGCTCACTTCCCTTCGATGGATTTGCGATTGGGGGCTTGAGTGTCGGAGAGCCTAAGGACGCGATGTACGAGGTCCTGAGCTACCACATAGATCAGCTTCCAACGGATGGAGTGCACTACCTCATGGGGGTAGGCACCCCCGAGGACATCATCGAAGCTGTTTCACGCGGTGTGGATATGTTCGATTGCGTCATGCCGACGCGGTCCGGACGTTTTGGCAGGGTCTTCGTCGAGGCTGACGAGCCGTTCTTCAACATCAAGAACGCTCGACACGCAGACGATTCCTCTCCGATCGATCCGAGCTGCTCATGCGTAGCTTGCAGACACTACTCACGCGCATACATCCAGCACCTGTTCAAGGTAGGAGAGATGCTGGGGCCTCAGCTCGCCAGCATCCATAACCTGACACACTACCTCGGTCTCATGGCACGTATCAGAAGTGCGCTCGAAGAGGGCACCTTCGACGCTCTCTACTCCACGATTAAGGCGCGCTGGGGTCGCTTCGATTTTCATCAGATGGCGGGAGGAGATGCGTAGCCTCTCGCTATACCTCATAGGAGGGGACTGAGACGCCAAAATCTGTAAGTTGACCTGCGCGACAGCTGCACGCGGGGAGAGCTCTGCCGAGCGGCCCGAAGCTCCTTGATATAGCTGCAGATCTAGCCGCAGAAGCGAGAGGACCGCTCTCCAGACAGCGGGAGTATAACAAGCTGAGATAATAAGATAGCTTTAATTGGGAGTTCGAGTAGATGCTCCAGTGTTGTTTTGGATCTCCCGGTGGAGGTGGGATATGTGCAGACCTGGCGATCACACTGTTATGTCGGAAAGAGAATGCGCGATAAACGGCAGTCGAAAAATGCGGAAAGTGGCCTCTAAAAGTTCGTTGAACTCTACGTTCTCCCACAAGAACACCGCACCATAACAATCAAAACTTTCAAAAAATTCCGAACGGTCTAGAAGCGAGAGTGCAACAGCTTCGGGGACCGTGATTCATGTGGGAGAACAGGTCGATGCAGCTGACACTGCTTGCGCGGCTGATTGAGACTTCGAGTTCTGTAGGAGCTGGAGTTTGGACCATGTGTTCTCGTAGGCCTCCCGCTGTTGTTTAGGATCTCTAGATTGAGGTAGGGTCACCCAGAGTTCTTCTTATACGGGGTGTGTACTGTATGGCTTCACAAAATTGCAATAACTCAGCAGAGCAGATGGAGAGCCAGGCTATTCCTGGGGCTGTCCTCGAGTGTGCCAACATCAACCAACTGCTCCCCGAGGTGGTCCAACAGCTCGATGACTGGATGCGGGCGCGATTTAAGTCCTACACCTGGCTTCCGTCCCCCCAGGAGGGTGACGTTGACTTTGTCATCGCACGGTTGAACGGGGAGATGATCGGTCGAGCAGCGGTGGTTACCCGGGATGTTCGAGTAGGGGAGCAGAATCTCACGATTATGGGTGTCGCTGGAGTGATCGTCAGAGATGAGTTTCAGAAGAAGGGGCTTGGTAAAGAACTCATGACCGCATCGATGCGTTTCGTCGGGCGAAATCCTGCAGAATTTTGCGTGCTGATGTGTAACCTTGAGCTTGAAGCGCTGTACTCGCGCTACGGCTTTAGGACCATTCCTGGCCAGAATGCGGTATTCTCACAGCCAGATGGCAAAACATACGAATATAAACCTAAGGATGGCATCACCATGGTGTTCGAGAAGCCTGGAAGCGTGTGGCCAAAGGGGGCTCTAAATCTCAATGGTTTGCCGTTCTAGTGCGCGGTCCGACCATACGCCGTCTAGGTCGATTCGCCACGCTCTGCTTCGGTCTTTGACTTCTACCACTACAATGAGCAGGAGGTTTGGCGCCTATCCCTGTATGGAGTAGGGGTGCTCTTTTTGGTAGTGTCCCGAGCAGTCAACCTTTTTCAAGAGGTACTCACATGCCATTTACGCTCGCACACGTTCGTTCAGAGCAGGCCGTGCCCATGCAGGCCCTACAGGAATTGGCCCAAGCCCAATTCTCAGCCACTATCGACAACGTAGGCCTACTAACAGTTACGCAACCCCCACCAGGCTCTGAGATCACTATCGTCATCCAGCAGGGCGATGACGGCCATAACATTAAGCGGAGGACTATAACCGTTGCATTCGGAGTGGAACAAGGCGCACGCAGTTTTCTACACGCTTCCGTATGCACCGAAGATATCTTAGGGGGAATCACTCACCAAACCTTCACACAGTTGCACGACCTCAATAAAGAGGTCCTCGTCACAACACCACTTGCGATGCTCATAAAAGCTGCGTCATACGCGCAAAAGAGGGAGATATCCACTCGTCAGCAGAAAGAAGGCTCTGAGTATTCGACGTCGACCGCACCCCAGGCGTGATTGAGATACAGCACAAGGCCGCCGAAAGGCCTCTCCTCCGTGGCTCTACCCGGCCTGTTCGGATAATTGAAGTTCCTTGGCGGTGAGGTGCGGCAGGTGATACCCTGTCCGCACGGGAATCGGACCAGTGAGAGGTATGTGCGGATAAGAACAAATGGGTCTAACCGCCTGGTATCCTGGCTTTTGCCCTCCCTCTATGAGCCTTGAAAGCTCACATCCGACATTGCTGGCATGCGCCTCGTGGGGCTCATAGTATCCATTTGCTTAGCACTGCGACCCCTTTTATACTCTCGTCACGACGGCGCGGTTCACTGAGGTGTGGTTCTCGGGAAGTCACCGTGACTGTCGCCCTTGATAGGTATGTCTCTCGAAAAAGCTGGTGTCGCCCCGTCGAATGCGGCAGTTTCACACTCTGATGTCAGCGTGTGCTCTCAATCGTTGCTCCGTCGTTTGTTCGATGTGATGCACATGTATCAGCGAAAAAATGGGTACGTCTTCTCAGCCTGGGGCGAGCTATCTCTGGTTGAGCATCAAACTCTTATCGAACTCGACCAAAAAATCCCACGACGACCGACTGATCTCGCTCAGCGGGTCAATTTCCCACTTACACAGCTGGTTCACACTCTCGACTCACTCAAACAACGAGGGCTCGTACGGTTCGTCGCTGGGGACAGCAAGAGAGAGAAGCTCGTCTTTATTACCAGCGAGGGTCGCGAAGTCGTAACGAGGCTCGATGACATCTCCAATCACCAGATGAACCTCCTGGCAGAGGCAGGCTCGACTTCGCAGCAGCGCGAGCTCTATGAGCTATGGGAGGCGCTCAACAACGCACTCGACGCTCCACGCACAGTAGCTCGACCCGGTGATCATCCGCTCCGGCTCCATGCACGCCGGTACACTAGGAGCTTCAGCTATTTTTCCAGGAAATGGGAATCGATCGATATTAGCTACACGGACCTGCAGATCCTGTTCTGTCTGGTGGAGATCCCCCTGGGGGGTTCGCTTGATGGACTTGCGGCGACTCTTCTGGTGCCGAAGGCGACTCTTAAGACGCGCCTTCAAAAGCTATTCGAGAGGGGACTGTGCACTCAGCCATCCGAAAAGAGAGGGGCGCTACTCAATGCAACATCGCGTGCCGTAGAGGTACTCGATCAGGCACGAAACGCCTTTGCTCGCTCTTTAGCTGGCGTGCTGCACAAGCCGATGATTGACCATCTAGCGATGTCGCTCGATGTGTGTGAATCGATTATAGAGGCATGGTGCCCCGAGTATCATGTGGGTAGGAACGGACGGACAGAGCTACCCAAAGAAACCTACTTCCTGCCTCTTCAGGTTCAGGTCCTTTCAGAGGCCGCACGACAACAGTTCGGGATCCTCCAACCTAGCCTCCCAGCTACCCCTCCGAGCGGCACCTACATCGTCGTGATGTTTGATGGTCCCACCCCCTGTTTCTCGGCTCGCATCAAACAATGCGGTTCTGGGGCTGCGATCCCGGAGTCATTCCTCATCGAGGAGTTCGGGTTTTCAGACCGACTGGACTGGGCATGCGCTTCCCGAGCGCTCGCAGAGTGTCTTGAATGGGGCACACGCCGTCTCGTCCCAGCAGACACGTTCCTACGCTGTAGTATGCGAGAGGGCCTTCCGGACGCATGTCACGACTTACCTGCCAATCCGCTCCCCGTGCGTCTTGGCCCGCGCGCCGAGCCTCTCCGACAGCTGCTCGACATGCCCTTTGAGCCTTAAACAAGCGAGGCAGAGCCGCCTCCTGCCGCAAGAGAGGGGCTGATTTCCTATACCGATCCGTGTCCGCCAATATGTTCCGCGTGACACTTTTGGACTTGCGAGTATCTCTCCAACTAAGGCTCTGGCGACCATCTTTTTTCGGGCGAGATTAGAAAGTTACCTGACCTTGAAAGTTTCTATGTAACGATATTTTGCTACCGGATAAGCCCATGGTAGCCAGTGTGTGAAAGTACTGCTCCAGCGGAGTTTCGACGCTCGAGCAGTTTCGGCTAGAGATTGTTTGACCATGGATACCGTATGACGTTCCCTACCACGCGACTGAGAAGACTTCGAAAAACTCCTACTCTGCGCTCGATGGTACGAGAGACCCGGGTAGATACCGCCGATCTAATCATGCCGATGTTTATCGTCCCGGGTAAAAACGTCATGAAGCCGATATCTTCGATGCCCGGGATATACAACATCTCCGTTGATACGGCCGTAGAGGAGGCAAAGCGTTATCAAGACCTCGGCATTCAGTCAGTTCTGCTTTTCGCTATTCCTGATTTCAAAGATGACACCGGCAGCGCGGCCTGGCAGGACGACGGAATCATTCAAAAGAGCATTCGCGCGATCAAGGAGCAGGTCCCAGGCATGAATGTTATTACGGATCTCTGCTTCTGTGAGTACACCTCGCACGGACACTGCGGGATTATGCACGATGGGTGCCTCGATAACGACGCTACACTCGATATCATCGTCAAGCAGACCTTGTCGCACGCCAAGCACGGAGCGGACATGGTGGCGCCGAGCGGTATGATCGATGGAGCGGTGGGTCGCATGCGAACAGCGCTCGATCAGGAGAAGTACCACGACGTGTCGATCATGGCATACTCGGCGAAGTTTGCCTCGGGCTTTTATGGACCGTTCCGTGAGGCTGTACAGTGTGCGCCGCAATACGGCGACCGCAAGACCTATCAACAGGACCCTGGCAACCTGAATGAGGCGATGCGGGAGATAGCGCTCGATATCGAAGAGGGCGCGGATATCATCATGGTGAAGCCAGCGATGGCGTTCCTCGACGTCGTCAGGGCAGCAAAGGAGAGATTTGAAATGCCGACGGCCGCGTACAACGTAAGCGGAGAGTTCTCGATGGTGAAGGCAGCCGCCGCTCAGGGTTGGATCGATGGAGAGCGCATCATGGTTGAGTTGCTCACCTCGATTAAACGCGCTGGTGCAGACATCATAATCACCTACTTTGCACCGGAGTTCGCGGCTAAGGCTAAGGGCGGAACGATAGCTTATTAGAGAACTGACGGATCTCTTTTGAGTCGCGCCCTGCTGATCGGGCTGCAACTCAAAGGTGCACTAATTACTCGCTGTGACGGTGAGCTACTGCCACAGCGATTCGATATCTTATAGAACGACTGAGGAAAGTAGTATGGGTCTAGGAGCAGAAAACCAAGACAGCGCAAGAGAAGAGGTAGGGCAGCAGAAGGCCAGCCGGCACGACGTGGCTCCAGAGCAGCTTTCACAGCAAGCCCCAGCGCCAGAGGATCTCCAGGGTATAGCCGGGACGCCGGTTGAGGAGGTGAGTGGGGCTCAGATGTCCGCCTGGGATGATCGTCACCTTACTCAGCACCAGAAGAACTGGATGCAAAGTGAAGCAGAGGTAATCGATGTGATCGTAACCACCCTCGGTGCTGCACAGGTGAAAGTCGGGGATGTTGGCTGCGGCAACGCGCGATTTCTGCGGAAGCTCACGGCGCTCCCCGGCGAGTATATCGGTTTCGACAACGACCCCGTGACAGTCGCCGGAGCACGCAAAAGCTTTGAAATGAACGCGAATGTACAGTTTCCTGATGCGGAAGATTACCGAGAGGGCTTACCGAGATACACTGACGAGCACGGCAAAATGGATCTCTTGCTGTGCCTTGGTAACACCCTCGGAACCCTTGGGGGCGATAGATTGGAGCACATCAAGACGATGTTCACGCACACGGACGTCCTAGTTGTCTCGGTGGTAGAGAGCAAGAGGGACGTCACTCACAAACGGCTAGAGTACTATGGCAACAACGGGTACGACTGCCATATCTGTTGGGACACTGGAACGATTACATCCAAGGAATGGGGGCAGTCGTACGCGTGGTCCAAGGCGCAGCTCTCGGAGATCGCCGACTCTATGCGGGCAGAGGGAGCTGGCGCTGCAGAAGTGTTCACGGCGCCGCCTTTGGGATTAGTGCTGGTCTTGGCGAGGTCTCACGACACCCTTGATGCGATACTAGGGGAGTCAATGCGGCGATTTGAGGGCGAGAACCTCAATGTGCGATTCTAGGAGAGACGGCTGATGTCCAGACACGCACAGACAGGTTCGCACTCGCACGAGCGCGATTCGAGCATGATGCAGTCGTGGCAGAACAAGCACCTCACAGAGGTCCAGAGAGAAACCCTGCGCTGTGAGTATGAGCATTTGCGGTCATTTCTCGCCAACCTTCCGGAAAGGGCCGTGCTGGTCGACGTCGGCTGTGGAGACGCGCGGGTACTAGTCAATGTTGAACTAGGTGGAAGGCGCTACATCGGGGTCGATATCGATCGCGATTCAGTAGAAGCCGCTCGAGAGATGTGCGAAGGGCTCGTTGGCGCTCACATACTCGAGCCACAGGACTATCGAGAGGCGCTGCGGGAACTTCAGCCTGGCGGCCCGATTGCGGCGCTGTGTCTCGGCGGCACGCTCGGAAGTTTTCCTGGCGATGAACGAGAGCACCTCAAGGCGTTGACAGAGAAGGCGCACGCATTCTTCTTCACGGTGTGGCACAAATCTCCACAGGTGATCGATCAGAGGATTGAGTACTACATCCAGAATCGACTGGACTTCGCTGTGAAGTGGCACGAAGGATCGACAAGATGGGGAGAGGTTAGGTCGTGGACCCAGGAGGAGCTTGGAGCTCTATGCAGAGAGGAGCTGTCGGAGTTCGCTTGCCACATCGTCGAAACCCCTCCACTAGCATGGACAGTGATGGGATATCGCAAGGAGTAGGCACGCACAAGGATTTCTTGTGGATGCAGCCTCGACATCAGATATTCCCGCTCACGCTCCCAGCATTTGAGCACCCATGAGGCTGCGTATAGAACCCCCTCTCAGGTCGCCTTCTGCGAAGAAAATGGCACCAAAATGGGGCTGTTAATGCTCCAGCATCACTTGAAAAAAGCCCATAGAACAACGATACTTACGTGCGCCAGGCTCCTTCAAGAAACAGTACTACCCAGGGTTAAAGGCACGTGGAACGAATAGTTATAGGAACCAGAGGAAGTGCCCTAGCGCTTGCTCAAACTGAGTTGGTCGCGAAACAACTTGCGGTCGTTCATCCTCACATTTCAGTTGATGTAACGATAATCAAGACCGAGGGAGACCGAAAGCAAGGTACTCCTCTTGCGGCTCAGAGCGACAAGAAGGACTGGATTATCGATCTCGAACGCGCACTGCTTGCAGGCGAGATCGATTTGGCTATCCACTCGGGCAAGGATGTGCCGGGAGAGATCGAATCCGGAACTGAGATTCATTCTATTCTCAAACGTGCCACACCGTACGACGCTTTCGTCGGCAAGCGCCAGCCGGACGGGACCCGCCTCTCTTTTTCCAACCTTCCTCACGGCGCTATCGTTGGCACGGCGAGTCTGCGCAGAAAGGCATCGCTGCGAGCTTACAGAGGCGATATCGAGCTGCGGGACCACCGGGGTAATGTACCTACTCGCATAAAGAAACTCGATGAGTCGCCCGATCTTTCAGGAATCATTTTGGCTGCGGCGGGGCTCGAGCGTCTGGGATTCCCAGACCTGCAGTACGAGATTTTGGGGCGAGATATCATGTTACCCGCGATGAATCAGGGAGCGCTGGCAGCCCAGATTCGCGTTGATGACGATCGGGTCTCTAGGATTGTATCTGCAGTCGCTGATGCAGCAACAGCCTCAGAGTTCGTCGCTGAGCGAGCAGTAGCCGAAGTCCTGGGAGGAGATTGCCATTCGGCGATATCGATTTTTGCTGAAGCCCGAGGAGGAGAGGTCTGCGTGGAGTGTCGCGTATTCGAAGCTGAGGGACCGCGCTGCATATCGTTTTCGAGTTCAGGCTCCTCGACTGACGCAGCGGAACTCGGTACCAAGGTTGGTGAGGAGATTCTTGCTCGCGGCGGTTCGGATATTCTACGGTAGGGGTTGGCCTGACAATGAACTAGCACGAGGGCCGGAGATGATGCTGTCCAGCATGTCTCTGCTTGGTCAGGCTCGTCGAATGTCGGGCCTTTTGATGAAGGGATAGCTCTGACTTTTAAAGCGCTGAATATCCGGATAAAACTCGATGGTCCCGAGAGTGTCGGGAAGTGCTTTCCTCAACGATTCTACCACTGCGGGTATCTCACGCGGGTGGTGTACCCTGGCTGAGAACTCAAGGTCGTGTTCACCCAGAAGCTCTGCCAGGCAGTACACGGCGTGATGCGAGGCACACACGTCAAAGAGTTGCTTTCGGGTTTCCGGAGAGTATTTCTTCAACTTAGCCAGCATTCTAAACGATGTCATCCCGACCAGGTCAGAGCGCTGAATGAGGTAGCCCTCCCCAAGAATGACCCCCTCCTTTTTCAAGCGATCGATTCGGTAGGTGAGGCTTGATTGGGCTACGCCTAGGGCTCGCGCTACCTGCCCGTACGACGTAAACGTAGGCGACGTTATACTTTGCAGGATGCCGTGGTCGAGTTCGTCAATATCTAAAGACCGCGTGTCGGTGCGATAGGATATAGACTGCAGAAGATCGGAGCGTTTCGAAAGGAACTTCGGGACAAACGACGTGAAGGAGATGAGCGTGGAAATCTTCTTCTCCAGCACCAGTGGACCTACTTCGCTCGCCACCAGATTCAAGAGCTCTATCACGTGGTGCGCGTTTCGGGCAAAAAATACGGTCTCATACGGGAACGGAGCACCGATCTCTGCGAGCCAAGAAACTCCCTCACACGAAGAGAATCGTTGCAGAAGATTGGCGCACAGCTGCGGCTCTTGGGTAGCTACGCGCCACGAGAGGTAATACTCTTGGAAGCCGAGCTTTGACGGATTTATATAGGCATATCGGCAGATGTAGCCACTCTCCAACAGATTCTCCAGTGAGCGTCGCACGGTATGCTGAGGAATGCCGGTCTCCTGTGCCACCTTGGAAAGGGGGGCATCTGCCTGGAAATAGGCGCTCGCTAGGATTTCTCGGTCTTGGTCGGTTAACCGCATGGCAAAAATGATAATTCAGGTCGCCTCATCTGGCTACAGAAGCAACGTTCAGAAAGTCCCCTCAAGATGACAGTTGCGCACTATGCAGGGCGCAAATTCCCTACAGTAAAGGCAGCCAGGATAGCGTAGCAGAATACCCTGTGGCAGAAACGAACACGAGCATTCCAGACACCCATACCAGCCAACGAACCCTGCTCCTGAGAACTGAGGCTATACCAGCAAAGAAAAGGCTTATCGCATACAGCACTGCAGCAAACGAGAACTTATCGCCTGCGTCATTCGCCTCGCGAGCCGCTGCGAAGGATTTGTCGGCCTCCTCGAAGAGGTCCTCGCTTTCACCGAAGAGCGTATCGGTGTACTCGTCGTCCAAGCCTTCAGTTTCGAGAAAAGTGACGAGTGTTTCCTCGGGGAGGTATTCGTCAGTTTTCTTCCCGTCACGATAGTCAGCTGGTAACTCGAACGCCTTGTACGCCTCGTCCGTAAGCCAACCTGTCAGGAGATAGCTAGCGAGGTTAAGCGCCTCCTCCTTATCGTCTGCGTTGTCACTACGCAGACCCTCTCGAATGAGCTTTTTCGCTTCAATCTCGATGTTCGAATCCTGCGACACATCCACGACGGCCGAGTTGTCGAGGTTCGACGCCTTGGAGGTTAGCGTTGCCGACTCACTGTAGAAGTCAGTTGATTTGCCGCTCCACAGCGCATTTTCATGAGCCACTAGAGCCGTGGCAGTGGCGGCTAGACCGAGCAAAAACGCCGTGAGCAGCTCAAAAACGTCAAAGGAATCTTCTTTGGTCGCCATACAGGTCTCCACTAATCATGGAAAGGGTACATTCTATCTAGAGCAGTAAGCTAGTAGGATTTTTCACGGTTTCCAACGCGGATCGAAGCGCAGAGCTTCCCCGCCTGTAGATGTAGCGCGAGCGAGACGTGCATCCCTCCAGTACCCGCAGGTGGAGCGCTATATTCTCGAGCTTGAAATGGAGAGAGTTTCCCGGATGAAAAAGGCGTTGGGCATAACGAAGAGCGACCAGATTGTAGGTCTTCGAGCCGTGCAGGATGTGGTCTGCCAGATCAAGGCCCAGCGTGAATACTGCCCCAACGTTGTGAGCTCGTGCGAGCTCGCCCGCAACTTCCAACTCTGCCCCTGACATCTGGCGCGTGAAGAGACCGATATCCAAGATCCATCCCAGTCGGCACCACTGGTGCTTGAACCCATGCACGAGCAGGGCGACGAGATGATCGGCACGAGCCAAAGTTCGCCAGCTAGGAATGGCATGAGGACACGGTATCGAGCGCGCGAATAGGGACTTCGTTTGCGGCAGGATCGCTATGTGTCGTTCCACCAATTGAGTATGGACCTCGACGAGCACCCCCTCGAGGGAGAACGAGAGCTCTTCAGCGCCTATCTGAGTCATTGCTGCGCCAAGCCGCTCGGCCGTCTCCCGCACTTCGCTAAGATCGGCGCGCTCGACGATCAGATCGATATCTCCCGCTGGTCGAAGAATCCCGTTGTACACACCATCGAGCGCTGGTCCCTTGTAGATGAGAGCGCCTAAGCCCTTGCGGTTCAGCTCCTCTAGCAGTGTGCCGATGACCGATCTTCGCAGTAGGTGTCGCCGAGCCTCAAGTGCGAGGTGGTTTTCGAGAATTGCAGTTGGCTTCGCCCCGCCCGATATCAGCGCCCGATGGAGAGAAGGAATGACTCGGTGCCTGAGAGCGACATCGACGACCTCTGCAGAGATCTCAAGCGCTGGGGGGGCATCGCAGAAGCCGTGAACATAGCGCACTCCAGTAATCAGTGGATGATTAAAGACTGCGCGGTGCATGTGCGGTGAGTCCTCCATAGACAAGGGTAGTGTAAGTCATCTTTTCAGTATCGTGAAAGCTGCGTAGAGTTGGTCTTGTACGATTTTTCGGTGAGTGTGCTCCGAGCATGGCTGCTCTTTTACTGATTAAGCGAGCCTACAGGCAAATTAGATGGTTTCTTCGTTAGCATTTCATCCTTGTTCGTTGGGCAGTGATGGCCGAGGGCGCTTGTTCATCGGACAAGGATTTCTCATTAGAGGTATTCGACAGGGGGCCGCTGAAGATATTCGGGATTTTCTCGATAGACCCGAGACTCGTGCATTAATACAGAAGGGGGCTCTCATATCGGCGGCGATCGAACCAGGTGGCACGGACGATTATCCCTTGCTTTTGCGACACGACACGATTCCGCGCCTCAGCCTTCCTGCCGAGTGGTCGATGGAGATGCTACGGGAAGCTGCGCTGTTCGCGCTTCGAATGGCCGAGCGCTTGGCTTCTTATGGGTTCCTCCTCTCTGACCTTCGACCGTCCAACATCGGATTCGTCGACACTCGTCCAATACTCCTGGATTATGGCTGTATTGCCAAAGCCAGCGAGCTACAGGACAGGGGACGATCCTTTCCGCAGTCCTGCGTTGCCACGTTTCGCGAAAGCTTTCTAGAGCCTTTGAGGTTGATGTCGTTCGGTCACGAGTCTGTCGCGCGTGCGATGATGCTTAAAGATGTACGAGTTCGCTATCCCAACGCGCTTCCTTTGACGTTCGTAGAACTTGCACGACACCGGATCGTGCGCATAATCTCCTCCTCGGGCCTCGCGCCAACTTTGGGGCGCCTTCGAAGACGAATATACAAACGACGGCGTACCGAGCGATGTGTCTCGGATCTGTCGTCCTGGGCTCGAAGGATGGAGCGAACCGTCAGATTATTGCCGCAGGGTACGCGCACGTCACGCTGGCAGCGCTATCATCCCGAAGCTTCCTTTTGTGGGCACCAGAAGGAGGAGGGGGTGCTAGAGAGGAAGCGCCGCTGTGTCACGGAGGTCTTAGAACCGATTAGGTATCAATCCGTTACTGACCTCGGCTCTAGCCGCGGATTTTTCGCCTACCATTTTGCGAAGCAGGGAATTCCAGTAGTAGCCCTCGACAGCGATGAGTGGTGCATCAACGATCTTTTCTGCAGAGCGAGGGACGAGGGGCTGCCCATCTCCACTGTTCTGATGTCGTTACGAGCTCCCACTCCCACACCACCGCTTGCGAAGTGTGAAGAGATGAGTGTTTCAACACGGCTTGCTTCCGATCTCGTCTTGGCGCTGGCGATCGTTCATCATTTGGTTGCGTTCAGGCGCTGTGATTTCGAGAGCTTCACCCAGATGCTTCTGCTGTTTACGAGAAGGTATGCCCTGGTCGAGTTCGTTACGAGGGAGGATCAAGTCCTGTCGCAAGCGGAGATGAGGATCGCCCCGTGGTATTCGGCAGAGGCTTTCGAGCGGGCATTGCGGCCGCATTTCTCTATTTTATCGATCCGAGCAGGTGCTACCTCAACTCGCAACCTCTACCTTTTGGAGCGCGCGCGGCAAGGTTAGTGCGAGGGGCTACCGACTGAGGGGGTGTTATAGGGATAATTGCACTACCTCTGGCAAATAGATCGCATTATTTCAAATAGTTACCACATTGGCTCTGTGAAGATTATTCGTTCTTCTCTGAAGACCTGCGGTCAATTTCGACATCTAAGATGGTGGATAGTAGTGTTCAATGCACGGATTGGCGACGCTGTCTCGGGTGGCACCTCAAGCGCAGCGAGTTTCCGCAGATATATTCTAGTTGCTTCGATTTTTAACGATGTGTGGGTCCAATTCCGATATCTCCTCTGTGGACGCTCTCCGTGAACTGCCCCTCGAGGGGCGGAACGAGGAGCCAAGCGGAGAGCAATCTCTGTGCGATGAGAGCGCGCGCCGCATCCGCGAGTCCGGAATCTTCGACACCGAGTTCTATCGGAATCAACTCTCCGCGGAAGGGCAAGAGGAAGAGATCCTCGATCTCATGACACACTACATAGAGAGAGGCGAAGAGCGCGGGCTCTGTCCTCATCCTCTCTTTGTTCCCAAGCTTTATCGGGCGTTCAACATGACTACTGAGGAAGAGGGAGAGAATGCGTTCGCTCACTACCTTGCCAACAAATGGCACGGTAAGGGGATGACCAGCGCGATATTCGATTCCGACTGGTATCTACGCACGTACTCTGACATCAAAGCTGCTGGCGTAAATCCGCTCGTGCACTACACCAGCTGGGGCATTGACGAGCGCCGACAACCGTGTCGCTGGTTCAACGTCGCATGGCATGGAGAGCCGCACGAGGATGTGTCAACCGACGGAGATCCTGCACGACACTTTCTGCAGACAAGGCTGAAGGGATGGCGGATTCCGGAAGTCAAGGACGAGGATGAGTTGCTTGCTCGCCTTGAGAGCCTCGTCGAAATGCGGAACACTATCGCCTCTTCGCCCCTGTTCGATGCCCCGTTTTATCTGGAACAGCTTCCCGAGTCAGAGCGTATCGGCGTGGTAGATGCTGTCTGGCACTATCTGATCATTGGAGACAAAAAGGGTATATCCCCCCATCCGCTTTTTTCTCCGACCCTTTACCGGAAGTACAATATGCTTCCCTCCGAGATTGAGCTCAACACGCTCTCTCACTATCTGTCCAAGCCGTGGAGAGGGCGGGGAATCACGAGTGTCCTGTTCGACTCGGCCTCATATTTGGAGTGCTGTCCCGATGTGGCCGAGGGGGGCATGAATCCGTTGCTGCACTATCTCGGATGGGGATGGCGCGAGGGGCGCCCAATCAAAGCCCCTTGGTTCGACTGGACTGAGTGTCGAGAGCCTGGCGATGCGCGCTTTACAGATGCTCTGAGCTGGGCCCGGCAGCTGCTCCAGACCGAACTTCGAGGGGTGTCGCTGCCCGATGTCGACGACGAGGCTGAGTTCATAGCACGGCTCGCTGCGCTGTTTGGGCTGCGGTCACGAATAAAGGTGTCCGGGATCTTCGATAGTGAGTTTTATAGCTCTCAGATGCAGCTCCTGCCAGAACACGAGTCATCGGATCCTCTCTGGCACTTCATACAACGGGGCGACCGAGAGGATGTCATGCCGCATCCGCTGTTTTCTCCGGCTTTTTATCGTAAACACAATATGACGGCGAGTGAGAGTGAGCTCAATTCGCTCGATCACTACCTGAGCGGAAAATGGGACGGTCGAGGCGCTACGAGCCCGCTCTTTGATTCCTCGTGGTATCTCCAGCAGAACCCTGACGTACGAGAGGCGAAGATGAATCCGCTCGTGCACTACGTGCGGTTCGGCGCGTCCGAAAGGCGCCCAGCGGCACCATGGCTGCAAGCCCCAGCTCAACGAAAGCGTGCGATGCCGCCTCGCGAGAGAGCTTCGTCACCCGACGTTCAGGCGCCCACTAAGGTGCTTTCCCCAGAGCTTAGCTCTGAGCTGCGTTGTTTTCTGCGGTATGCAAACAAAGCAGTGCTCGACGAGGAGGTACCCGTTTTAGCGAGGAACCTCAAGCTTCGCATACGCGCGTGTCGCTCCTTGAGCGCCCCGATGGGAGTGAAGCCCGTCGTTTCAATCATCATTCCGGTATTCAATCAACTGCGCTACACCGTGCACTGCCTCGAGTCGATACTTACAGCTCGTACCAAGACGCCCTTCGAAATTATCGTGGTGAATGACGGCTCCTCTGACGCTACCAAAAGGCTCCTGGCCATGTGCCCGCAGATTCGCTCGGTCGACGTCGAGCACAATCAGGGATTTATCGAGGCGTGCAATCGTGGAGCGGATGCGGCGCGCGGTACCAATATCCTTTTTCTGAACAACGACACGCACGTTCTCGACGATTGGCTGGACGAGTTATCGAATACGCTCGCATCCGACAGTCGGATAGCGATAGTGGGTTCGCAGCTGATCTATCCCAATGGAGTGCTGCAAGAGGCAGGTGCTATCGTTTTAAGTGATGGCACCATCTTCAACTACGGACTCGGAGGCGACCCACTGGCTCCTCAGTATTCGTACCCGCGCAGCGTAGATTATTGCTCGGCGGCTTCGCTGATGATCTCCCGTGAACGATTCGAGCAGCTAGGAGGGTTTGATCCAGAGTTCTCTCCCGCCTATGCGGAGGATGTCGATCTCGCGTTTCGGGCGAGAGAGAGGGGTTACGATGTGCGATTCCAGCCATTTTCCAAGGTTATTCATTTCGAGGGAATCACTGGTGGCGTCGATCTCGCGGCTGGAGTCAAAGCATATCAGACCGGCAATCTCGAGAAGCTGCGAGAGCGATGGAGTAAGAAGCTCTCGTCGCACGGCTCCCCCGGCGTCAAACTCGATAGAGAGCGTGATAGGGGAGTAAGGGGGCGAATTCTCGTTGTAGATGCCTGTTTTCCCACGCCCGACAAGGATGCCGGATCGATAGTTGCAGATGCTTGGTTGCGTGCGCTGCTCGAGCTCGGATACCACGTCACATTCCTGGCCGCTGAGCAATTCGTACACGTTCCGACGTACACGGAGCGACTGGTACGCATGGGCGTGTGTTGTCCGACACTTCCATATGTGAAGTCAGCTGATGATTTCATCCTTCGAAATGCTGACAAGTACGACGGTGTAGTGGTCAATCGGTACTCATGTGCCGCAGCCGTATACGACGCGCTGGACCGGGCAGGTTCCGACATCCCGAGGATCTTTCTCCCTATAGACCTTCATTATCTGCGACAGGCACGGCAGGCCGAATTGGAAGGGAGCATCACAGGCAAGATTGAAAGTGTCTCCACGCAGCACAAGGAGCTCAAAGCGGTGTCTGAGAGCACTCTGGTGTGTGTCCACAGTACTGTCGAACGTGAGCTACTCGAGAAAGAGGTGCCTCACATACCAGTGGAGGTTGTTCCGATATACGTGCCGCTGGCTCGCCGCGCGGCACGTTATGACGAGCGGGCCCACTTGTGCTTCATCGGCGGGTTCCGCCATCAGCCAAACGCCGACGCCGTCACGTACTTCGTCAAAGAGGTGTGGCCACTCGCAAGCGCAAGACTTCCCGGGGTTGTCTTCAAGATCGCCGGCCCCCATCTCTCTCGAGAGATTGAGTGCTTGGCTTCGGATACGGTCGAGGTACTCGGCTTTGTGCCCGATATTAGTCCCTTGTTGAATTCTGTGCGATTGACGGTCGCTCCACTTCGCTATGGGGCAGGGGTCAAGGGTAAGGTTTGTATGAGTCTGGCATCTGGAGTTCCGGTCGTCGGTACCCAGATAGCGTTCGAAGGTATGAGCCTTGCTGTAGGCAAGGAGGTTCTGTGCGGGTCGAGTCCAACTGAGTTGGCAGATCACATCGTGCGTGTCTATTCGGATCCCGATCTTTGGATGGCGGTAGCCGACGCCGGCTTCGAATATGCGCGGCGTGAATTATCCTTGGAAACGAGTATTCCTCGAATCGAGGGTTATTTACGCTCGGTTGGTCTCGCCGAGTAGGGAAGCAGCTCTGGCTGCTGCGACGCTTTCCACGACCAGCCGCAGCCTCTCCGTTGCTCGAGTCGCGCGGGCGCCGAGAGCAAGTTCGAGCTCGTTTGCCATACCGCGCGGCACATACGAAGCGTAGCACCGCATCCAGCTTACCGCTTCGTGAAGAGGGAGTGTTTCGAGGGTGTCGAGAGCGTGCCATCCACGCCGCGCAATTACGAAGCGATATAGGTCCATGAATTTTATCCAGGCCTGTCGGTACCTGAAGTCGTTTCTTCCACCCTGCCTCGACAGACTGGTCACGATCGCTGCGGGGCGAGGCAAGATCCCTACGATAAAAAAGATCTGTTCCAGGGAGAGCTCCGACGGCGCCCGGCCGAAATAGGCGCGCGCGGCTTCGCGGATCCCATGAATGCGACCTGGCCCGAGCCGCACGGTATCGAGATAAAGAGAGAGGATCTCGGTCTTCGTGAAGTTGCGCTCCAAGGCGAGAGTGGCCCCGGTCTCTCGAACCTTCCGCGCTACTCGCACGAGCTTGATGTTAGTTACCAAATCGTTGCGGAGATTCTTCGCCAATTGCTGGGTAATGCCACTCCCGCCTCGGAGTTTTCCTGTTCGTACAAAGGCCCGAATTCGATGTCCGATCTCGCGCCAATTGAAGCCCCGATGACAAAAGAAGAGATCGTCCTCGTGTTGGAGTAGGGTGACAATCAGGATAGCGGGTAGTTGCTCGAAAGGGCACAGATCGGGGGACTTCAGACCAGTACGTCTAGTGTATCCTTTCACAGCGGCGCGCGGACGATACGAGTAGATGTCGCGAAGTTCCGCAATGGGAGTCGCGCGGTACCCCCAATACAGGAGGGCCGCACCGAGGACCCCGGCTGTGACCAGAATGCCCATGGTAATCAGGCCGAGGGCGACGATGCTATCCATTCAGCTCCTCTACCGTCAGATCACCGCTGGGTGAGGTAAAACCTCCACGCTCGAAGCTGCGTTCCCAAGAGCTCTCCTCCAACAGATACGAGGAAAGTGCATGCAGCTCACACAATGGAGTGTAACGAGTAGACCAACCCTGTGCATGGGTGCTGTACTGCCACGCCACCTCGACGTACGGATCTCCAGGCGTGGTGCCACGGAAAGTGCCGAAGATGTCGAGCGCGTCTCTGCGTAAGTAAAGTAACGACGAAGAGCCGAATCCCACCGTGCAATGCGAGCTTGCTGATGGGGTATAATGGAGCTTTCCCCGGGAACATCGCAGCGGATAGCCGTTACTTGCCATCTCGCCACCCGCCTCGATGATGCGCCCATCCCTATCGATGATCTTGCCACATGCAGCGCTGACGAGTGAGGAGGAATACGCACTGTCGAACAGGTGCCCGAGCCAGGAGCCGTCGCGCACCTCGAGGTCGTCATTCATCATGACGATGTCGTGATCTGGATACCGTGTTGCGATGTACTCGCAGATCTCCGCAACTCCGAAGGTTTGGTGCTCCTCGGGAACAATGACCTTCCCCTTTACTCCTTCAACGAGCTGCGCAAGCCCATGAATTTTCTCGGTTGCGAAGAGAATCGTCTTGAAGCTTGGGTACTTCGTGTGCTCATGCAGAGATTGCAAGCATCGATATAGGTGCAAACCTGGGCTCCGGGCGCGCACCGCGATAGCGATCGGTCTAGCCACCAATGATGCCAACACGACTTTGGAAAGTGCGCCAAGCTGAGCGCGATTGCTTCGGGCCGCTATGGCATTGCGCCGAAGGCTTAAGGGGTCAATCGAACCAGCCTGTAGCTGAACCAGAAGGTCTACGACTTCGTCCGCAGTATCTGCCACGAGGATCTCTCGACGGTGTTGGAGCCCCAAGCGGGCGTTGCCGTGTGAGTTAGTGAGCAACGGAACGCCGCGGTCTATGAATTCGCAAAGACTTCTTGTCGACGGTGTTCCCGGCCATCGAGGAGCCAGCGCGAGAAGAGGGAGCGTGTCGCTCGAACTCGGAGTTGCACCCTCCGATACCACGGCACCCCGCGCCCTGAGAGCGGTAACCGTCTCGGGTGGGTTTTCTCCCATGATTTCGAAGGTGAGGTTCGTAGGACCTACACTCTGAAATCGAGTGACGATCCCTTCAATCCATGCAGCGTCCAGTTCACGATTCGCCCCTGCGAAATCAGCGCAAAAAAGTATCCGGCTACCAAGTGCCTCCAGAGAAGATGAGTCGGACTCGCAAAGGGGCCCTAGAATTCGTGTCTTCGCACGAGGGAGTTCGTAGTTGAGCGACATCTGATCATACTCCGACGAGAGCCAGATCTCGTCAGCTAAAGAGTAAACAGCGAGCTCCTTTGCTTTAGCGGCGGCAAGCTCTGAAGAGGGGATGTCAGCCCCTTCCAACACAGCTGCTTCGACGTTCCTGAGCCACGACAGCTCCCCCGCATTGACGCAAATCCTGAGGGCTGGATGAAGCGCACGAATTTCGGTCACGCATGCGAGCAAGAGCTCATGGCTATCGAAGATGCAGAGCTGGTAGAGGACCATATCACTCTCGAAAAAGGTCCTTATCCCCGCTGAGTGAGAAACACCGAGCTCGTCCAATTTTGCCAGTACACGGATTGCTGAATCCGGGTTGCCAAGATCCTCGTACACAAGTGCGATCCGAACGCCGTGACGGCGGAGAATTTCCAATATCTCCATGGGGCTGATACGATCGCCGGATTGCAAGACCGTGTCGGAGACAGCGGAGATGAGGTAGACGAGCGCTGCTTCACTGCATACAGACGCGTAGGGTTGCCGAAGTTCGGTTGCGAGTAAATCTCCCCAGACCCGCCTTGATGATGGAGTGACTACCCACTCGCGTCTGCACAGCGCAGACCAGGCATAGGCGCGCAACGCATCCAGGTGCTTTGCCAAATGTGCGCCGGGACACACCGTGACGGTAGCGGACGAAGATATCTTCATCACATCTCGATGTCCTATGATTCGGTGCGGTGGGACAGCGTAGCGCTGCGCAAGCGCCCCCACTAGCTCGGTCAGGGATTCTATCTGCCTTGGATCAGGTTCGGCCTCCTCGAAATTGCCGAGGCAACACACCCCGAGGCTGTGACGGTTGAGCCCGCGAGCGTGGGCGCCCTCCTGATGCTCCGGGCGGCCGGGAACAACGGTGCCGTCACGGCGGATGAGGTAATGGTATCCTATGTCGACGAATCCGCGAGCGAGGTGGGCTGTCCTGATATCGTCGATCGAGGTATCCGGGTCGGTCGCAGAGTGGTGAATGACGATGTAGGAGCACTTCATGCGGCGCCTCGAGCGAGCTGGGGAAAAGGGATAGCGTCCATTGTTTTTTTGATGGTAATACAGACGACGTGACGTCGAAAGGTATCTGCAGTGATCCGACACGGGTTTCGCTTCCTTAAATGCTTCGAGCCGTGGTAGTTGAACAGTAATGT
This sequence comes from Bdellovibrionota bacterium, assembly GCA_044351885.1. Lineage (GTDB taxonomy): Bacteria > Bdellovibrionota_C > UBA2361 > UBA2361 > OMII01 > OMII01. Next base: position 63,998 of record JBILEW010000003.1, read on the forward strand.
GGCGTGTAGATTCGATTTCACAGATCTCCGTGAAAAGACACCTTTCCTCGTGCAGGGATTCATCGAGTAGCGCCGAGGAAGCGTATCTGGTGACGCCACGCACAGTAGCCAGCGCCGAGTGCTTCCTGGGAGGATACCTCGACGAACGTCCAACTGCTGTCGTACGGGGATGGCTCTTCGATCGACTGGAGCGCATTACGCGAGTTCAGTTTTCCGCTTCCGCAGGGGAGCTGGGGATTGTTGTTCATTCGATCGAACGCCCCGATTTAACCGCGAAGTTCCCCAGCTTTGGCTATATCCAGGAGAGTGGCTTCTCCTTGCTTCTGTACCTCGATTCTGGCCAATCGGCCGTGTCGTCTTTGCAATTCGCATACGAACTTCGAGGAGGAGGGGAGATTCACGGAACCCTCCCGCTGCCAAACCTTACGTGGGCCATCAACGGAGCAGTGCCCCGGAACGAATGTTCGTCCAGTGCGCCACTCGAGACCGATGTGGTGATAGTGGCGCCTCTGCACTGTCTGCCAGAGAGAGCTCTGCTGCATGCCGTGATGCGCGAGCTGGGGCTCCAGCAGGTCTCGGTCACTTGTGTGTGCGGCCCTGCAAGCGAAGGCGCGATTGTCGAGGCAATGGGGCCCTATCCGCACAAGGGACCTCCAGTGGTGTTCGATGATTATGCTCGTCTTGCGGGGTGTTTGAGTCGGTTCCGGGGGCTATACAGAGTTCTTATTCTACTGCGCCCGCAGGATCTGTCTCTGGAGCATATAGTGTTCCCGACATTGTTTGTGTCAGCCAACGTTCCACCGATTATCCTTCTCGATAGCAGCGATCGTTTCGCGATGCCCGCTTTCTTAGGAGGCCAAGGCTTTAAGGTGCTGCGCTGGCCGAGCCGGTCGTTTCCAACAGCATTCAAGGGTGCACTTGTGGACGCTTTGATGGGCCTATGAGTGAGTTGATGATTCATCCGCTCTCCTACGGAGACGACAGTCGGGGTCGGCTCTTTGCGACGGAGAAAGAGCTGTTTCGGGGTGTGTATGGCAACGCTGCCGATGAGGTACGAGATCTCCTTGAGCTGGCCAGCGTTCGTCGATTGGTGTCTGCAGGTTTGCTCGGCTCGGCCGAGATAGTCGAAAGACACGACTTAGACTATCCCCTCGTGTTGAGGCATCCCCTCGCTTCTCGTTACAGCCTCCCTTCCGAATGGTGTGGGCCGATGCTCAAGGACGCTGCGTTGTGCTTCCTCGATGTCGCCACCGCTGTGGTGCGCGATGGGTTCCTCTGTCTCGATGCCCATCCTTCGAATATCATTTTTAACGGCATAAAACCGCAGTATATGGACTACGGAGCGTTTGTCAGGCTTGTGGATCGTATCAGTGGCAAGCCGCGAATGTATCACTCTGGAGAGTGCTTCGTGAGGAACTTCCTCCGCCCCCTCCACTTAATGGAACAAGGGTATTCGCCTCTCTCGCGAGCGCTGCAAGCTCGTGGCATCGCCGTGAGCTCTCGGGTCGTGCCAGATCCAAACCCAATTGTAATCACAAGGAGCTTCCTACGTCGATTGCTCAAGAAGCATTTCTCCTCGTCTTGCGTGAGGCGGCTGGGACAAGCCGTCGGAGATTCGGGCTTTCCTGTCGTTCCGGCAACTGAGGAAGGTTTTCTTGGTACACTTCAGGGACTTCGAGAGCAGGTATCGAGAGTCACGTTTCGCAGGTCGCAATCGCCTGAGCGGCTCGATGAGAGTTCGAGCGAGGAACATCTCTCTGGGCGCAAAGAGCGTAGCGCGACGAGGAATGATATCGTCCGTGAGCTAGTAGAGCACCTCTCATTTGCAAGTGTGACTGATCTTGGGTGCCGCACGGGGGAGTGCTCTCTGCCATTCGCCCAGCAAGGTATCCCTACGGTAGCCATCGATAGCAATGAATCGTCCATCATCGAGCTGTACGAGAAGGCTAAGCGCTTGAATCTTCCTCTGATGCCGGTCGTGATGTCCGTGCTCCGGCCGACTCCAACGCCAGCACTCTCGTCAGGAGGGCTCGTCAGTGTCGAGCGTAGGCTCGCTGGAGAGCTCGTCTTGGCACTCGGCATAATTCAGGATCTTATCCTGTCTCAACAGTGTGATTTCCTCATGTTAGCAGAGCTGTTAACCTTGTATTCGAGGAGATTCGTGGTGCTCGAATTTATCTCTCCAGAGGATCCGCTGCTTCGACGATGGCGTGGTAGGCTTCCTGCCTGGTATACGGAAGATGGCCTAAGGGGGGCGTTAGGGCGGCGCTTTCGAATCCTTCGCACCGTTCCATCGGTGGGAGATAGCCGCACCTTGATGCTTTTGGAGAAACTACACTATGGCACATCTTAATCCTGATGCGTTTGACTGTGACCTCGGCGACAGTGTCGTTGTGTTCGAGCAAAGAGGGGCCGAATACTTCAGGCTGCGCGGGGTGGGCCGAGAGATATGGCTGATGCTCAAAAGTGGTCATGAGATCGGCGGGATCGTCGAAAGGCTCCTGGTCGGATACGACGTTGCGCGAGATGAGTGTCAGCGTTCAGTCGAGAGTTTCCTTGGCGAGCTTGCATCAAAGAACCTAGTGATCCCAGGAAAGTGTTGAGTGGGAACGGTTGCGTTGATGGTGGAGCTGAGTGTTCTGCTTCTCAAGGAGCGCTTTTTTCCCTCGCCGACAGTGGTACCATCCCGAGCTGTCGGTGCGGCCCAGGGGCTCGCGCCGGAGCAGAGCGAGCTCGTCGAGTCTCTGGCTCGAGCATGTAGAGTGGTATTTCGCTGGTGCTGGCGAGGAGCGTCGTGCCTAGAACGGACTCAGGCGGTTGCGGAGATTCTCCGCCGACGGGGGATTCCCGCTGAAATTAGGTGCGGTGTTTCGAGGTGCGACGACAAGGTCTTTTCCGCACATGCCTGGCTGGCGGTAGGGGGTACTGTACTAGTCGGGCCGGCGTTGACAGAGGAAGTCACTTTTCGGCCCGTTGGGGAGTGCGCAAAGCTGCTGCAAAGGGAAGGGGAGCTCGGTAGGTGAGGTATGTTGTACGAAGTGGCAGGCATCTGCATCGAGTCGGATATCCCGTTGCCCCGCTTACCTCACGCTCCATCCGAGGGCCTTTCTTCGATTGATATCCGGATAGCAGAGGTCCGACAGCTTCCGCCAAGGCCAGCCGATTGTATTCTTGAAGGGAGCCACTCCTGGACCTCGACCATGGTTTGGATTGCGCCCCCGGGGGGCTCCTGTGCGTGTGCGGTATCCCCTTTGGGGCTATCGTATGTTCGGAGGCCAGACACGCCCGAACGTGAGGTTCAGCGCTTGATATTCTATGCGCTGCCGGCGGCTTTTGCCGCCGCTGGTTGGTGCATGGTGCACGGTAGTGCTATCAGCTTTGGCGATGGAGCATGGCTCTTGCTCGGCAAGAGTGGAGCGGGCAAGTCGACGACCACGGCGGTGTTGGCGGCGATGGGAGCATCCATAATCGCCGATGACGACATCTTCGTCCGTCTCGACGAGTCCGGAAAGCCGCTAGTATGGGGGATTGAGCCGCGTGTGGCCCTGACCCAGGAATCTCGACAGGTGCTTCTCGGGATGGGGCTCTCAGTTCCGTCTGTCACCGAGCCTCGAAACGATGGTAAGGTACTCTACAGCTTTGCTGAGTGCACGAACGTGGATGCTGTGCCTGTTCGACGCGTCACGGTGCTGGATGCTCCTCCGCCAGGGCGTTCTTTGGATGATTCGTTTGAGCGCTTTACGATCATGATGAGGAGCTTTCAATATACGGGGCTCTCTCGTCACCTTCATGGAGCAACCCTTATGCGGGTGTGTGGAGAGCTCGTGAAGGCCGGTGAATGGCGTAGCGAGCGGTCTCGAGATCTGACGCAGCGGCTGTTTCGAGACGGGCTCGGACACGTGGCCGATTCCAAACCAGGCTTCGCTGGTTCGCGGGAAGGTGTCGCTCTGATTTAGATATTGAGGGGATGATTATGGAAGAAAAAGAGAAACCTCGATCTGTGTCCGCAAGAAGCGAGGATCGGAGGTCGCACGAAAAGGCGATGCCCTCCTCCTCTCAGACCGGAATTCCTGCCGGTATTTCGAAAGCACCCTGGGCTCCGCCGGTCGTGGAATCCATGGGACCGGTCGGCGAGGTGACAAACGGGGGCTCATCGATGAGTCCCTAGGCTATCTAGCTTTTTCGTTCGAGATCGCTATGAAGGCATCGCTTACGGTACGTCTTTGATCACCTTAGTGCGCACTCTCTGCGCGGCAACTCGGGCACGAATGTACCACATCTGGAGCCGTTGTCGGATTGGGGCTTTGAACTGCCGAAACAATGAGTGGAATCGCGCTCGTTGGGCTGCCGTGCCATATCTGAAGTACGCCCAGGCTCGACCGCAACAGTATGTTCGCAAGGCTGCGCACGCATTTTCATCAGATAGATATGGCTGAGACACTATATGCTCGAGGGTGTGCAATCGTTTGGCAATCCCTTCACATGTCTTGGAATTCCCCGTTATCCTCGAGTCCTGATGCTGCCGATAAAAATAGAGCGGCTGCGGGATAAATGGCATCCTTCCTTTAATTGAGCGCGCGACTCGCAGCATGTACTCGACGTCTTGGATGACATGAAGCGCCTCGCTCCACGGCCCGACTGACTCGAGCAATCTGCGCCTGAATAGATAGGACCACACCATAAAGACCCTGGTGGGGTGTGCCTCTCGAAGTAACCATGTGTGCTCGATCGGACGATTCCAATCCTCGGGAGCCTCGCTACCAAAAGCGAATCCTCCGCCACACAGCTCTGCCTCTGTATGGCACCGCAGCGCAGCAGTTTGAACTTCCAGCTTCATCGGATGGAGCACATCGTCACTATCGAGAAATTGGATGAATTCGCCGCGAGCTACGCGAAAGCCAGCATTTCGCGCGTGAGGTGCTCCGCCGTGAGGGATTTGCACAAGACGTACGATCGAGGGGTGCTTTTCGACGAATGTCGCAACGACCTGCGCGGAACGATCGGTTGAGCCGTCGTCGACAACAATAACTTCGATAGGCCGATATGTTTGCGCTAGCACACTAGCCAAGGCTTGCTCGACCAGATGCTCCCTGTTGTGACATGGGATTATGACTGACACCAAGGGATTGTCGACAAGCTTCGATGAATGTGAGGAGACCGCAATCGTATCGCGCAGGACCTGCTGGTCGATAGCATCGAGAAGGACCTTTCGCTCTCTGTGCCGAAGAGTCCGGCCAATAGAAGGCAATAGCACGAGATCGGCCCTCAGGTGTCCCACAAGTTCCACGAGCCTGAACCGTTTTACGCATCGTAGGTAGCTTCTGAACACACTAGCAATGGCTGCTACCACCGCACGCATCGCCGGGCGAGACTCGTCCTTCAGAAGCGTTACGAGCGTCCCGCGACGACACCAGCGCTGAATGGCATGCCGGCGACGGGGGTCCGTCTCGTTCGCGAGGGAGTGTCTGTGACAGTGCCGAGCATGGGGCAGGAGAGCGATATCGAACCCGTCGTTGCGTGCCCGCTGCAACAACTCACGATCCTCTCCATACATCATGAAAACAGGATCGAAGCCCCCGACCTTTCGCAAGAGAGGGGCGTTCAGCGCGAGGCAGGAGGCATTTAACCCCTTTTCACTTACGCGGTAACTCTCCTTCACCTTTCCAAGAGCCAGATCCTGTATCAGTTCGGTATTGGGAGCGAGGTACATCCTCACGAACGTGGAGGAGATCCCCTCACCATCGTAGTCGAAGGAAAGCGGAGCCGCAGCAAAAAATGTGCGATTTCCACAGAGAAAGGTAACGAGATGTCCGACCGTAGAAGCATCGAGCTTGGCATCTTGATTGAGGAGGATTATCACATCCGAACCCCGCCCGATCGCATACTGTAGTCCGACATTGCAGGCGCGCCCGAAACCGATCGAGGGGTGGCAACGAATCACCGTACACGGAAGAGAGCCCTGGAGACGCTCGCTCATTTGCACCGGACTCGGGCTATTGTCTACCACGATGACCTCATCGATCTCGTGATGAGACCGTGGGATGCTCGCGAGACACGCCTCGATGTAGGCGTGTCCCTCCCAGAAAGGAATAACAACTCGTACGGACGGGCTCATAGACTGTGCTTCTGAGAGGCAACTTCCGTGATAGCGCCCAAGAAGAGCTCGCCGCGCTGTTCGAACTTTCGTTCCCCACGCCGGAAATGCGGAGCATCTCCGAGAGAGTTCTGGGTTCCGTTCCTAGCATATCCCGAAGGGTGTCATCGGAAAAGGCCATGAAGGCTGACACTCCCCAGGGAAGCGAGGCAAAACTCACCTGTTGTCTCCCTTTTGAACTTATCACGTGAACGTGCTCGTAGACGTGCACGTGCCCGGACATCTTGACGTTTCTGTTCCGGGTACGTTTACGTTCAGGTGCACGAGCACGTTCACGTGGTAGAGTGGCAGGTCTTGGCTCGCTTCCCTACATGAGTGTCCGGATGTCTTTCAGCGCTCCGCGTTGTTGAGGGAATTGATACCGGAGGCGCTTCTCGTGGACCCGAGACGCCAGCTCGACAGATCCCACCCCAGTAGCTCCTCGAGCTTGCGTGTGTGCGGGTCGAGATTGGCGTGTAGCCAGATATCCATCTCGTTGTTCGGGTGATCGAGTAGCTTCTCAAATCTCCCCATCGCTCGGCGGTCATAGCCGAACACGCGGATAATATTATCACAGCAAGTGCGCAGCGCTCTATCGAGTTTTGTTGGGAGCATGGACCGTACAATCTGCATCTCTCGTGAGGCGAAGGCCTGCTCTACTAACTGCGTTCGGCACAATCGTATTCCGGAAGCTTGACGGGTGTTTTGAGGTGTTTCATCGCAGCTCACTGGGATCTCATCAACCTCACACCGCCTGAGCACTTGATTGACACAGTGCACAGGGGCCTTCACAAAGTCATCGAAGCGAACGATTGAAACTTGGCTTTTTGGGAAAACCGCGAGTATCCGATCCAGCTCCTGATCATAAAAGCTGGCACTCAGGCCCTCTAAGTCTTCCGTGAAGAACTCACGCATCGTGAGTACAGGTTGCCCTCGCAGGTGTCGCCTCACCATCTCGTGATTGTAGTGAGAATATGCCCGTTGTACAGGATGTCGAAGCATGTAGATCACAAGAGCGTGTGGCGCCACCCGATACAATCTCTCGATTGCATGGGGGTATTTTCTTGAGCGGGTGTAGCAGGTGGATGCATCGAGCCGAAGTTGGGAGCTGGCTCCGTGCGCGAACTGGCGCACATACCAATCCATTCCCTTCTGCCACCTCTCGTCTCGACTGAAGAAGCCGGGTTCCTTGTGCTTTGCAAGGCAGATCCCCCGAGATTGCGACATGAGGGCAGCAAACGATGTCGTTGCGCTCTTCATCGCCCCCACGAGGGCTATATCAGGGGCATTTGATTTGGGTTTCATCTCTCGGGGATTGACTGAATGCGCCAAAGATACTCTGCGCATTGCTTTACGGCAATAAGCCACAGCTCCGACCTGAGGAGAGACAGCTTAATGATGTACCGCTGGCCACATTCGCCTGCGCTGGTACTGTTGCTGGTTTCGTAGAGCCTTTCATTCATGTTACTTTTGGCACTCGTCGCTGTGTCGGATGCGGGGTTAGGGGTATATTCAAGTGTTTGTGTCGCAGGCTAAAGCGGTGAGTGAATCCATATTCGCTAATGGAAACCTCGCTACAACGGGGCAAACCCTTGCGCAAACTTACAAGACAGCGAAGCCCTTTCCGCATATCGTCATCGATAACTTTCTCGATGCGAATGTGGCTACGTGGCTACGAGGGGCTTTTCCTGATTCAGCAAGCGACGCTTGGATACGATACGATAGCTCTACAGACCGTAAGCTAGGGCTTCAGAGCATCCTCAATCTCGAACCAGATGCGCGCCGGGTTCTTTATGAGCTTGCTGGTGCCGAGATGATCCAATTCCTGCAGCAACTAACCGGCATTGACGGACTACTCGCGGATCCGTGGTTTCGTGGGGGTGGGTTGCACCAAACTTTACCGGGCGGTTTCCTCGAGGTGCACGCTGATTTTAATAAGCATCAAACGCTCAACCTGGATCGTCGCTTAAATGTCATTATATACCTCACTCCCGATAACTGGATCGATGAGTACGGTGGCCATCTAGAGTTGTGGGACCGGGAAATGAGGGAAGCAAAGCAGCGCATCTTGCCCATCTTCAATCGGTGCGTTGTGTTCGAAACGAGTGCTACAACCTACCATGGACACCCCTCCCCACTGACATGTCCGCCGACGTGGAGTAGAAAATCACTCGCGGCGTACTTTTATACGTGCGACTCCCTCTCAAGTGGCGAAGCTGAGTTTCGCAATACCGTTTATAGGAAGTCGTCGCACGTCTCACACTCTGGCTCGATCTATCGTAAAATGCTTGCACAGAGCCTGCATCACGCAGCACGTTATCTCGATCAAGCTGCTCGTTTTGCACGTCGACGAGCTAGGTCGCTGGAGTTCAAGAACAAGAAGGCGTAAAACTCCGCTCCAATTGAAGAAGAGCGAAACGCCCGACCGGGAACATGCACCGAGAAGGGTCTACTAGTTCAGCGAGAGCTGCGCAGCGAGCCCTTCGGCGAGGCGCACAGCTTCGCTCCGGATCTCTCTTACGGCAGTTATCTCCCATAACTGCTCCCGTTGCAGCGGCCCAAGAATTCTGAACCGCTGTTGAGCATCCCGCGGCAGAGAGCTTTCAAGTACGTCGATGCCGAGCCCAAGAGGCCCCGGTCGTATGATTCTGCGTCGCAGGAGATTCTGGACGAGCGGAATTTCGGTCCTACGGATATCACTCTCCGGTCCGGCGCAGCACATCGCGACATCGAAGATCTCCTGAACGATCCCTCTCCCATGCAGGTATTCGACCGTAATCTTATCGCCTTCTTTGCGCGCCGACCTCAGACGTCCTGCCGTAAGGATCAAGCGACCGCTCTCCCGTAACGCGTCTAGGGCTACTGCATGCGCCTCGGGAATCCTGTGTCGGTGCACCTCCCAGAACGGGCGCAGATGCCTCAAGAAGCGTCTCTTGCTGGCTACGGACATAGCCTTCCAGAGCTCCTGAAGATGCGGACGCATCGCAGCTATGATTGGCTGCGAGGAGCCCACTCGATTAGCCTCTTCTCGCATCTTTCGCACCAATGATATCAAAGGCACCGAGACGAGCGCCTCCCGCGAGCCAAAGAAGGGACCGACCTTGGACGTTTGCAACGCGCTTACGGTTTCATGGGAGAGGGGGAGCCGTGCGTGCCGAGAGAGCATGACGTATGCTCCCTTGTAACCGCGCCCCTCCGCTTCCAATATGCAATCTACGGCCGTCAGCCCCGTACCAACAACGAGCATACGCTGCCTACTCGCGACTGCCTCGTAGCTCTCCTCGTCATAAGGATCGCTGAAAACAGACGAGATCTCGATCCCGTTGAGCGTCGAGCGTCGCAAATTTCCCAAAGCGAGAACGCAGGCGTCCGCGTGCACGCTCGCCTGCTGCGCCAATTCGACTCGAAAGCACCGTGAAGGGCCATCGAAACTCAGATCCACAGCCGTGTCGCGAATAACTCGTAGGGTGCCCGGAGCTGCGCTCTCCTGCGCCTCACGCAGGAGAGATTGAAGATAGGCTCCATACAGCCGTCGAGAGACAAACTGACCAGGCTCAACCTTCTGATCCGTGGTGCGTGCCCAGGTCAGAAACCCCTCGGGATCGTCTGGATAGGCTCCCATTGCGTTGGCGGGGACGTTCAATTTACATCGATCGCTGGGAACCGTGTACGCCAGCCCTCGACCAACTTCGGGCCTCGGTTCAACGAGCAGGACCTCAAAGCGGGAAGCTGAGGCCGCTTTCAGGAGATTCAAAGCTGCTAGTGTGCCGCTGCAACCCCCTCCGATGATAACGATCGTACGTGTCATAGATCGATGTGATAGCACCCGCTGTTGCTCGCACAAGCGGCAATCGACCGATAGTCTGCAAAAAAGGTCTCTTTTTCGTCAAATACCTTCATAGACGTAAGAGGAGGGGAGTAGCAGTGGAGGGTTACGAGATCTTGGGCAGGCTCTGCGAAATTACCGACCAGGTGGGCATCCGAGTCGGTACTGACCGTAATGTCGCCTGCGGTAAGCTCGAGCGACCCCCTTGGAACGAGAAGGCCCATAGCAGAAGGAGTAAAAGTTATCTCGATCGCTTGCCCCTTCATCACGTATACTCCACACGTTGACCCGGCGTGATCGTGGATAGGCGTTCGTTGAGAAGGCTTCCAACAGAGAAGGAGCAGATCGACAAGTGTGTTTCTAAATATGCGATTGCGGCAATACGAGTTATCTTCGAAGTGTTCGAAGGTCTCCAGCTCCTCGCTGTGAGCTGAGACCGCCTGTAGGAGAGCCTCAATCTCGTCCCGTGCGAGTGGAGCAGAAAGGTTGTGGAGAGATGCGCATATCTGAGTAATCTTCGAGCTGGTCATAGCGTTTCAGATGTATAGGTACCCTTACTTTACATAGTTTATCAACCTTGTAAACATTAAAATGAAGCTTACTAACAAGTCCGAATACGCCCTTCTTGCGCTGATCGCCCTGGCACGCAATTACTCGAAAGGCTTAATGTCAGGCGAGGAGCTGTCCCAGGCACAAGGTATACCTAAGCGCTTCCTGCAACAGATCCTCTTCTCGCTCAAGCGGGGAGGATTCATCAGATCCGTCAAGGGCAAGGACGGTGGATACGAACTAGCAAGGGCTCCGCAGGAGATCTCTGTTGCCGAGATCGTGCGCTTCTTCGAAGGCCCATTGGCTCCTACGACGTCGGTGAGCCGTAATTACTATCATCCGAGCCCAATCGAGCATGAGCAGGGGCTCGTTAAGCTTTTCGCCGAGATCAGAAATCGAGTGGCCGATCTCCTGGAGGAGACGACCCTCTATCAGGTGATGAAGAGCAAGGGGAGATAGGATTTAGAGAGGCTTGCATTCGAAACCTCTTGGGGTAAAAACATAAGCTTTGAGCCCCCGTGCTAAGCGGTATAAGATGAAGAAAGTACGTAAAGCGACGGAGGGCCGGCAGGACCATGTTCCCGGCGACATCAGCAGGCAAAATGACCAGGAAACTTTTACGGTGCCTTGCCACTCTACGAAAGCGAGGGACATTCGCATCTTTAGCGTTCGCTGCAACAACGCTCTTGATGGCGCAGTCCGCTCTTGCACAACCGGCAGGGGCTTTGCGTCTCGGTACCAACCTTGGCGAGGTTACCGACTATTCCCCCCAACTTCCCTTCATTAATCTCTTTCGCTCCTCGCGCACATGGTTGACGCAGTGCGAGGTGGATGTGGATCCCGGCTGCATCTCGGAAAACGCCTTCGATACGAACGAGCAGCATCTTATCGATCTCGATGTCGATGGTTGGGTGCGCTCATTACCACCTCGGTCCTCCTCTGCGACGTACACGAGTGTTGCAACTGTGTGGGATCTGCCGACATCGTTTCCGGCGACGCGATATGTAGTGCTGTATGATGGGCGGGGGGTGATTGACTATAGCCTGGGAGCTACCAAGGACACGCAGGCATCGCGCCTCGGCCGCGATGTCATTACGCTCGATCCCTCTAGAGGAGCATCGGTGCTGCGCATCACTTCCACGGATCCGGCAGGCGCAGGTAACTACATTCGCAACATTCGAGTAGTTGCGGAGCGACACGAGGCATTGCTCGCAACAGATACCTTCTCTCCTGATTTCTTGCAGCAGATCGAACCGTACCAGGCGCTCCGATTCATGGACTGGATGCGTACGAACAACTCTCGAAGTTCGAGCTGGGAAGGGCGAGCCAAGGCGAGCGATTCTCGCTATTCCACCGAGCGCGGCGTACCGGCGGAGATCATGATCGAGCTCGCCAATACCACCGAGAAAGCACCCTGGTTCAACATGCCTCATCAGGCCAACGATGCCTACGTGCGAGCCTTCGCGGAGCTTGTGCGAGCGCGCTTGGACGGATCGCTTCCGATCCTCGTCGAATACTCGAATGAGGTCTGGAATTCCGGCTTTGAGCAAGGCTCCTGGGTTGAGCTCCAAGGTAACGCTGCCTGGCCAGAAAGCGCTGATAGTGGGTTCACGAAGCGCATCAATTTCTACGGTCGCCGTAGCGCCGAGATATGTGATGTCTGGCGCAGTGTCTTTGCTGACGATGCAGGGCGAGTGACGTGCGTCATCGCTTCGCAAGCCGCCAACAGTTGGACCGCCACCGAGGCTCTGCGCTGCCCACTGTGGGAGCAGGGCCCGTGTGTAGATCACGGTGTAGAGGCTCTAGCGATAGCTCCATACCTCGGTGATTACCTCGGCCAGGCCGAGAATTACCGTGAGGTGCTCCCGTGGACAGGGGCCTCGGACGGTGGAACGGGGCGGCTTTTTGACGAGCTGAACTCCGGTGGTGAGTTGTCGAGTGGCCCGTCCGGCGGGGCATTCAACCAAAGCATGCAGTGGGTGCGTGATAACAAAGAGGTGGCAGACCAGCAAGGCGTACGCCTCATCGCCTACGAAGGGGGCCAGCACTTGGTAGGGGTAGGGGAAGCGAGTTTGAACGACGAGCTTACAGAGCTCCTCTCGCGGGCGAATCGTGAGACACAGATGGGGACGCTCTACAGCCGATACCTGGAGGGATGGGAATCAGAGGGTGGTGGCCTCTTCATGCACTTTACCGATATCGGAAGCTACGGCCGTTTCGGTTCTTGGGGAGCTCTTGAGAGAGTAGGTCAGGTCTCATCGCCAAAATACGACGCGCTACGGAGTTATGCGGGGCTCCTGCCGCGCGTCCCAGAAGATACTCCAACACCACCCTCTTCACCCTCCACATTCACGATAAGCGTGCGTAGGATCGGCGCAGGCACTATTACCGGTCGACCGGCTGGCATCCTGTGCGGGTTGTCGTGCTCGGCGAACCTTCCCAGCAGCAGCGAAATTCGGCTTCGCGCCCAACCGGCCCGCGGGTTCAGATTGGGTCGATGGAGCGGAGCCTGTCGTCACAAGAAGCGAGTGTGCAAGGTGTTCGTGGATCGCGATCGAAGGGTGCGAGCAACCTTCGTTAGCCGTAGGCGATAGCTCTGCATCGATACAGACACTACGCTGGTAGCAGTTTTAGACGCTACTGCCCGGCCTCCCCGTTATCACTCGGATCGAACATCTTTACGGCATGCCAGGAATATTTCAGCTTTTGATCGCCTGCAAGGTGAGCAACGGTCTTCCCACGCATTGTAGTGCCGTCATGGCCTAACGTGGCAGTATTCTCGAGCCTCGCAAACTCGTTAGTGGATTCGAAGGTAAGAGCGATAGTGCCGTCGACGTTAAGATTCTTCTCACCGGTGGTGTACGTGAAGGCGATAGCTCGAGCAGCATCTTGCATTCCGGCTATGCCGACCTCCGAGAAGGTGTACCCTTCGAGGAAGTTCGGACTGGATACGTTCAAAGCCAGAATCGTCTCACCAACCCTGTCCTTGATCTCCAGGGGGCTCTCCGGCTCCAAGATGACTCGCCACAAACCTGCAGGGCTGTAGATCGACTGCAGCGCCGTTTTCTCGTTCCAGTCACTCTCTGGCGGAGTTGCCTCAGCGCGTGCGTCTGCAGATTCACTCGTTGTAAGTGCACTATCCCCGCCCAACACACGGCCCATCAGTAGACCTTCTGCCGTAGCATGCCCTCGAGAGTGCCAGTCGACAGCTTTGCCAGTACTAAGCGTGCCGTTGATCTTTCTGTGATACCCAATTGAGACGGTCAAATCACCGAGATTGTCCGCCGCCTTCTCCACCTTGAAGAAGAGGGCCTCTATCCCCACTTCGCGAGCCGGACGCACTTCACCGGCTTGAGATATCGCATCTTCGTTTTCGTCGAACCACAGTCCGAGCGGCTCCAGCTCATCTCCTGAGATCCGCTCGTCTGCGTTCGCATCGAGGGACGCAAGCGCCTCGAAACCGTGTGCCCATTTGGTGCGCATCGCCTTAGGATCCTCGGGGTTCGATTTTCCACCGAGGGCCCAAACCCCAAACACCTGCTCGGCGGTAGTGATCTCTCCTTTGTGTTTAGGATCGTAGACGAGCAGCGGCGCTGCCTTGGAGCCACGCCACTCCCAGTATTTGGCTTCCGTGGATGGATCAAGTGGGAACTTAACGATCTTGTAACTGAGCATCGGATTCCCCTCTCCTTCGAAGATGAGAGAGATCGGGGTGCTGCCCAGGTACTGCACGGCTAACTTGTTAACAAGGCAGGCAGCTTGCTGCGTAGCATTGAGAGCACCAAAAGGGATCATTCGGCATTGAGAATCGAGAAACACCATACCCGTCAAGCATGCAACTTCCCCAAGGACAGCGTTGCCCCCCCCAAGCTTCCTACCTCGGAATGCAAAATCCCAGCCGGTCGCCCATCCATTCTTTCCACACGAAATGTACTTCTTGTTGTCCTCGTACAGGGCTTTCCTCGCCGCCAGCTCCGCCGGCGAAGTTGCCGGGAGGTCAAGCGGATTTCGTAGGCCTGAATTTTTCAGCAAGTTGGTCCAGAGCCCGCTGATGATGTAATCGTCACTCCACTTGTGGCTTTTATTGCCGTAGTAAGCGGAGAATGAGCCGCCTAGAATGAATTTGTCGTGGTTGTATGTTTCGAAGTGCGCTGTTTTAGAGCTTGGAGTCCAATAATTTATTGAATTCTTAACCAAGTCGTGAATACATGAGGCCTGCTTGGCCACCCCCGATGCATTTATTTTAGCGTCAGTCCTGGAGTCGGACACCCCTGTCATTTTCACGTCGAGCACATAACACGGTGGTGTCGGCGTTACAGTTGGTGCTGTCGTCGGGGTTCTCGTGGGGGTCCTCGTGGGAGTCACGGTTGGAGCATCCGGGCCCTCTCCACCGGCGGGGCTGCCCGGATCGCGGTACGGTACAGATTCGGCAGAGCGCGCTGATGGCCGTCCTATTGCTAACAGGACTCCAGCGAGTAGGGCCGGTGTAAGAACGCAGCAAACAAAAACTTTTTTTAAGATGCTACGCTTCATCCCCCCTCGTTTTTCAATTTCCTGGGCTTTGTATCGACAGTAGTTTGAAAGAGCTGAATAGCTTCAAGCTCTTTAGTCGCTCCCTACTTTGCGAGTACTTAGCAACCCACATCCTTTAAAATAGTACGTCCGCTATGAAATCCCTGCTCGACGGATAGCGCTAATCACGGCATCGTAACCGAGCCGGCGGGGATCGCCGGAGTTGCAGCGCTGATGGCGTTCCCAGAACATTTCAAAGGCCATGTTGTGGCTACTGCGCTCTGCGGCGGGAACATCTCGCCCGAGTTGCGCACAGAGTTATGTAGCTCAAGGGGAGGGGAATATGGGAGTACGAAAGATATTAATGCTCGGTGAAGCCTCGCTACGAACAGAGTGCGAGTGGATCAACGACCCGACATCAAAGGACGTTGGAGCGCTCGTTGCCGACATGCGCGACACATTGGAGGACACCTTCCACAAAACTGGATATGGTCGAGGCATTGCAGCTCCGAAGATCGGAGCGCTCCGGAGGGTCGTCTTCCTCTCGAGTCGAGTACTCGGTACTGAGCTTGTGCTCGTAAATCCCAAGATAATTTCGCACAGCGATGAAAAGGTGACGGTGTGGGACAGCTGCCTATGTTTCTTGTCGATCTTCATGCAGGTCGAACGCTATAAGCACATCACGCTCGAGCATTACGGACTAAGCGGAGATCGAAAAGTAATCGAGGCCGGCCCTGAGAACGACAGACGTGTGTAATTGGCCGGTAGCAAGTGTTGCTTAATAAAAGGCCTCTTTAATGATGAGCAAAATGGATTCAGGCTTTAATCACGAGCTAGACCGCCGTCTCTCCTATTTTTCTCAGAGAAAGCCGAGAGAGATTTATAGCGATTGTGCCGCAAGCAGAGCAGCTCCGCGCGCAGTAGCTTCCGGACTCTTCTCGAGGATAAGGCTACATCCGAAGCTTTCGCGGATAACCTGTTGCATCACGGGGGACTTGAATATCGCATTACCACTTCCTACCACCTCGCGTTTGGATTCAAGCAGATCTGACGGCAGAGAATCCCTAAGGCTTGCCACCAGCCCGCGACACAAGGCAACTGTCATGTCGCCGATGGTGAAATTGTCGAACGATAGATTCGTGAATGAGCCCCGCTCCAACGGAGCGTACCGTTCGCCGCTCAAGCTCGATTTCGCACAGAGGTCAGTCGTAAGTTTTTCAAAACCTTGCCGGTGCATAGCATTTTGAATCGCTTCGAGGGATGGCAGTGGTTGAACGCCCAGCTCCCTCATAAATCCCTCGAGCGCTTTGCCCAAGCAGGCAAGCGCGCGCCCGCCGCTGAGAGACACGGCAGCGGCGATGTAACTATCATCGACGTAGGGGCGATACTCGAAGTGCGCATGCTCAGGTAGAGGGTCCTTGGGTAGGTGGGGTACCAAAACAGAGAGCTGCGCGCCGGTTCCCATGGTCAAAGCTATTTGGTTCTTCGGATCCGTCAACGAACCATAGAGCGATGCTTGGTTGTCGCCGAGTGCATTTCCTATCGGTGTTCCAGCAGGCACGCCCCAACGGTTGGCATATTCGCCCACGAGCGAACCAACGCGTGCTCCCGCTTGTCGTACCTCGGGAAGTAGTGAGCGTGGAATACCAGCTTTGGAGATGGACTCCTCGCGCCACTGTCGCGTGGAGATGTCGAATAGGCCGAAGCTTGCCGCATCCGAGGGATCGATAAATGGTCTCTCATTCCCCGACATGATACAGACTAAATAGTCATGCACGGTGCCAGTGCCTGAATAGCATTCGAGAGACCTAGGTTCATGCGCGGCGAGCCATGCTAGAGTTGAGGTACCGTATCCAGTCTGAGGTGTGCGATCCGCAATCTTGTCGTGTAAGCGTGGGAGAAAATCGCCCTCGCAACACCGTTGATCCTGCCAGGTCACGAGGTGTGAAACCTCGGACGTTGAGGTGTTACACAACACCACACCGTGCATCTGGCCCGTTACTCCGATAGAAGCCACCGTGTGACGACGATGAAGGGGTAGGCGATTTATGGACTCATCGAGAGTCGACAAGATCTTCGATACAACCTGCTCACTCCGGCCGATTGGGAGCCCCGGCACATCGCTCTCGTGCGCCACAGCGGCTGTTGCCAATGCCTGCCGAGTCTCGGTATCGACGATCGCTACAGCAACCTTCGTCGTTCCGATATCGATTCCCAGTGAGTATCTTGATTTCATAGTGCTGATGCTGCCTTTATCTGGAGGGTCGATGCACAGGACTACTATCATCAATTACCCCTCGCCAAGCAACGAAGATGCGCTAGGATGCGGCCATGCTATCCACTCTTTCGTTACTATTTTTCCTTCCTGCGGCGCTCCTTCTGTGGGTTCCGATCTTGGCGATTATCAACGGCGTCTACGACGGAGACCAGGCTATGGCAGGTGCTGTTGGACTGCTGTTCGCCGTTCCAGGCTTTGTACTGGTTGCGATCGACGTGATCCGCAAAGGCTGGCGCCGCGCATTCACTGGATTCGTGGGTGTCGGACTGCTCGCGACCCCCTTTGTTGCCATCCTGGCATACGGTGGGGTGTGCGAGTTAGCGGGCAGTTGTCGAGAGTTCTCGCAGCCCCGATCGCAGCAGGCGATCGAGGCCGTGAGGAGCTCCGAGCTTGTATGGAGAGAAGGGGCTGACAACAGAGACTTAACGAGTGCGTGGGCTATCGGCAAAAAAGACGGTTCGGGTCTCTACGTGGTACGATCAAAGCTGCCGCAGGGAACACGTGTTCAGCCGCATGCACACTCGCGCGAGCGTGTGTTATCCATAGTATCCGGCGTGCTGCACCTAGTGTCGGGAGATGAATTCATCGAAGGGAAATTACTACGCTACTCTGCAGGTGACCTGGTGCACGTCCCCGCTCACGTGATGCACTATTTCGCCGCTCCGGAGGGAGACGTAGTGATGGACGAGTACGGTCAGGGACCTGTGCATTCGTATGCTTCCGAAGAGATGGAGTAGCCGTGCTGCACTAAGTACAGGGTTGAAATCGACCCTGGAGGTTCGCAGAGGCCACCACCGGTCACCTTTGCGGACGTAGCGGCAATCCTGGTCCGGTCGCGTCGAGCATCATCAACCGCTCGCCGGGAAGAGGCCCCTCGGCGAGCGTCTTGAAACCCCACCCGCGAGAGTAGAACTCATGTTGGCCGACCACTGCCGAGATGAGAACGCGACAGTTCGGGTTGTGACTCTTAGCCTGCTCCGTCTTGGCATGATCTAAGAGGGTGTCAACGACGACTCGACCCAATCCCTGGTTGCGATAATCGCTATCGACCATGATCCAGGTCAAGCTCCAGTACGCGTAGTCGAAACCTTCCTTCTGCACTACCCCCACACCAACAAGTTTACCGCATGGAAGAAAAATCCCTTTGACTGCTGATGGCGGCATGGAGAGAACCTGCTCAGCCTCGACACGAAACTTATCGCCATAGAACTCGCCCCAATCGGAGTCTTTGTAGAAGAGCTGTTTTGCATCGTCGAGCTGCTGCACCGTAAGGCTCGCGGACGTGCATAAATCGATGCGACGCGCATTACCAACAGATTCCTTCTGGGTCTCTCCAGAGCCGTCCTTGGGTTGGTTTAATGAGGGGTTCATGAACAGCGCTCCATCATCTTACTGCAAACTGGTCACCCGGCTGCTACCTGCGAACGCCTACATGGCCACACTGCCATGAGCGGATAGGGTAGAACTTTGAGGGTGTCATACACAGGGATAGTCGTTACCTTGGTGACATGCGGCGCAAAGGTTCTGCGGATGTCCTCTGCGACAGCGGTCGATTGGCGCATGTCGGTCAAACGGATGCCGATTTGAAACTCCCACGATCCGGCTCCCTCGATCATATAAGAGATTGCGGGATGGGTGGCACAGTACTGTCGCATCTGGGCGCGGATCGACGGAGAGATGCTAGCCGCCCTCACCTGGAGAGCAAACGGTAGTAGCCCGTCGTTGAGCGGGGGGAGCGCATAACCGACTCCCAGCAGGATTCCCTTCTCTTTTAGCCCGGACAACCTGTAGTTGATCGTAGTCGCGGGAGCGCCTACTGCTCTCGCAAGTTCACTGATTGAGATACTTTTCAACTCTCCAAGCGCAAAAAGCAGGCGTTGATCAAGGTCGTCGATAGTCCAACGTTGCTCGACAGGACCGTACGTCAGACTTGGTGGGCCATAGGTGTTTCCCTGCAGATATTTCGGTGCATAGAACGAGATCGAGCTGCATGAACTCACCTCTCTCTCGTATGGCGTATTGCCCACGTGTCCATTCATGGCATCGAAGATCGAGTTCAGCTCGGCTACATCTCGAGCAACGAGCATCACAGCGAGGTGGAAGTCTCCACCGATAGCTCCGACATAGGTCGAGTACTGCGACTCCACGAGCGCTTGCAGGAGCTTCTGCCGGATCTGCGGCTCCATCCCGTGCGTGGAGATGAGCGCTTGAAACTCACACAACCCAACTGCAAAGGGATTGATAAAGGGCCGCAGCTCGATCGCTTTCCTCTCGAGCAAACGAGCGATGCACCCTCGAATCACACCTTCTCGGAGCCCGGTCTCCTCGGCCACCTGTCTTACCGGCACATCAGCACGGAAGTACATACAGCTCACTATCTCTCTTTCCTGCTCAGTGAGTTTCATGTCCAACCCCCTTTGCATTTCGCGTATCGAGAATCATGAGGCGGCTGCTGCCACCATCTCCCCACTTTGCCGCTTCTACGAAGCCGAGCCTCAGGAAGTACTCTGGAACCCGCGTGGTGAGCTGTATAACCGCGTACGGTGACGGGAACTCACGCTGATTGTCGGTAGCGTACCGAGTCATAGCTCGAATCAACGCTTCACCTATCCCGAGTCCTCGATGCGATGGAGATACTACGAGCCAGGCGATCCCCCAGAGCGCGTAGTCGATATCACCCTTTACGATTATGCCAACTCCCCTAATCGAACCTAAGCTGTCGAAAGCGCCGAAAGGAGAGGAGAAGGCTCGGTGCAGGAGATCGGTGGCCTCGGTGATGAATCGCTGAGCATAGGTGTGACCCCACTCAGCCTCGACGAGGCTGGCGGCAAGGGAGATCTCTGCCGATACCAAGGGTCGGCACGACACAGATACCTCGTTTCGTTGCCCCACATTCGGGGAAGGCTCGTCCATAGTCACCTGCATCCATGATGGTGGCACACTTCGGGGTTCAACCGCGACGCTCTGCGGATATTCATCGACAGCGCTTTGCCTGGCTGGATGTTACCCCAAGGTGTGAACATTAAGCCAGTTAGCGGAAACAGCCTGGAATGGCTTGGAGCAGACTCGAGCTTTCTTATACAGATACAGATCCTACCCCGATTCGAACGATCAACTTAAATACTAGCCATGGTTCGCGAACTTAAGCTCTTACTGCTCATATCCCTCCTCTCATCATCCTGGGCTCCCTTAAGCTTCGCCGAAACGGATCCTCGGTCCAGGGTTGCTGCTTCTATCGCGCCAACTCCGGGTGCCATGCCCACCATCTCCGATCGTATGCACGATCTGGATCAGCTCGGTAGGCTACAACGCCTCACCTTGAGGCCAACGTTGTACATCAAATGTGGGGGCCCAGGATTCATAGACGAGAAGGGTGTCGTATGGCAGAGCGACGTAGGACTCTCGAAAGCTGCCACGTACGGAGACAGCTCTGGTCACGGATTGACTCTGATCCCGAAGCTCTACAGTTCGGGAAGGAGCTCACGAAAGGGTCCGATTGAATACCATTTGCCGCTGCCTTTGGGATCGTACACGGTCACATTTTATTTTATGGAGCTCTACCAGCGGCATGCAGGGAAAAGCATCTTCGATATCGAGATGGAGGGGGGAGCGGCGCTCAAGAACATCGACGTAGTTCGCGAGGTGGGTAACGCTAAGCCGTTAAAGCTTTCCAAAGATGTCGAGCTATACGACGGAATACTCGACATCACGCTGCGTGCCTGGCGGGGGACCGCTTCGCTGAGCGCCTTCTCGATTGCGCCTGCTTTTCCTTGAGCTAGCACCTAGAGCAACCCTCCCGGCATCTTTTATTTAAACAGCGTCCCACGCGTAGTTCGTATCGTGCCGCCTCCGCTTCGGTACTGCCGCCGGTACACTAAAGCCTTTGGTTCGCGGCGGTCAGTTTAATGTTGATTTAGGTCGGTACCGCTGCTAACCTTCGCCGTCGTTCCGTCAGGTAGGAGTTTATGGAGTCAGAGTCCTTTCGCGCTAGAGTTATGGCGCTCATCCAAAAGAGCCGACGCGCGCTTCGACTGTACAATTCAGCGGGCACCGTTTCGAATCTGAAGCTCGAGAGCGCTGCGGAGCTATCCGCATCTCAGGTACAGGAGTGGCGCGAGGTGAACAGCTTACTCCTACGAAAGCTCTCCGAGGCGGTCGAGTCCCCAAATACCAAGAAGCTTATCTACGACGTCTTCGCCCTGCGGAATGAATTTCAGACCATCTGGCGAACCAGTGAGAGCGAGTTAGTCCAATCCCAGCGCGAGCTGATCGCGTGTGCAGAGCGGGGTGATTTCATCAGATCGGCGTCCCTTTCAGTTAACTTGGTAAGCCTCAAGGCACGCCTCCAGGCAGGCCAAGCAGCTCACCACGAGCTCGATATGCTCATTCGCCGCAGCAAGGTGGTTCGACCTGCGGCGGAGCTCTCCGAGGAGGCCGCTACGGTTGTCTCTACTATCGCCATACTCGACGAAGCAGACGATCGGGCCAAAGAGGATAGTCATAGCCCTGTAATCACACCACGCATCGCCGTAGGGGGCTCTCGGAAGGTGATCCCGCTCAAGCGCCTCTAGGGGGTGTGAGGCAAAACTGACCTGTGGTCTCACTTTTGAACTTATCACGTGAACGTGCGCGTTCACGAACATCTTGATGTTTTTGTTTCGTGTACGTTTACGTTCAGGTGCACGAGCACGTTCACGTAGAGGAGCGGTAGGTTTTGCCTCGTTTCTCTAGGGAAGGGTTCTGACGCTTTTTAGGCTAAAGTTATCTCTCATTCTAGCCGATATGGTAGTCGGGTTTGTGATTGAGGTTTGAGACATGGTGATATCTCTCGGAAAATCAGTAGCTTTGGCCTTTTTCTTCAGTATCCTGACCCTCCTGACGGTGACGCCAACCCCCATCGAGGGTAGTCCCTTTTCGACGAGCTCCAGGGCCCAGTTGAACTGATGCAGTAGGGTTCTGTCGGCATCGGCTGTCGGATGCTACGCGCCCCACCTATCCGATCTGCGTAAGAACCCTCACCGGCGCACCAGTGAAGGCCGACACAACAGGCACGGGCCCCGGCCCAAAGGTGCGGTCGATGAGGGTCGCCCAGCAAAGAACCGGAATACCCCGTAAGGTGGCTCGCGTGTGAGCTTCGAGACTTGATCGCGCAGTGGTAATTACATCGGTTACTAGGATCGACGCACACCCCTTGTATTTTTCACCGTGCCCGTTGGACATCTTGCTCTCGAGGTACTGCTCAAGCGGAATCTCCTTTCCCTTGTTGTACATCTCGGAGTACACCGCACAAAGGCGCTCGGCGAAGAACGAATAACCACCCGGCAGCTTCAGGAAAAGCTCGGGATGCTGCGGCGAGATTACATTTCGTATGCGTTCGGCGACATATTGAGCACAGGCATCGAGCTCCGCATCACTAAGGTCTTCTACTCGGTAAAAGATCGTACTCTCGCACCGTCCCCCGATAGGCACCGGCTCCTCGTACTCCTCTGTTATATTCGCGAAGATCTCCTCTAGTTCCTCTTGGTCTGTCATAGGTGCACCAAATCTAATCCGTGATCGGTTGTAGGACCGTTTTTTGAAATCCTCGCATGAGGCTTTCTTCGATCTGCAGCGACAGCCCGATAGGACAAAAGCTGTTTCATTACAACCACTTACCCCTCCCGCGCGCCTCCAACAATACGCCGACAGCCGCTGCGCGATAGCCCACTCGAGCGTATGCCTCCCAATACAGGGGCCTCGATGCTAGGTGCTTTCGCTCTGCTATCTTCCAGGTCGGGAAGACAACACCGTGAAAGGTTGCTATAACTCACCGATCATACAATATTTTTGATAATTCGACAGTGAAAATCGTCCGGAAGTGCCCATGACAAAGGATTCAAAGCTCCCAATCGTAGACCCAGCTTCGCGAGCACCTCGGATTAGCCGGAGAAAGACCCGTTCGGTTCAAGTAGGAGACCTGATTATCGGAAGCGAGGGTCCAATTTCGGTGCAATCCATGTGCGCTACTAAGACACAGGACATCGAAGCGACCTCCCGTCAGATCTCACTGCTCCAAGACCATGGTGCAGATATCATTCGAATTGCGATCGACAGTCGACGAGACGTCGAAGCCCTGGCAGAGATACGCAAGCGAACGAACGCCCGACTGGTAGTCGATCTTCAGGAGAGCTACAAACTCGCCAAGAATGTCGCACCGTACGTGCAAAAAATTCGCTACAACCCGGGACATCTCTATCATCACGAGAAGAATGTTCCTGTTCGTGAGAAGGTAGCCTACATCGTTCAAGTCGCCAGAGATCACGATTTGGCCCTTCGAATCGGGGTCAACTTCGGCTCTCTTGATCCCGCTCGAGCACAGCACGATCAGGATCCTATCGAGGTGGCGATCGAGTCTGCCAAAGAGCACATTGGGTACCTCGAAGACCTCGCTTTCACCAACTACGTAGTGTCGCTCAAGAGCTCAGATCCCAACGATGTGATCGATATCAACCGTCGCTTCGCTGTGCAGTGCCCAGAGATTCCGATACACCTTGGAGTGACCGAAGCCGGCATGCTTCCAATGGGAGAGATTAAAACCCGCGTCGCCTTCGAGAACCTCCTGGCTCAAGGTATAGGGGACACGCTACGTGTGTCGCTCACGCTTCCGCATACCGAGAAACATCAAGAGGTGCTGCTAGCCAAGAAGATCGCAGAGGACGTGTATGCCGGTCGTTTCAGGTCGGTACCGCGTTTCGAGCAGGAGGGGCTCAACATCATCTCGTGTCCTTCTTGCTCACGGGTAGAGAATGAAGCGTTCGTCGAGCTGGCGCAAAAGGTGCGGGGCATGACCCAAGAGTTCGCTGACAAGAAGCTCACCATAGCGGTCATGGGATGTCGTGTGAACGGTCCGGGCGAGACGGACGATGCCGATCTGGGGTTGTGGTGCGCTCCGAGTCACGTCAATCTTAAGCGCAGAGGTGAGCTCGTCGGACAGTTTGGGTATGACGAGATACTGTCTCGGCTCAAACAAGAGATAGACGCTCTTGTGGCGCTCCAGAGTTAGCGTAGAACTTCGGTGTAGAGTGTCATAACCGGACAGGACAGCGAGCCGAAGGACACGGTGCGCACAGAGCAACGAGGAACGGAGTAGGGGAAGGTACTTGTGAGGTTAGTGTCACCTGACGCACTGAGCGATTCGGAACGAGGGACGTTTGAGCTCTACTCCCGCGCATTCCCCCCATCCGCTGTGTGCGTCAATGTACTCGTCAGCAATTCGCCCTGGGATATCAGGCCACTCGTGCTCTCCAAAGGCCGAGTATGGCTGTACCGTTTCTCCCGCAGCTTCGAGGATGCCACCCGTGAGGCGCTCATCGCCGAGATCCAAGGCTTCACGGTGATACCGGGTTGGGACACGAAGGTAGAGCCGGCGGCAGGCTCGGAGCGCTTTGTTCTGATCCGACCA
>JBILEW010000004.1:0-88539 GCA_044351885.1 Bdellovibrionota bacterium
GAGGAACGAGCTCCTAAGCCGCCAGGCGACTCTAAGTGTACCTCTCAAAACCGCCTAAGTTCAAAATACAAGGCGCGGAAGACGCGGAGAGCGCAGCCGAACATTACGAGTATTGGGTCGGCTCCTCAAGGCGACTGCCCTTGGGCACTAGCTCCCGTGAGTATCATAGCAATGTCCATCCTGCGGTCTCCGCGTCTTCCGCGCCTCCGCGTTACATAACCAAAATATTCGAGCACTGAAGAACTTAGTTGCTTATCGAACGAGGCATAGTTAGCATCCTGTGGAGAACACAAGCGTGGACGGGACTGTTGCCCGCCACGCCTACGATCAATCGTCACGCCAGGTACGCGGTATGCGCGGTTGGCGGCTGTTAGCGTATTAAGAGGTAATCCCGATGCCCATCAGCCCTTTCTCGCGCACACAATCGCACATGGTCGTAATGCTAGTCTGTATCGTGACTGCGTGTGCATCGGTATTCGCCGAAACACCGACGCCAGGGGTAGTGGATGATTACCGAGCAAGGCCAGATAGGTACAGCGTCTTGGTTGAGCAGGCAGTGGATGCGTTGGTCAAAGGAGATGCAGCTCGTTTCCGTGCTATGCTGAGCCGGAGCTTGGTCAAGCGAACCGAGGCTGCGATGGGGAAAGGGGCTATCGATACGATTATTGAGCAGCGATTTATCCCGTTTTTCGCGGATTTTGCGGCGCTCGAGGACGCAGTAGAGACGCTTCCTACCAGTGATGCCGATGGTCACGCGGGGTTGGCTCTGTTCCGCTCCTTCAGAACCGAGAGGGGAGCTCAGCGTCCCTTTGCTATCTACCTTCTCAACGAGGATGGCAAGTTGGTGGTGGGCAATCTGTTGCTGAATAAGTTGCTGTACGATGTGGTAAATGCCGATCGAACTGC
The DNA here is from genome assembly GCA_044351885.1 of Bdellovibrionota bacterium. Classification (GTDB taxonomy): domain Bacteria; phylum Bdellovibrionota_C; class UBA2361; order UBA2361; family OMII01; genus OMII01. The sequence continues at coordinate 907 of JBILEW010000004.1, forward strand.
AGCGCCCACGCAGCGGTAACTCTCAACTCAAGATCATCGATATCGTGTTCTCTGCGAGAGCAAAGATCTTCGAGGTGGGGTCGGACGAGATTCGCGCTGCGAGCTCTGTAGCTTCGACCCGCTTTCCCTGATTCAAGCGTGAACGAACCTCCGCCAGGCCTAAAAGATAGTTGGTAGGGAACGCTTCAGCGTAAGTCCGCAACAATGCCGCGCCACCGCCGGTGCCGAGGAGTCTGTCGTAGCGTAAACATGCTCGAATGAGGTGAGCAGTTTCTACGTCCGTTGGCTCTGCTCCCTCGTCCAAGGCGAATTGAGCGGCGCGTAATGAGGCGATGATGGCCTTGACGCTCAATCCTCGTACCTGCTCCTCTGTAGATGTGGAGACGATATTGTGATTGATCATCATGGCGAAATATCTGCGCAGGCTCGGGGAGCGCTTGCGAACATTTCTGATTATCTTTTCGAGCTCGATGGCGCGGTTTCGCGCAGTGTGCTTGGCAAGTATCTCGTTCCTGCCAGCTTCTGCGATTCGATTTCTCACTGCAGGATCGCCCAGCATCGTGTTGGCGATGTCGGCTGCAGATTGAGCGTTTCCGCGCTCGTAAGTGACGAGGTGCTCTCCATCGTTAAAGAGATCGAGCAGTCCGTTGGAGGTCTTCTCGGTCAGGAGCAGAGGTCCACACATCATCGCTTCGAATACTCGGAAGTTGAGGTCGCCCTTTACGGTTTGGTTGACCACTATGTCTGCGAAGGGAAATATCTCCCAATAGGCACCTTGCTGAATGTGGATAGGCGAAAGCTTCTGGAACTCTTCGAAGAACTTGACCCGCAGAGGGTTCAATTTCACATTCAGATTTCCTACGAAGGTGAGACCGTACTTCTTGTCCTTCGAAGCTTCAACGTAGCGTGGAGCCCAGAGCGGAAACCACTCCATGGGAGTGTCCGTCTCAGCGAAATGAAGCATGTAGTCGCGCTGCGCGATGAGGACGTAATCGAAGGCACTGGCGAGGTAGGAGTGAAGTTCGTGGTGATGTTGTGTGTCCACGGAGTAAAAGATCATCGGGATGGCACAATGCTCCAAGCCGATGAGCAAAAGGGGTGCGCTGTTGTCGAACCACACGATTACATCCGGTGTAAAACCGTTGAGGATTTCACCGAGCAAATGGTCGATGTGATACATCGTTGAGGCTAGCCTGACCTCCATGTGGTCTGCAATTCCGCAGACGACGACTTCATGACCCATGTCACGGAGCTCGGTGGCGAACCAGTCTTGGTTGAGAATGAGTATCTTCACGTTCTTGGCAGCTTTCTAATCCCTGCTTTTCACATCAGGACCCATTTCCAAGTAGACCGGCCCCGCACCTGCGAACAGATCTACCTGAGATGGTTAAGATGCAGGGGTCCGTCTGGAGGACCAATTTTCTAATATATTGAGGGTGGTGCGAGGATTTGTGACCTAATTATAGGGGGTTAGCTAGCATTTGATGAATTGATAACGCGCTGTCTAGTTATGATGATAGGTGGTTTTAACTTAAGGAGCCTCAAGCATATCGAGTTAACGTGCCGATTACTCTGACGCCGGAAAGTAATTTCGGTTTGATCGTTAGAGCGGGGAATGGAAGACAGAGATTTCATGGAAGCGCGTGAGGAGTGCCGAAGTATCGGAACCCGAACGCCAGTTTATCGCGGAATGCGTGGAAGCATGGAGCTGAAGATCCTCGGCTTGATTGTTTGTTTGTCACTGGTGGGGTTCGTGTGGATACAGATGCGGCAGGGCGTAACCACAGGTCAGGCGCGGCTCTTTCGGTACAAGGACGATAAGGGTCGCGTGGCGTATACGGACAATCTCGAAAAGGTTCCTGTTTCTCAGCGTGAAGCTGCTCTGAATGACAAAGCTATTCCCGATATCACCACGGCAGACTACGACACGTATCTCGAATCGTTTTCCGAAAAGAAGGAGCAGAAGGGGTTGTGGGATTCTCTAAAGAATATGCTGCGAGCTGAGCCCTCTGGAACCGAGAAGGGCGGGGGCTCTCCTGTCATATCAGCGGGAGCAGGGAAGAAAGACAAAGAGTCGGAGGATCCAACCGCGAAAGGAGCGCTCAAGGGTATAGCTGATGTTCCAAAGTTCGTGAACGGCTCCTTGTCGTCGATGAGTCAGGAGCTTGGCAGCGGAAGCTAAAGACTGATTGGGTTCGTCGCCTGCTTCCCTTCTTAGGCTGCCTGAGAAAGCTCGCGCTGTTCTGCTTCGAGATAGATCCTTTCGGGCGGAACGCGCAGATCCCACACAAGTCCACACCATGAGAGGGCCTTGAGGATGTAGTGAGAGATATCGATCTCCCACCAGTAAAAGCCCTGACGTTCAGATCCAGGGTAGCGATGATGGTTGTTGTGCCAGCCCTCGCCGAGCGTGATGAGAGCGAGGATGAAGCTGTTCTTGCTGTCGTCCCCCGTTTTGAAGCGGGGCTTTCCGATTAGATGCGCGAGGGAATTGATACAGAAGGTGCCGTGATACAGCAAAGTGGTGCTAACGCAGAATCCCCAAACGAAGAGTTGTCCTGCGGAAGTTCCGAGTTCGGGGTAGTGTGTATGCAGGAGCGAGCCGAGTGCTAGGAGCATACCTGCAAGCACGAGAGGTGGTGCGAAATGAAGACGGTCGAGCAGGCGTAGCTCTGGAAACTTCAAGAGATCCTTGACGAGCTCAGAGCGTGTGTCGATGAACTGTGTGCTCAGCACCCAACCAACGTGGGCCCACCACAATCCGTAGAGTCGTGGTGGATGGATATCCTCTTCCGTATCGGAGTGCTGATGGTGGTGCCTGTGGTGTGATGCCCACCAGATCGGTCCTTTCTGCGCCGAAGTCGTTCCGAGGAAGGCCAGCACGAATTGGAACCAGCGACTTGTTTGGTAGCTGCGGTGAGAGAAATACCGGTGGTAGACGCCTGTAATCGCGAACATGCGAACCACATAAAGCGCAGCACAAACTCCGAGGGCGGTCCAGCTGAAGCCTACCCACAGAACTCCGATGCAACCGAGGTGAATCGCCCAGAAGAGGAGTTGTTTGAGGATGTTCATCGGGTTGAGGGGATTGTTCTGGGCGCTCATGTGATCACTAATTACTGTGTTATCGGGACGAATTGTAAACCAATCCGGACTATTCGCAAGGTGGGCTAGTGAAGCATTTTCAAGGTCTTTTCTCCTCGCAGAGAGAGCAACGCCCGAAAAATTCGAGTATATGCGACTTTACGAAGAATTTGTGGCGCGTCTTGATCTTCCGCTCGAGGTCGTCGAGGTCGTTCTCCATCTCTACGCACTGAATGGTATTGCAGTCGGTGCACACCAAATGGTGGTGATGATGCGAAGATGTCGCAAGCTCATACCTCTTCATGCCTTCTAAGATGTCGATCTGAGAGACGAGCGAGTTGGACACAAGAAAGTCGAGTTCACGGTAAATGGTTGTTTTGTTCAACTTCGGGAGCGTGCTCTTGAGTACGTGAAGGATCTCGAGAGCAGAGAGTGGCTGAGTGGCCTCGGCGAGGATCTCTATGATCCCACGACGCACCTTCGTGATACGGAAGCCCTGCGAGCGAAGAGTTTCGATGATGCTCTCTGACATGAAGATCATGCTCTCCGCGAAGGGATTTGCACGAGGCTAGAGGTTCCTCGCTCGTGGGTGGTGTAGCCGAGAGCCAATGAGATCAGTACCGAAGCGATGCCATATGCGAAGAGAAATCCCGCCGATGGGGAGAAGAACTCTTCGAGTGTGTGATAAAGCGCCCAGCAGCACATGCCGGTAAGTGCAGTCGCGAAGATGCCGGGGATTTTGTCGAGCTTCTTGAGGATCGGAGCGCCCTCGGTCTCTCCGATTAGTACGATGAAAGCTATCAGAGCACCGACTACTGCCGAACTCACCAGGAGTATGGAAACTACGACGCTGGAAGAGACAGGACCAACCATCTCGCGGACGATCGCTCCGGCCGCTAGTGAGTGAAGTGAGAGGGCAGCGGCGGTTGAGATGATACCGCCAGCACTCATCTGTGTGTGGTTATGATGCTCGCAGCTACAGTCCTTCTGTACGATGTGGTGCACACGGTGGTGTAAGAAATGTCGAAGGAGCACGAGAGTTCCACCTAAAACGAGGAGGTCGCCGAGGAAATTCGAGTAGTGTGTGAGCTCTCCTGCGACGAGCATGCCGATACAGGCGTAGAGGGCGTGAAAGCTCGCAAAGGAGAGTCCCCACAACCACGGTCGTCCGCCGACCGTAGCAGCCAGCGCTATGGCGATTACGATGCAGCCGTCTCCGACGAGGGAGAGGGTATAGAGCGCTGTTACTGAGAGGAACGAAAGTACCGACATCGGGTCAGTGTAGGCTTTCTGGGGCAGCTTTTGCAACTAAGTGGCGGTTGGGCGCGGCAGCTCGATGACGGTTGTCGGGGTCAAAGGTGAACGGCGACTGATACGGTCGCCCTGCCAAGGTAACGGCAGGCCGCTAGGCGGTCTTCCGCTGCGGGTTGAAATCTTTTGTAAATTCAACTAGTTCTGACAGTGTGTCGCGGTTGGTGATGATGCGCGGCACCTTGTTCTGACCGCCCAGCTTTCCTCGGCTCTTCATCCATCCGGCGAAGCAGCCATCCTGAACGGCCAGGATCGTAGGGGGACGCAGGCCGAAGCCCTGTGAACGGTGTGCTTCGTAGTCCTCGTTTCGCTCGCAGAGCCGTTTGTCGAGAGCGGCTGAGAACGTTGCGAGTTGTTCAGTCGTGGGTGGAGTGTGCGCGAACTCGACGATGAAGAGGTGTCCCCCGAGCTCTCCGGTTTTCTCTGGGAAGATGGGGCCGACGGTGAAGTCGGAGAGTTCGGCGTGGATCGCGCGAGCAGCTGTGACGACACCGTCTTCGATCTCTTCGGCGATGAGGTGCTCTCCGAATGCCGAGAGGTAGTATGAGGTTCGGCCCGTCACCAGTACGCGTGGTGTCTTGGTATCGACGAAGCGGACGGTATCTCCGATGATGTAGGACCACAGCCCTGCGCAGGTTGTCATGATAACGGCGTAGTTAACATCGGGTTCGACGTTTCCTATCCAGTGGCGCGTGGGTTGCGAGTTGCCGAGCTCTTCGAGGGGAACGAACTCGTAGAAGATCCCGATATCGAGGTTCATACGCAGGCCGTCGCCGTAGCCCCTGTCTGCGACAGCGATAAAACCTTCACTTGCTGGATATACTTCCCGTAGCTCTGCGGAGCTCGATCCTAGTAGTTCTCGAAACCTGTCGATGTACGGTGCAAAGTTAACTCCACCGTGAACGACCATCTCGAGGTTGCGATAGATCTGCGCGATGGAGTCTGCATTCGGGCACAGCTCGTGAAGTTTCTCGAAGAAGATGAGCATCCATGCGGGGACGCCGGAGATCATGCGGATGTCCTCTTCTAGTGAGAGGGTCGCAAGGGTGTTGATCTTCTCTTCCCAGTTCTTGAGCAGGGCTAATTCGGCTGGAGGAAAGTAGCGTTGTCGTGCCCACCAGGGGAGCGTTTTTACGGCGATTCCGCTCAGATCTCCTAGAAATACGTCGGGTGCGGGTGAGGTCAGGTCGGTACTTCCTCCGAGCATGAAGCTCTTGCCGCCCATCAGCTTGGAGTGCGGTTTGTTGGTGACGTGGTGCACGAGCAGATCGGTGCCGGCCTTGGTGTTTGACCGCAGCATTTCGTTGGAGCAGGGGATGTATTTGGTGGTGCCGGATGAGGTGCCGGAGCTCACGGGGAAGTAGCGGATGAGCCCAGGCCAGGTGCGGTTTTCGAGCTTTGGAAATGCCTCCTTCCAGTACTCGTTCCAGAAGTTCTCGTAGGTCCTCAACGGAACTTTGCGCTGATACTCCTCTATGGAGGTTATCGAGCTGAATCCATGATCGACACCGAAGCGAGTCGAGGCGGCAGTTCTGATGAGCTTCATGAGCTGCTGCCGTTGGGTCTCGGCCTGCAGCTGCTGGTTACGCCAGCGTGCATAGAGCCTAAGGAGAGGAGTTGCGTCTAGCATTGAGGGTCTTGATGCTATGTGTGCAGAACGCCCTAAATTACAGAGAGCTGCTGTGAGCGCTGGTTGCGGCACTGGTCAGGAACGCCGGGAACGATGGCCCGACGAAGAGCACCACTGCGCCCTCTACCCGTCCCGACTTGGCTATCTTGCGCAGTAGTTCACCGCGGTTTGCGCTGTGATGTCGAACGATAGCGGCCTGCGGGTACAACGACTCTCCCTTCCAGGAGTACTCGACGAGCTCTACCCATTCACCTGCGAACGCTTCTCGAATGTGACTCCAAGGGATCTTTGCCATGTGCCCTCTATACTAAAAGCAAGAAAGTGGCCGATTCTCGGGGCTGGGGTCTAAGGGGACTGTCCAGCCGTTCTTTGTGCGAGTATTGGGGCCACGCGGTATCGTAAGAATGTACAGTTATTCTGATTCTTAGGGAAGGATTAAGTGGCGGTAGAGGGGGGACGGAGTGACCGAGGGGGGATGGGGTGATATACTCCGATTCTCTCGGGAGGGCGTACTATGGCAAAGATCTCAAAGATATCGGGGTTCCCTGAGTGGCTCCCGGAGCAGAAGCTGGCAGAAGATCGGGTTATCTCCAAGATACGAGGGATATACGAGAGTTTCGGGTTTACCCCCATCGAAACGCCGGCGGTCGAGCTTTTGAGCTCCCTCGGATCAAAGGGGGTGATCGACAAAGAGATCTTCGTCGTAAAGCGGCTCAAAGCTGATGATGCAGATGAGGCGGAGATGGGGTTGCATTTCGACCTCACGGTGCCTTTTGCTCGGTACGTGGCTCAGCACAACAACGCCCTTGCCTTTCCCTTCAAGCGCTACCAGCTTCAGAAAGTGTGGCGCGGAGACCGTCCGCAGAAGGGGCGCTTCCGTGAGTTCTACCAATTCGACATCGATATCATAGCTCGTAACGAGCTGCCTCTGTCGTGTGACGCCGAGGTGGTTACGGTGGTTGGTCTCGTGATGGAGACGCTCAACTTCGGACCGTTCTCGATCCGCATTAACAATCGAAAGCTGTTGCAAGGCTTGTATCAAGCTCTTGGGCTGGATGAGCAGGCGCGCAAGTCGGCCATCATCGCAGTGGACAAGCTGCTCAAGATCGGTCGGGACGGTGTGGCCGGAGAGTTGCGCAAGATCGCTGGGATCTCAGAGGCGGCGATTGAGTCGATCTTGAACTCTACGACAGTACGTTGTCCGGTTGAGCAGCTTGTCGAGAAGGTACAGGGGCTCAAGCTGCACAGTGATTTGATTCAAGAAGGTCTTCAGGAGTTGCTCACGGTTTGCGAGCTGCTACCGGCGTCGGTACGCTCCAAGGTAACGATCGATCTCAGTTTGGCTCGCGGTCTCGATTACTACACCGGTCTGATTATGGAGATCGGAATGGATCGGTATCCCGAGTTTGGGACCGTGGTTGCCGGAGGAAGATACGAGAATTTGGCGGGCGATTTCTGCGATCAGAAGTTGCCCGGTGTCGGTGTGTCGCTCGGTCTCAGTCGCCTGATGGAGCTGGCCGTGAGCGAGAAGTTGGTGGATACGAGTCGCAAGAGTCCGACCCAAGCGCTCGTTACGGTGCTCTCGGAGGATGCTCGTGTCTTATCGAACGAAGTAGCGCAGGAGCTGCGCGACGCCGGATTACCGACGGAGGTGTTCTATCGTTCTCCGAAGTTGGGCAAGCAGATCGATTATGCTGATTCAAAAGGAATTCGCTATGTGCTCTTCGTCGATCCGTCGACGCGTGAGGTTCAGGTGAAGGATCTCGTTACTAAGGAGCAGGTCGCAGTACCTTCACTTGCTGCGTGGGCGCGCGCACTTTCACAGCAGGCTCATGGTTAAGGGTTTTCGAGTACAGACCCGTGGACAGGGGCTCTATGAGGTTACCGATGAGGTCGCGTCGATCGTCCACCAGTCCGATTGTTCCGAAGGGTTGTGCACGGTGTTCATTCGTCACACGTCGGCGAGTCTGATCATTCAGGAGAACGCCGATCCCTCGGCTCGTGCAGATCTCGAAAGGTGGCTCAACCGCCTCGTCCCGGAGAACGATTCGCTCTACACGCACACCAGCGAAGGAGCCGATGATATGCCGGCGCACATCAAAGCTATCCTCACCGATGTCTCGCTCTCCATTCCGATCATGCAGGGATCTCTGGTCTTGGGAACGTGGCAGGGGATCTACGTGTGGGAACACCGAAAAAGACCCCATACGCGAGAGGTCGTGGTTCATGTAGGATAGCTAGTAGTTAGCTCCCTATAGCTGGGTTTTCGGAGGCTTCCCTTCAGGAATTCTCCGACCCTGGCGAAGGTAGAATAGAGCTCCAGTTATTTCGAGAAGTGGGGCAATGAAAGCGTCGCGCTGATTCGTAGGGCGTGTGCGTTGGCGGAGAATCGAGTATCGGCATCATATGACAGGCCGCTGGGACAAGATCGACAAGGTTCTCCAGGATGTATTCTTCGTCACTGGAAATCGTTACAAGTTGCAGGAGGTCGAGTCGGTGCTCGGTACGATGCGACATGTGCATCTCGATCTGCCCGAGGTGCAAGAGCTCGAGCCACGCAAGGTGGTGATAGCCAAAGCGCAGGCTGCGATCGCGCAAGGATACTCCCCGGTGCTGATCGAGGACACATCGCTTGCGATGACCGCTCTCAATGGTTTGCCTGGTCCCCTGATCAAGTGGTTCTTGAAGGCTCTCGGAGTCGAAGGTCTCTACTCGCTGGCAGTATCGAAGGATGAGTTTCGGGCTGAAGTTCGTACCGTCTTCGGATTAGCTTTGGGTGCCCAAAGTTTCATTTATGGTGAAGGGGTAGTGACCGGCGTGGTGGTGCCTCCGCGCGGGCGTGATTTCGGTTGGGATGCGATCTTTCAGCCGGATGGAAGCGAGAAGACGATGGGAGAGATGGGGGCTGTAGAACGCGAGCCCTTCAGTATGCGTATCAAGGCGCTGCAAGACCTCCGTGCGCAGCTCGAGCGATTCCAAGCGAAGAATCCGGTGACTGGAAAACGGGCGCGGCAGAAGAGTACTTAATCCGCTAGCTGACTATCGCACGCATGCTGTCGCATCCGGGCCTTGTTGGTGAAACCCGCTAATCCATACTGATCCGAACACTAGCGTGCGCATGGGTTGGGGTAGCCGACATGTTGTAGCGGGGGAACGCGTGGTACCATCTCCCGTCTCTCTTTTACGGCAGACGAGTCAGTATGAGTAAACATGGCGTTGGTCCAACGGGCGACGATCGCAATCAATCGGGGAAATACGAAGAGCAGCTCGCATTTCCTCATAGCACTGCGCCCGACGATCTTTCAGGGGCTTTGAAGCGATTACAGGAGCTCGACACTCTTGACCGTAGGACACATCGCGTCTCTCTTGAGCGTATCGTACTAGCTATCAGGGCGCTCGATGAAGCGGAGACCCAGTATCGCCTTTCTGAAAGGCCCGATGAAAAAGGTAGAGAAGAGCCACAGGTCGTCCTCGAGGCGCTCTGTGAGACGTCTCAAAAGATACTCTCGGATCTGAAGGCCCGTAAAAAGGATGTGCCGACTGACCAGATTCAGCTCAGCGCTGTTCTCGGAGATAAGCTTGCCGCGATTTGGGCGCAGTATTTCGTGGCCACGGATGCAGAGCCTGAGGTGTTGTCCATAGCGAAGAACCTCTACGCCATTTTCGGCCTGGGCAAACTCCAGAACATCGACGATCTACCGCAACACATCAAGGAAGCCTCGCACCTGAGTTCGCTCGCGCGCTTTGGTCTGTGGGGAGTGTCGCAGTCCTACTTCGGCATGCTGGCGGAGGATACGCAACTTGAAAATCACCGCCAGCGCGTGTCGATGTATGCGTTCAATCAAGCAGATGCAGCGCGACAACTAGCCGAAGCCCCTCCGCAGGAACTGGTCCTGTTGAAAGGTGGTAGTAACCCGGATAAGGCTCAGGAGGCGTTCCAGGTTGCTTCGGAGCTCTTGATGAAAAGCGTTCGAAGTGCGACTGCAGAGGCTCTCGATCAAGGAATTATTCTGCGCGCGCAGAAGGTGTCGGAGTTCGTTATCCCTTTCATCGAACGACTCAATGTCTCGCAGATTCGCTCCTGGATGACCGATTATTCCATGACCTGTAGACAGGCTCAGGAGTTGGACGAGTTCGAACTCGCACAGCAAATGTGGAAACGGCTAGAAGAATTGGCTCACACCGCTGGTGATTCGGTAGCTGTTGATGCGTTACGTTTTACAGCGGGGCGTATCAAGAATGATATGAGCTTGAAGGATTTAGTGAGTGCTGGTCAGGCTGTAGAGACCTTCCGAGCTAGATTCGACAAACTGAAGCCGCAGACGAAGCAAGAGATAGCTTACGAGGCTATGATTGTGGGACAGGCAGCTATCTCTTTGCTGTTAAAAGAAGCAGAAGACACCCCGTATTACGAGCACGCGGGGTCTTTGCTGGCTGAGGCCCACAAGGAGATGGATGCTCTGACTTCTTTAGCCGAAGTCGATCCATCGATCGGTTCCTTCATCCTCGTAGAGAGTGCGATCGACATTGCGGTAACCTATCTCGAGCGAGACGACATCGAGCAGTCCCATGACCGGGCTGTGGAGCTGTGGAAGCGGGCGCGCGCGATCCTGGATGATATGGACGAGCGCAGTATCGACGGGGTTTTGTACTCGCGCATCAGCTGTCGAATACTGCTGGCAGAGGTTGGTGCCTTCTTCGATGATCGCGACATTCATGCATCGCAGATTGAAGCTCTTAGAAGTCTTTGGGCGCCGTTGAGGACGAAGCTCGAGTTAGAAGACCTTCAGGATTATGAGCGCAGGAGTTATGAATTTGCTCAGATTAATCTGCTCAGAACCCTCGCTGCTGTCGAATGCTCGTTGGATCAGGAAGCTTCGAGGGGCGGAGTCACAACGATCATGCATGCGTTGTCGCTGTACCAAAAGTACTCGGTGAGCGATGCAGATAGTTCTCTCCTCCGTACTCTCTACGAGGTTGCGATTCGCGTGCACGAGGAAAACAACCTGTTTAGCGAAGCGACCCAGTTTCAGCAGAAGCTCGAGCGACTGGGATAGAAACATCCACGCGGCATTATGGTAGCGGTCTGCGTTCCCCAAACCAAATCGGAGTGCATTGGGAGGGCGACCGTGTCGGTCGCCGTTCGTTTGCATTATCGGCATACGTTATCGATGGGGCGATTGCGTTGTTAGAGAAGATAGAGCAGGTCGTGCGTTCGAGCGCACGGCGACCAACACGGTCGCCCTCCCCACGGGGCGAACAATGTGCGACTATCGGGGAATGTCTGGGTCTACTCTCCGTACAAGTCGTAATGTCCAAAAGGTCGCGGCTGCCTTGTTTGAAGGAGCCGCTGATCAGGAGCGATTTCTCGATGCACTGACACGAGGAGATGGCAAGATCACTGCTGTAGCGTGGTTGCGCGGAGATCCTTTACCGGGGCTCTTCCGCACGGGAGAGCGTCCGGAATGGTTGCCGACCTGGATAGACGTTGCGGCTGAAGGGGAGCGACCAGGAGGCCTCGAAGCTCATCATGAGGGACAGTTCTACTGTCTGGATCTCTCGTCTGCATTCGCATGCGCGACTCTCTCTGAGATACGAACACCGGTATCGATCATCGTAGACGTGTGTGCTGCTCCGGGGGGAAAGGGGATCGTTGCCCGACGATACCTCTCTCCCACAATGGTGGTAGGCAACGAGGTCATCCGGAAGAGGACTGCGCAGCTCATCTCTAATTATAAGCGGTGTGCTGTCGATCCCGCGCTGGTTACGTCGTGCGATCCAGCTATTCTTGGCGAGGCGATCCCTGGTAGCGCCAGCCTTGTAATCGTTGACGCGCCGTGCTCAGGGCAGTCGCTCGTCTTGAAGGATCACGAGGCGCCTGGCGCATTTCATCCGGCTACGATCTCGATGAACGAACGTCGACAGCGGAGGATTTTGGCGCACGCATCGGCGGTCGTGGCGCCTGGAGGTTATCTACTTTATTCGACCTGCACCTTTTCCCGAGAGGAAAACGAAGAGAATCTGTGCTGGTTCCTCAATAAGTTTCCAGAGTTCTCTGCTATCTCAGTTGCGTCTCTACGTGAGCATCAATCACATTTGAGTGCGGTTTCGTGTTACCGACTGTGGCCATATCAAGGACAAGGTGCCGGCGCATTCTGCGCCTTACTTCAAAAGGCAGAAACATCAGCACCCGGAGTGATGCTCTGTCCAGAAAACTTCGATCAGTATTTGCATGCGATATGGCGCTCTCCGACGCTTTTTGCGTTAGTCCCACCCCGGTCGGTAGGGCGCGAGCCCCAGGATCGTCGGCAACCTCTCACTCGGAAGGGGAAAAGGGGGCAGAAAGGGCGTTGGCGGAACGCGCAGCGCCGCTCGTCCGATGACGAGTAGCGAGAGGGGCCCAGCTACGTGTCCGACCTCGATATCGCCGCGGCTCGACAGGATCGTTACACGAACGGGAGATCGGCCAATTGCACGTATGCTTTCGATTCGAGCAGTGCCGCCCACGACCACTGCCAGGTCGCTCGACGTGGTGATCTCCTCTCGTATAGTCAGATAACCTGGTGACACAATCGTCGCTAGTGAGTGCTCCTCGTTCCTCTCAATGAGAGCCGAATCAAAGACTAGATTATCGATAACTGTTACGCTCGTAGTCAGTGTCGTTTTCAGTGTGCAGGTGAAGGGTGATACGGGGGCGGTAAAACGGCTGTTTTCGCCAGCTTCTCGCGATCCGTCGCATGGCTTCGAACCGGACAACAGGAGGTCGAAGTCAGGAAGGGGTATAGAGATGGACACAGAAGGAATGGTCTCGAAGGATGGATCGTTCTCTGAACACACCCACCATGCGCCAGTAAGTCCCTTAGCGGCGGCGCTCTGTACTGAACATCCTCGCGGTAATGCATAACTGGGAACAAGCTGTCCGCGTAGTGCCTCAAGCAAGGCTGAGGTCGTGACGCCATCGTGGTACAGTTGACCAAGAGATGCGGTGCGCGCCGTTAAAAGCCCACTCAACGCTGCGAGAAAGACGATGCTCGCGACGACCATCGGGAATACCCACCCTTTTTCGTCGGATGGGTGGCTCATAGCAGGATCTCGTTCCACAGTGCTCTTCGAGTGGTAGCAATCACAGCGGTAGTAGTCGATGCTGGTCCACCGATAGGTTTTATAGTCACAGAGAAGATCATCGCTCCGGAGGAATCATGCCGTGGCGTTATTCGAACGAAGGAGATCCCGCGCGAGATCGGTTGATTCTCTATGATCTGACCTCCGAGATGGGAGACGAGCCTCAACTGGCTCGTACGGTCTACGAAGACCGAGTATTCGCGCTCTATTGGTAGCAGGGTGTGAAAGCTACATGCCGGAGCTTTGTAGGTAGAAAAGATGCTGTTGAGGCGGTTGCCTCGTAGATCGATGCATCCCTGTGTTTCACGCGGGATATTGGCGGAAACATGCAAGAGACCGCTCGATCCGAGGATCAACAGGCTCTTCGTGTCCGATGGGACCAGTGGAGAAGGAAAGTCACAGGCTCGAAGTTCTACATGTGTGTCATTCAGGTGAGACGAGACGATCCTCCCTCGGTGAATCGGGGACGTTTCGACAACGGATAGGATATCGGACAGTTCTCGGGGGGCCGAAGTTCCTTTGAGTTTACTAAGGGGATGTTTCGTACCGACGAGGTCAGTTCCAGATACCACGCGCCATCCACCGTTGATGCGGTGGCGATCGAGTGCTCGTAAAGCTGCGCTCAACGCAGCGTTGGTCTTTTGCCGGGCGATGGTGGCCTCGGTTGTACTCGAAAGAGCAGCATACAGGCGCGCGCCGGCCATGACACCGGTCGACGTGCAGGCGAGGGCTATAGCCCCGAGAGAAAGGGTAACGAGCATCTCTAGCAGGGAAGTTCCTCTCTCCATGTCGACATCCTCAGCGTGCAATCGTTACTGAGGTGGTACCGATCTGACACGACACGTAAGTCTGCTGTGAAGAGCAGCTCGTCGTTTCGAAGCGCGCTCGATGCGTTTGCTCCAGTGAATCGAGGGTTCGTGCCGTTCTCACCAGATACGAAAATGTCATCGCGGCGCACGATGCTAGGATTCCGAGGCTGATAAGCACCTCTGGTAGCAGGCTTCCTAGCTCGTGCTGTGTTTCTCTCGAGGAGGGCAAAAGAAGAGCTAGCATGTTGTGCGGATCCTTCCCCGGAGTGAAACCGTTACCGTACAGCTCGTCGAGCCTGATCGAATTGTGATCGTTGCAGGAGATGCGGCATGAGACGGGTAAAAGCGTAGTGTGCCATCGAGGTGGCGGGGTAGTTCGAGTCTCACTGCACGTGCGGTTCGGTACGACATAATCGTTTGTGTTCCTTTAGAAATAGATACGCGATCTCCCTCTACCGAAATGCGGGTGGCACAGTCACTCATGAGCGCAAGGGCGTAGCTCCGCTCGAGCACGAGCCGTAAACGGTCGGATTCGAGTCGAAGGGCGAGTGAAGTGCGCATGGAGTGAGCACCTGTTATCACTCCTCCGACGATGACGGCTGTGATGACGAGCACCGCCATCGTTTCTAGTAAGGAAGCGCCCCTGTTCATGGAGGTATATTCGGGTATTGAGCCGAGAAGTTGCGTGATCGACCGCGCGTGTCGAAATGTCGTGCTTTTACGCGCTAAATATGGCCGTCGACTGGCTGCTTTGAGGTCAGGACAGCAACGTCTTGATCACGTTTACGTTCAAATTATACGTTTGAGCTTGGAGAGCTGTCCCCGTTTGAGCCCTAATCATGAGGGCAGTCGCTTGTGCGATCTCCTCGGCGTAGTCTGCATCCTCGATGCGAGAGAGCGCCTCCTGATCCGCTTGTCGCTTGGCGCTCAGAGAGCTATCGATAGAGTCGAGTCTAGCTTGAGCAGCTCCGAGAGATGAGCTGCGCTGACTCGAGAGCGTATCCGAGAAGGTTTGGGCTGCGTCCAGAGCTGCTTGAGCGCCAGCTTGGGTACTGATGTCCTGTGATGCGAGCGAGGATGCCATCTCTTTGATGTTCAGGCCGCCCACATTCAGATTGGAGTTCGACGAATTGTCGACTCCCACCTGAATCGAAAGCGATGTGCCATCTAGAAGATTAGTGCCGTTGAACTGGGTTGTTTCGGCGATACGTTGGATCTCCTGAACCGTAGAGCTGTACTCAGCTTGCAAGGCTGACCTGTCGCTGTCAGAGAGTGTGCCGTTCGCAGATTGCGTGGCGAGCTCCTGGAGGCGAATGTTGAGACTTTGCACCTGTTCTGCCGCACCGTCTGCTATTGATACAGCTGAGAGAGCATCCCCGACGTTTCGAGAAGCTTGTCCTACCTGTACGATGACGCTCTCGAGAGCGCTTGCGATAGCTTGGCCGGCTGGGTCAGAGGAAGCTTTGTTGAGACGCGAGCCAGTCGAAAGTCGGGAGAAAGACTCTGAGAGTTTGTTGAGGGTCTGATTAAGGGTGCTGTCGTTGCCACCCAGGAGAGAGGAGAAGCTGAAACTTGAACTTGCCATGCGAGAACCTCCGATGGCCGGACTTCCGGTCTGTGCCTACAATTTGCTAGGCAGATTGTTTCCTTACGCTCTTAAGGTCGGCGCTCGATACGAAAGGTTTATGTTCTGAAGCGAAAAGTGCGCGGAGACCGGCTAAAATAGCTAACGCATTGAAGCGTTTGTGGTTTTACACCCGCCACGAATGCGATTTACGTGGATATCTATCAATTTTACCACGATTCCATCGCCCGTCAGGGTCGGACAGGAAACAGAGTAGTATCTCGTGAATTTCTCATAGCGCCGCTCGACCGAGAACGAACGGGTTCCCTTGGGTAATATTAATGCCTGCCCTGGCTTCAAAGATGCCGATGCGCCGCCGCCCGATACGGAGATTACGTTGTACTCACGGTCACGTGAGTCGTTCTTGACCTTAATCTGTCCTGGCGGAGCGGTATCCCTGCTGCAGCCAGCTACGAGGATTACGAGTAAACAAAGAAACAGCGCTCGCATCGTTAGAGTGTATGACGTGGCGTGTATGCAGGGAAGAGATCAAAAAGATGACCGCTTGAACAGCGGAGAAAATTGGACCGCGGAGCTTCTGCTCCGCCTGCTAATAATATTGCGATTCCAACGGTAAGCGGACTAGAAAGTCCGCGGTCCAGTTGGTGGCCTTACTGGTCTTTGGACCGCGGAGCTTCTGCTCCGCCTGCTGATAGTATTGCGATTCCAACGGTAAGCGGACTAGAAAGTCCGCGGTCCAGTTGCGATCTTTAGCTGGCTTCTTCGCCCAGTCCGAGCAGCATCCTGAAGCGGTTGCGCAGATAAACCTCCATGCCGCTCACCGATCCATCCATGTGGATGAGTTTGTCGATGAGCTGCATAACTGCCCGTTTCGTGATCGGGTCGAGGGTGTCTTTGAGCATGGATGCTTCGGTGGAGCTGCTGCGCATGTTGCGAAGGTAGTTTTGTGCTTCAGCTAAGGATGCGGAAGCTTGCTCGTCCGAGATCTCGAACAGCTCCTTCAGCCCATGATGGATAACGCTACGTTCGGAACGATCCACGACCTGATCAGACGCTGCGATCTCCAGAAGCACGATAGCCGTTGCTAGAGTGACGTTCTCGCCGTGGCGAATGTTTCCGTATTCTTTCAGCTCCTTGAGCTGGTCCAAGAGGTTGCTCGGTTGTTGTGACATGGGTCCTCACGTGATCGAGTGTTGTCGCAAAGGGGTCGACGATGCTCCCGTACCGAGCCCTTTATCAGCAGAGACTCTGTAGATCCTGGAAGATATGCGCTAACCGCCCGACAGGGTTATGCGGATTTGATGGGACGATGTGCTGTTAGGAGTTGTAAGCCTCGAATTCGGAACAAAAATATGTCTAGCGAGGGAGGGCGACCGTGTCGGTCGCTCTACCAAATGCCTTGCTTCCCTAGACAAACATGAGGACTGCCGCGCGCTTGCAGAGCCTCATGACGTCCTCTTTGATAGGTAACGGCAGGCTGACTTCGATAGGAGGGGCGTTGTGCTGTTGTCTCATTATGGAGATCTGAACCAGCACACCCGCTAATACCGCACATTTCGCACCCTGTGCTCCCGAGAGATTCAGTCTGTACGTTTCGTCTTTTGCCAACGATTTCACGTATGCTCCGAGGCTCAATATCCACTCGTCGTTATGTAATATATCGGCAGGAGGGATGATTTCAACGTATCCCTCTCGAGTGAGCACCTGGGTAGTTCCTCCTTTGGTAGAGGGCGGAGAGAGGTGGCCCGCTGACTTCGACCCATCTTCATTCAAAGAGAACTTCATAGAGGGAGTGCGGAGTGATGAAGACCAGGTGGCGTGAGTGGAAGGAGCCGCATCACGGGATGACGGTGCTACGCCTTCGACAGGGGTTATTTGGAAATTAGGCCCCTGCAGCTTGTCTAATCTCATAGACTTGAGCTTGTCGTGCTGCGTCGGAGTTACTACGAGCTCTACGGGAGACTGCTTCGTGAGAGTGACGAAGTATGCGAAAGGGACCTCGTCGGCGGCCCTAACCTTAGTAACATCAAAAACTATCTTAGTGTTGGGCGAGTCGGTCTTTAGATCGGGACCTTTCAGCGCTTCCTCAATTTCCCTCCTACGTTCGAAGGCAGAAATATTTTCGCCTGAGAGCATAATCAACGGCTTGCCGTGATCGTCTTTACTTATTCTGAGCGAGCGGGCGGAATTTGAAATGCAGAGCCCTTCGAGCCCTGATGTGTGAGATACAGTTGTGTCTGTTACTGTGTCTGCCACGATGGTTTCTCCACTATACTCCCAGGAGAATGCTAAGCCTCCCTAAGCTTTCATTCGAAAAGCGAAGTAACCGGATTGTGACATGGATTCAGAGACTAACCCACCTGTTTTAAGTTGGGGTGGTCGCATGCAAGCCCTCCTACGGATAAAAAGGCTTTGAATTTGCCATGTTAAATCAAAAACAGGCACATCGGATGCTGTATGCGGCCGGGGGGCCTCACACAGGCCCATGTCTCGTGTCATTTAACTACCTCGAAGGTCAGGTCTAAAGAGTCGCTTAAGTACGTCTACAGACCAGAGCGACCCAACTTCTATCGTATGACAGTATCGGATGTAGTCTTCATTCAGCTGCTTTTGTGGCTGGGATTCTATCTCATTATAGCAGGGGGGGCAGGTGTCATTACTGGCGCCCGCTGGGTGCATCAGAGCCCGATCGTATTTCATCGTCCAGCGATATACATCCTCGTTGGAGGTTTGCTACTTCACGACGTTTTGGTGATGACACTCGGAGAGCCGATTACCTATGCGCTGATTGTTCCTTTGGTGCTGTGGGTCATATATGAGACGGTCCATCCTTTCATCGTCGCATCGGTCGGAATAACGGGCACCAGGCCCGAGACGATCGAAGACGATCTTCAGCGGGCTTTTTCCGAACTCAAGGTTCGCTATCGCGGCACGTATCCCAGTTATGATCTCCTGGACGATAACGCCCAGGTAAGGGTCAAATATTGGAAGGGGATGGAGGAGGGACAGCTCACGATATCCCCAGCTTCCAAACGATATCTGCTTACGAAGATTTTGGAGATAGTGGACAAGAAATCGAAGTCCGAGGAGCAGGCGAAAGCGTCACGGGCATTTATCCTCGACCTTCTGGTCGGATTTCTGTTAATCGTTTTTGCTGCGTGGCAGATCTCTATGAAGGTGTATCCTTCAACGCCTTAATAGCCCCAGTAAACGGAGCCGGATCGAAACGCTCAGAGCTCGCGAGGGTAGCAAATACCTTGTCGAGAGCCGCCTTGTGGCGCTTCCCGAGAGTTGGCGAAGAGGCGAGTACTGCTTGAATACCCATGGTGATCTGTTCCGCTATTTCGTACGTAGGCGCAGGATTTCGGGCTGAAAACGAAACTAAACTTTTCAGGAGCGCGGCACAGGTTGTTTCGTCTGCCGAAATACGCGCGACGAGTGCTGTCACTTGACCATCAAAAAGCTGGGAGAGCGTCCCCAACGCCGCGGGGGCACCATCCTCCTGATACGAGTCGTGGACTATTTTCATTTGGGTCGTGATGGTCGACGCTAGCGATGGGTCGAGCGCTCCCAAAGCCTCCTGGAGGATGACGAGAGAGGGGAGGTTTACTTTCAGTCGTCCCGGCTTTCCTCCGTACGTCCTGTGCTTCCACTGCTTCTCAGTGAGGCTGTGGTGGCAAGAGAAACAATCAAAGGTGCTCAACTCTGGGAACTGTCCCTTTTTGACGCGCTCGGGGTCGCGGAGAACACGTAATGCCTCTCGGGCATGTGTAGCTTGTCCAACGAGCCATGCTCGCACTGGAATGTATGCCTCCTTCCGTTGTACGTAATCCTTGTCGACCACCCAATGTTTAGGTTGGAGGACTCCGAAGGTGTCGAGCTCGAAGGTCAGCCGGGGGTGTCCAGCACCGTAGAGATCGTGGCTGACCCACTTATTCTTGTCGCCCTGATGACACGACAAGCACATGGTTGCTCGCTCGGGAAGTGGAACGATATTGGCTAATCCATTAGCCAGATTATCTTTGTGCGTCGCCTCCGAGTCCGTGTGCGTCGAGAGCCATTTTTCCGCAGCACCGTGACACGATTCGCACGAAACTCCGTCCTCGATCTGAAACTTCTCGCCGCGCAAGGACTCCTCGGGAACGTAGGTAGCATGGCATTCGAGGCACAAACGATCTTTGGTCGCATCAGCGATGCCGAGGAGACTCGCCATCCGCTTACCATCCTCGTTACGCAGCACCGAGTAGGCTCGGGAGTGTTTGTCGTGCTTCAGCCAGGTGTAGTACTCGTTCTGTAAGACAGGCGATCCTGTGAGCGGCTTCACGCTACCGTGACAGTTCGAACTTGAGCACGAGCCGACCCCCATGAAGCGCGCGTTGGTATGCGTCGGCTCTGCAGAAGCGCTAGCCATCAAAAGCACAAAGGAGGCGAAAAAGAGGGCGTGAAAATTATAAAAACGTTTGACTCTGTCCGTCATAATACTCTGTGCGCTGATTATAAACGCAGGGCTGCTCGAAATGAGGGCCCATAGGTTCGTTGTCTACACGATTTGTAAGCACTTGTTCAGCTTTTTCTCAGAAAGAAATTGATTCACCTCGTACTGAAATTTATATTCAGGCCCGTCATCGGCGACTCTAATGTTTTCTTACGAGAGAATCGAGAGAGTTTTGAGCCGTTCTTCTCTACGGGAGCATGCCAGAACATTACGAGATAGCCATAATCGGCGCTGGGCCTGGGGGAATAGGCGCCGCAACGAATGCGGCACACTACAAGATGCCTCACGTGCTCTTCGAGAAGGGCCAGATCGCAAACACCATTTACGATTACCAGCTTCGTAAGCATGTCATGGCTGAGCCGGGGCGCTTGCCGCTCCGCGCACGGTGTCGCTTCGAGGAGGGAAGTAGGGAGGAGATCCTCCAAGCTTTCGCCGAGGACTTGAAGACCTCTGGTACCAACTTCGTGAAGGGCGAGGTTGCGAAGATCGTAAAGACGAACATCGGTTTCGAAATCCATCACTCTGGTGGGCTTTGCACGGCAAAATACGTTGTCCTCGCTTCTGGAGTGCAGGGTTCGCCGAGAAAGCTCGGAGTTGGCGGCGAGGAGCTCCCACACGTAGCCTACACACTCGCTGACCCGGGAGCTTTTAACGGCCGTAACATAATCGTCGTTGGAGCAGGAGATGCCGCTATCGAGAACGCTCTCGCGCTCATGGAATCCAATACTGTTTTCCTCGTCAATCGAGGTGGCGAGTTTGCGCGAGCCAAGGACGCCAACGTAAAACGTGTGCAAAACGCCATCCAGTCAGGTGCGTTGAGGTGTTTTTTCAACGCGACACTTGCTCGAATTGAGTCGCAGGTTACCTACGTCAACACTCCAGAGGGAGAGGTATCCGTTGCATGTGATCATATCATAGCGCGCCTGGGGTGCGTCTTGCCGCGGAAGTTCATCGAGTCGATGGGGATTCAGTTTCCCAATTCCGAGCCGACGGCCGTACCTGTAGTTAGCGAGAAATACGAGTCGAACGTTCCCGGGCTCTTCATCGTAGGCGCTCTTATCGGTTACCCCCTTATCAAGCAGGCCATCAATCAAGGCTACGAGGTTGTGGAGCATATAAGGGGTAATGCGATTCAACCGGCGGACCAACCCTTACTCGAGGAGCGCTTCGCGCATCTACCGGGTGCGTGGGCCGAAAACTTCCCCAAAATAACCAAAAATGTGCCGCTCTTTGCAGACCTCAGCTCGCCACAGCTGAGAGAGATGTTGATCGATTCGAGCATACACCTGTTTCAACCCGGCGGTGTGGTGTTCGAGAAGAACGACTTCACCGATACGTTTTGGAGCGTCGTATCTGGAGCGGTCGAGGTCGAGATCGACGAAGACAAAAAGGTGGTTCTCGGGCAGGGGCAGTTCTTCGGTGAGATGGGTCTCATTTCCGGAAGGCGGCGTGTGGCCACGGTACGGGCGGCCACTGCCGATACGCTGCTGCTCGAAACCCCGCGCAAGCAGATGCTCAAGTTGATAGCGTCCGTAAACTCGGTTCGGCGTGCGCTCGACGAGGTCTTTATCGTTCGCATCCTTCAATCGAGCATATTTCCCGAGGTAGATCAGTCGTTCCTTCAGGCGCTTGCCAAGCGCTTGAAGATGCAGAACTTCAAGAAGGGTGATGTGCTCTTCTCGGAGGGAGATATCGGAGACAAGTTGTACGTAATCCGTAAAGGATCAGTGAAGATCTCCCGCCGCAACAGGGCGGGCGTCGATGTCGCGCAAACGTATATTCCCGCTGGTCGATATGTGGGAGAGATGGCGCTCTTGAGTGAGCGAGACAC
Source organism: Bdellovibrionota bacterium (assembly GCA_044351885.1). Taxonomy (GTDB): domain Bacteria; phylum Bdellovibrionota_C; class UBA2361; order UBA2361; family OMII01; genus OMII01. The sequence continues at coordinate 22,774 of JBILEW010000004.1, forward strand.
CCCTCGATCTGCTACCGTTTCCGCCGCCGTAGCGTGCGAGACGATCGTCATCGAAAAGGGCGATTTCCTCGAGATAGTGCGCGAGTTCCCCCGCGAGCGCGCGCGTATCGAGCGTTTGGTCGAAGAGCGCAAGATCGAGAATGTCACAGCAGATCTCGGGGAGGCTTCGGGAACTCTGCTGGATTTTATGTTCAAAGAGGGCCTCTCCGACGCCGACAACGTACTTCTTATCGATTCAGATCGATGTATAGCGTGTGACAACTGCGAGGCTGCGTGCGCAGCGACGCATGATGGTTATTCACGCCTGGATCGCAAAGGGGGGAAGAGTCTGGCGACGATCCAGATCCCGATCTCGTGTCGACACTGCGAGAACCCGCTGTGCATGACCGACTGTCCTCCGGATGCGCTCACGCGTATGCCCAACGGAGAGGTCGTTATTCGTGATTCATGTATCGGGTGTGGTAACTGTGTAGGAAACTGTCCTTACGGGGTCATCAAGATAGTCCACGAAAAGGTGGGCAAGGTGCGATCACTGTTCGCGTGGCTCGGATGGGGAACTGCAGAGGAAGGTCCTGCCAAGGCGGCGAAATGCGATCAGTGTCACGACTTGAAGGGTGGACCTGCTTGTGTGAGGGCGTGCCCGACCGGGGCCGCCATGCGCGTGAACTCGGCGCGCCTCATAGAGATCGCTACGTCAAAAAGGGTGTAATCGGTGGATGGCGATACCTTCATAAGTTACCGGCGGTTTCGATGGCTGTGGATTACGCTCGCGGCACTCGTCGTGTGTACTGCCGTTTATCTGATCGATGATCCTGTCGGCGGAAGAAACGGCGGCACTGTCGTGGGATACACCCTTGGTGTAGTGGCGACCCTAGCTATCGTATGGTTGATGACGTTTGGCATGCGTAAGCGGGCCTATGCCTCGAGTCTCGGGACGCTCGAAGGATGGCTCGCAGCTCACGTATGGATCGGAATCGGCTTGCTACTGCTCGTGCCGCTCCATGCCGGTTTCAGCTACGGTTGCAACATCCATACTCTGGCATACGTTCTGATGGTCCTTACGATTGTGACGGGGATCTGGGGAGCCATGAATTACTCTCGGCTCTCTTCGCAGATCGAGTCTCACAGAGGCGGATTGAAAACGGACCGTATCCTCGAGCAGATTCGATCCCTAGACGGAGAGATCGAAAAGCTGATAGCTACAAAGAGCGACGCATTTCTGAGTTTCGTGAAGCATCTTGATTTTTCGCTCAAGCCGAATCTCCGACTATTGATGCGACCCGGAGCGGTTGTTGGTATCGATACAAAGCAGGCCACAGACTCGATTCTTTCGTTGCCCGAAACCGAGCGGAGCGATGCTTTGAGTGTATTGGGGCTTATCGATCAGAAGAGCGATCTATCGAGGATCGTGGTTCGGGAGAGTCACATCAAGATGTTGTTGCGAGTGTGGCTCTTTGTTCATGTGCCGGTGTCCGTTGCTCTCTGCGGTGCCGTGGCGATTCACATCTTCTCTGTCTTTTTCATGTGGTAGGTCGGCATGTTTCGTCACGTACAAGAGAGGCTCTCACGAAACGGCTCGATTGAGCAGCTTTCCACGGATTTTTCGGTATCCGAGCTTGTTGTCGGTCGTGGTGGTCGGTCGAGCATAATCCTCTCAAGTCGGGAAGTTTCGCTCGAGCACGCTCTGTTCAAGTGGGAGAATGGGGTTGTTTCGGTGACGGATCTCGATTCTTTGAATGGGGTCCGGGTAAACGGCAAGAGAATTTCCCGGACCGTTTTGAGCGCCGGCGACCAGGTTCAGCTCGGAGATATGGGGTTTCGTGTCGAGCTCGCCGACGCCGTCGTCTCGCTCGTTCAGCGGCTCGGAGGAGAGTCGAGTACGTCACGGGAAAAGACGGAAGTAGGGGCGGCGGAGGCTATTCGAAAGCTGCGTATCGACAGCTACCTTCCGCCGATGCGAGTACTTAGCTATGCGGCGCTCATTTTGGTGGTCGGAATCTTTTTTGTTCGGCCTATGTTCACGAGACACAGCTTGTCCTGGAGCAGTGGCCCGATCTCGAACAGTCACAAGCTCATTGCTGCAGATTGCACTCGGTGCCACTCGATGCCCTTCACGCACGTTCCAGATAAGGAGTGTCAGTCGTGTCACTCGATGAGTGAGCACACGAAAGACATGGCGCAGTTGACCTCGCATCATCCGGACATGACGTTTCGATGCGGGCAGTGCCACATGGAGCACAACGGTGACGGTGCTCTGATATCGCGAGATTCCCGTTTTTGTGTGCAATGTCACTCCTCGATAGGAGCATTCAAGCAGAACCCGAGCATCGAGAACGTAGCGAGCTTCGAGGATCATCCGCAGTTTCGCGTTGCGGTATCCGAACCCTCGGGTCGATCGATTAGGGTGCCGATCGACGATCAGGCTCGGGCGAAGGACTCGACACCGATCAAGCTCAATCATGCGGTGCACCTCAAGCGTGGACTCAGGGGAAAAAACGGCCCGGTCACCTTAGAGTGTAGTTCGTGCCACGAACTCGATCGGGATTTTCGTGTAATGAAGCCGATCCGCTACGAGCAGCACTGCGCGGATTGTCATACCCTCGGATTCGACGAACGGCTGCCGAATGCACAGGTACCGCATGGTGATGCAGAGGGCGTGTACGCAGCTCTCTTTACGGAGTACACGAAGCTCTTCTTGCTCAAGGAGGGGCCAATGTCGATTCAGTTACCAAAAGACAGGGAGATGCCTAAGGGTACAAAAGGTACCTCCGTGACCCCTCCCGTGCTTGATACCACTGCGATCGCGGCAAGTGCGCGTGATGCAGAGCGGCAGCTCTTCACGAAGACGGCATGCTTCGAGTGTCACAATGTAACCGAGAAGCCTGCCTCTGAGCAGAACGATAGTAATTCGCACTATCGGGTCCCCCCACCCCATATCCCGAACGTATGGTACTCCGCTGCTCGTTTCAGTCACGGTGCTCACGAACCGTTTGCGTGTGAGTCCTGTCACCAGGGCACCCGTAAATCGACCAAGACAAGCGATCTTTTGCTTCCCGATATCTCCAACTGTAGAGAGTGTCACGTGCAGCAGAATAAGCCTGGGTTCGTCACATCGGATTGTGTGTTGTGTCACTCGTATCACGTTTCTGAGAGCGTTCCGCACGGTGATAAGAAGGATATCACAGAGTATCTTAGCGGGCTGACGAGGTAGTAGTAGGGAGTCTTATGAAGAGGGGCATACTCTGGAGAGTGACGGCATCAGCGCTCGTGGCGTTTGGTTCGGGCTGCGGTGGTGGAGGATCGGGTTCCGGAGGCTCGCAGAGTGGTGGTTCAGCCGCAGCTAATTTCGGCTGTGACGGTAATTGTCCGAGTCAAGCTCTCGCTGTAGAGGAGGTCGAGCGGATCCTCCAACAGGGTGTCGCTGCTTCGAAGACTAAGGGTGTGGCTAGTACGATTGCAGTCGTTGATCGAGTAGGTAACGTACTGGCGCTCTATCAGATGTCGGGAGCTTCCACTACTACGACTATTCAGGGGATGATCGGTGCGCAAGGCGGACTCGAAGGAGTTGCCGTTCCGGCCACTTTAGCGGCGATCTCCAAGGCCGGTACGGGAGCCTATCTGAGTTCTCAGGGAAATGCGTTCTCGACCAGAACGGCTAGCCAGATCATTCAGGAGCATTTTCTGCCGGGTCAGAAAAATCAACCGGGAGGCCCTCTGTTTGGAGTGCAGTTCTCTTCGCTTCCGTGCGGTGATGTAGTCGTCCACAATCCATCGCTCGCAGCAGGTGGGCTCGGAGGCAAGGAGAAAGCGGGAGGCTCTCTCGGGCCACGCCCAATGCCACTGGGCTTGTCCGGTGATCCAGGAGGGCTTCCGATCTACAAGAACGGCGATCTCGTGGGAGGGATCGGCGTCGAGTTCAACGGTGTCTATACAGTTGATCGTGATGTGTTCGATTTCGACACTGATGGCGAAGAAGAGGTAGCTCTTTCGGCGAGCGTCGGGTTCGAAGCTCCTGCAGAGAGGACTGGAGACAACGTCTTCGTTGCTGGCCGCTCACTTCGATTTGCGGATGTGGGATACAGCGATGTGGGTACGTCCGAGGAAGGCCTCGAGCCTTTGGACATGACGGGATTGAAGGCAGAGCCGCTCTATGCACGAGCGGAGATCCGTGCGGGGGTTCCCTTTGGAACGGCCGCATCGGGTGTCGCCAACACCGTACGAGCTGGACAGCCGGCTGCGATCCTCGTCAATAGTGGTGGAGGCTCGCGATTTTCGAGTCGCGGCGGTCGCGCACTACCGGGTGGAGTGGAGCTCAAGTCTTCGGAGGTGGAGGCGCTTTTGGACGCTACGCTCCTCACGGCCTACCGCTTACGAGCTGCAATTCGTACACCGCGAGACACTGCAGCTAGAAATTCTATCTTTATCGTCGATGACAGGGGAACTGCGCTTGGCTTCATTCGTTCGCAGGATGCGCCGGTGTTCAGCATCGATGTGGCTCTGCAGAAGGCGCGCGGTGCTGCGCTCTTCAGCGCGCCGGATGCGGGAGCAAAACTCACGCAGGCGTTTGTCTCCTCTGGCGGGGGCTTCGCTGTCAATTATGCTGCTGCATACAGCGCCTTCACGGGAGGCGGTGCCTTGGATGGTTCGCACGCCTTTGCGTCTCGGTCCGTGGGGAATCTTGCACGACCGTTCTTCATCGATGGTATTGAGGGCCGACCAAACGGTCCATTTTCTCTCCCCTTTCCCGGAACAGCACCTGGGCGCTCGTGGAGTCCGTTCAATACAGGCTTGCAGCTTGATCTGATTTTGGGCGGGATAGTTACGCCTATCCTTAATCCTGGGGTGGTTCCGAATAGCTGCGCCAACTCGTCGGTGTTCGGAGCGCTCGGGCGTAACGGTATTCAGATATTCCCAGGGGCTGTGCCTCTGTACCGCAACGGTGTGCTCATCGGTGCTATCGGAGTGAGTGGAGATGGTATCGATCAGGACGACATCATCGCGTTTTATGGCGCGAGCAGGAGCGGCTTGGACTACGCAGGACACACCGCAGTTGGAGATGCCACGCTCGGCTTCAACGCCCCTCCCGAGATTCGAGCGGATACGATCGAATTTCCCCAGCCGGATTCGAGGGTGCGCTACGTGAACTGTCCTGAAGCTCCCTTCCGGGGCGAGAACGATCAAAACGTGTGCGAGGGTCTCTAAAGGATAGGGAAGATGATCCGACGCACCGGAGCCGCACTGTGTACCTCTCTGTTGCTGAGCGTTATGTTCGGTACGGTGGTTCCTGCGTGCATCGTCGGATACGCTGAAGAACCTTCTGCTGACGAGCACGCGTCTCCGGCGCAGACATCAACCGAGGAGCTTGAGTTTCAGCGTCAGGTACCGGGAGAGGAGAAGGAGAACTTTCCCGGATACATCTACGAATCGATCCCACCGATTGAGAACTCAGCATCTGATTTCGTTCCTGTACCTGACCGTTGGCGTATGTTCTATGCCGGTAAGTGGTACGATCCGTACAATCAAAATGTTCTCAAGGGAGATATCCCGGTCTTCGGCGCACCGGGACACGAGTGGTTTTTAGAGGTATCCGTCATCTCCGATTCGATGTTCGAAGCCCGTCGGCTTCCGATCCCAGTGGGTTTTGCCTCTACCAATAGGAGCAGTAGCAACGACGTATTCGGAGGTGGTGATCAGACAGCATTCGTCGAAAACGTCGTAACCTCCATATCGTTTATTCGAGGTAATACGACCTTCATGCCGCCAGAGATTGAGGTGCGGGTTGCTCCGGTGTTCAATGTGAACCACGTGAGAGCTGAAGAGAACGGAGTGCTGAAAGCTGATCCTGCGTACGGAAATACTCGAACTGACAGCGCCTTCGGGTTTCAGGAGCTTCTCGCAGACATACACCTTGCCAATCTCTCGGATCGCTATGATTTCGTTTCGAGTCGTTTGGGTATTCAGCAGTTCAATAGTGATTTTCGTGGATTTCTTTTCAACGACAACGAGCCAGGCGCTCGCTTCTTCGGTAACTACGACGACAACAAGACCCAGTTCAATCTGGCGTGGTTCTCGCGCCTCGACAAAGACACGAATTCGGGGGTGAACACCTTCAGAGACCGTCACGAGGACGTGTGGGTCGCGAATGCTTATCGGCAGGACCTTCTGTGGCTTGGACATACGGTCACTGCGAGTGTGGTGCACCGTGAAGATACCGCTGGAAACAACGGATACCGGTACGATGACAACAACTTCCTCGTGCGTCCTGCTGCTATCGGCGATGAACGACCGAAGAATATCTACTCGACTTATTTAGGCCTCGGCGGCGATGGTCATGTTGGGCGCGTCAACACGACCACGCAATTTTACTACGTATTCGGTTCCGAAAGTCACAATGCGATTTCCAACCGGCAGGTCGACATCAGCGCAGAGATGTTCGCACAGGAGTTCTCGTACGATATCGACTTTGTGCGCTTCCGAACCTCGTTCTTTTGGGCCTCTGGTGACAAGGATCCCTACGATGGTACCGCACAGGGATTCGATGCGATCTTCGACAATCCGAATTTCGCCGGTGGCGATCTCTCCTTCTGGCAGCGTCAGGCGATTCCGTTCATTGGCGGTGGCGGAACGAACCTCGTCAACCGAAACAGCTTGCTTCCTAATTTCAGACCAGGAAAGGAGTTAGGTCAGTCGAACTTCGTTAATCCAGGTCTGCGACTGTACAACGTGGGGATGGATGTCGAGGTACTGCCGGAGCTCAAGCTCGTCACGAATGTGAGCTATCTCCAGTTCGATCAGGTAGGGCCGTTGGAGGTTGCGAGGCAGGACGGCTCTATCAGTCAGGATATCGGAGTGGATCTCTCGGCAGGTGTGATCTATCGGCCATTCCTCAACAACAACGTGCAGATTAGGGCTGGAGCGGCGTGTCTGCTGCCAGGTAACGGTTACAAAAATCTATTCGGTGATAGGGTCAATTACGACGTGTTTACTAATCTGATCCTGCAGTACTGATGGTGGTAAGGATGAAGCTGCGACACAGAAATCCTGATCGGTCATTCCTTGCTCGTTCTCTCGTGGGGCTGGGTTCGTTGCTGATATCGGTCTATGTCCTCGGTCTCGTAGTATACGTGCAGGCGGACGAGCACTACGATTCGATCGTCAAATCCGGCGGTTCACCTGAGAAGATGGAGGAGACGAGTCGGGGTTGCGTCGATTGTCACACAAAGACTGATGCTCCTACGATGCACACGAATCCGGGTGTCCATATCGGTTGCGCGGAGTGCCACGGGGGTAATCCCGAGGTGCGGGCGCAGGGGCTTGCGACCGGTACCGCCGACTATGAGAGTGCCAAGAAGAGCGCGCACGTACTTCCGAAATACCCCGAGAATTGGCCTTCATCGGCAAATCCAAAACACTCGTACTCGGAGCTAATCAAGGAACCTGTCGAGTTCGTGCGTTTTATCAATCCGGGGGATCTCAGAGCAGCACCTTCAGCGTGCGGAGGGTGTCACTCGGAGATAGTCGATGCCACCAAGAGAAGCCTCATGACGACCTCGGCGATGCTGTGGGGCGGTGCTGCCTACAACAACGGTATTCTTCCGTTCAAGCGTTACATACTCGGTGAGAGTTACACGACCGACGGAGAGCCTGCGAGTATCGTTCACCACAAAGATAAGCCGGTTACTCCTGCCATGGCGGCTCGGGGAGTGCTCGAGAAACTCTTGCCGATGCCGACCTGGGAAGTCCTTCCTCCTGCGGACATCTTCCGTATCTTCGAGCGTGGAGGACTCTTCGTTAAGACCCAGTTTGCCGAGGTGGGTAACCCTAATCCACTCGAGGACTCGGGAAAGCCGGACGTAAAAGCAGGTAACCGTGGTCCTGGTACTGGCAGTCGTATCGCCGTGCCGGTGATAAATATACACAAGACACGCCTCAATGATCCGCACCTGAGCATGCTCGGAACCAACGATCATCCGGGTGACTATCGGAGTAGCGGATGTACTTCCTGCCATACCATCTATGCTAATGACCGAGACCCAGCGCATTCCGGGCCGTATGCGAAGTACGGGAATGAAGGAAAGTCTATAACGCAGGATCCTACTATCCCCAAAGACGAAGAGGGACATCCGCTGCAACATGCCTTCACGCGAGCGATCCCGACCAGCCAGTGCATGGTGTGTCACATGCACCAACCGAACATGTTCGTGAACACCTTTCTCGGGTACACGATGTGGGATTACGAGGCGGATGCCCCGGCGATGTGGCCGGAGAAGCAGAAGTATCCGACGATGGAGGAGTACTATAAATCTTTGGAGCACAATCCCGAGGAAGCAGCGGTGCGTGGTAAGTGGACGGATCTTGACTTCTTGAAGCGGGTCTCTGAACTCAATCCGCAGCTCAAAACTACTCAGTTTGCCGATTATCACGGACACGGATGGAACTTCAGGGCTGTATACAAGCGTGACAGGAAGGGCAACCTGCTCGACAAGGACGACAAGGTCGTGTCTTTCGAAGATCCGCAGAAATTCAAGAAAGCGGTGCATCTCCAGGATATCCACGTAGATTTCGGCATGCAGTGTGTCGACTGTCACTTCGGACAGGATACGCACGGTGACGGAAATATCTACGGGGAGGTTGCACAATCGGTCGAGATTATGTGCGAGGATTGCCACGGCTCGGTATCGCAGCGCGCAAGCTTGAAGACCTCTGGACCTGCAGCGCCGGAGGGCGGACACGATCTTTCTCTCAAGCGTACCCCGTGGGGAGAGCGTCAATTCATCTGGAAAGACGACGGGCTGTATCAACGCTCTCTCGTAACGAAGGATCTGGAATGGCGCGTGAAGCAGGTCCGAGACTCATTGGATCCTAAGAGCCCGGATTATAATGCGCGATCAGCGAAGGCCAAGTTGGTCAAGAAGCTGGAGGATGGAGCGACTCAGTATACGGTTGCCAAGCCGGGAGATGTCGCTACTGCGGCGGGAGAGGCGGCGTTGGCGCACCCGAACTCGGACATGTCGTGCTTTGCTTGTCATAGCTCTTGGACTACTGCATGCGCCGGATGCCACCTTCCGATTCAAGCGAATTGGAAGAAGACTTCCAATCACTACGAGGACAAGGAGACCCGGAATTGGGCAAGCTACAACCCACAAGTTGCTCGGGACGATATGTATCAGCTCGGGAGGCACGGTCCTGCCAAGAACGGCAAGATAGTTCCGATCCGTTCATCGAGTGCGCTCATATTGAGTTCAACGGATGTCAATCGTCAGAAGATCTATTTTCAGCAACCACCGACATCATCTGCAGGGTACAGCTCGCAAGCCTTTGCCCCGCATTTCCCACATACGGTGCGCACAAAGGAAACCAAGGGTTGTAAGGATTGCCACGTATCGAAGGAGAACGACAACAACGCCATCATGGCACAGCTCCTCTTGCTTGGTACGAATTTCGTCAATTTCATGGGCTACTACACCTGGGTAGCAACCGGCGATGCGGGGCTCGAAGGGGTTCAGGTTACCGAGTGGAGCGAGCCGCAGGCTGTGATTGGAAGCTACCTTCATAGGTATGCCTACCCGGATTTTTACGCAGCGCATCAATCTCGTGGTGGTGAGCTCGAGGAGAGCCATCGGCATCACGGGGCCGGAGGTGCTACCACTGTAGTGCAGCTCCGAGGTGAGTATCTCTACACCGTTGCCGGTTCCGGTGGTTTCAGGGTCTACGACGTAGCGAATATCGCCAATAAGGGGTTCTCGGAACGAATAGTAACGAGCCCGGTCTCACCGCTCGGACAAAACATTCACGTCGCGACCTCTGATGCCACCGGTTTGGCACTTCCGACGAATATGCCGGTAGCTCCCTTTAAGAAGCAGTTGCCAGAAAATCTCGAAACCCCGATGCATCCGATCTATCACTACGCATTCATATCGGATCGTGTGGAAGGTTTGATCGTCGTCAACGTCGATACGTTGCAGGACGGCGAGCCGCGCAATAACTTCTTGGAGCGAGCGCTGACGTGGAACGAGAACGGGGTCCTGACTGGAGCGCGCACGATTACCCTCGCGGGAGCCCGCGCGTTCATCGGTACCGAAGATCGCGTGGTTGTGTTGAGCCTCGATGATCCCTTGGCACCTAAGGTCGAGGCTACGTGGCCAGCCAACAAACCCTCAGGTGTCGCGATTCAGTTTCGCTACGCTTTCATGACCGATAGTGAAGGATTTCACGTTATCGATATGACGCACCCTGACAAGCCTCGCGTCGTATCGTCAGCCTCGATAGCACTCCCGGATGCGCGAAATGTGTACGTGGCTCGTACCTATGCGTACGTAGCCGGTGGAAAGGAAGGGGTAGTGATAATCGATGTAGAGAAGCCTGAGCAACCGCAGGTGTACATGAAGTACAATTCTGATGGAGCTCTCAATGACACCTATGACGTTAAGGTCGCAACGACCAACGCAAGCCTGATCGGTTATGTTGCCGATGGTGTTAATGGACTGGTCGTATTGCAGCTTACAGATCCGGAAAGGGTACCGGGTTTTTACGGATTCTCTCCTGCTGTCAAACCGGCGGTGATCGCAACGAAGCGTATGGCTGGAGTTGCGATGGGTATTACGAAGCCTCTCGACAGAGATAGAGCAGTTGACGAGACGGGTCATCAGGTAAGTGTTCTCGGTCGTATCGGCTCGCGTCCATTCAATCTCGAGGAGATGCGGCGCATGTTCTTGACGAAGGACGGCAAGGTGTGGAGCGTCGACTAGTCCATATGTGAACGTGCTCGTGTGGGTTTTGCCTAGCTTCCTAAGGGAAGGTGGCAAACGAGTCAGAATAGCTACACTCTTCGGGCAAACGGTGGTATAAGAATGCATCCATCGCCGTGAGCACTATGCAGATTATCGGGTCCCAGCCAGCATCAAACGAACTTGTATCGAACGTAGAGAATCTCACTGGCGACAAAGGTAACGCATTTCTCAATCTGATTACCGCCGTACGAGCCGAAGCGCAGGACGAGGGCCCCCCGAGGGTGGTCGTCGATGTCGGGCCTCTCATGCCCGCTAATTACAAGATGACGGCAAATAGGATAGCCAAGGCGTTGACTCGCGAGTTGACCAAGGCTTCGTGGTCTACATCTGCCCTAGTTGCATCGATCGATATAGAGCCGGAGGGTAGTGAGAGGACCGTACCTCTCGGACGGCCGAGTCTCGGTATCGATGTGGCACAGCTCGATGATTTTCTGACGGAGAGCCTTGCCTCCTTAAATTTCTCACCGCACACAATCACCCTGTTCGAGGTCGGCTTGGGCCAAGAGAGATGGGCTTTTCTGTCTCTGATCTATTCTCGTGGTCCACGGTGCGCCGAGCAGGCGTGTCGGCACTTGAGGGACGAGCTGAAAAATCGCTTTGGCGTGCTCCTTCGGTTGGTTGCTGCGCCAGAGAGAGGTAATGCGTCGGCCGCTCTGTTTGATCGATCTCAAGAAAGTGTTCTTTCCGGTGGCTTGCCGGAGGTTTCTGATCCTGGAGTGAGCACACATCGGGGATTCAGGGTGGGGCGGCGTTTGGGCCTGCCACTTCCCGCGGGTGTAGGTGATTGGCGACGGTATCCTTTTACGAGCATCGATGGGTCGATTACGCGCCTTATCGAGGATATGATGTCGGCAGCACCCGCATGTTCGCCCGATTGCGAGGTTGAAGGTTTGATGGATCTTCGAGTAGGGACCCCTTTGCGGCTTCCTGAGTTCGAAGCGCTGAGTCCAGGTGTAACTTTGCCTGTCATCGGGGTGCGCGCACTTTTAGCCCCAGGGGTCGGCCCGGTACAGGAGGGCGAAGTCGTGTTGGTCGAGGCTCGTAACGGCAGGGCCTGCGACGTAGGTCGCGCAAGTCAGATCATGTTCGAGTTGCCGGATGCCGAAGAGTTGCGCAGAGCAGGTATCGAACTGAATAGCGACGAGAGAGCGCTTCACACCCAGTTGCAGTCTATCCGAGATGCAGCGCTCATTCTTCACGACAGAGACGTTACTATCGGGGCGGCTTTGCCAACCCACCTCGCGAGCTCAGAGGGTGATGAATCAGGACGCTTGCGCTTTACTCGGGCGGAAAGGGTCGTTTCCTCTGTGATCAGGTTTATGCAGGAGCAGATCCTCGGATGGCGCGATCGGTTGGACGTTCCTCCGACCTTGTTAGTATCGAGACCGACATTTCCTGATGAGGATGAGGTAAAGCGTATTCTGGATCTGGCGTCATACCACGTGGAGCGATGTGGCTACCCGAGCGTCAGTTCGGCAACTCTCGAACCGGCAAGCATTTTGTATCCCAGTGGTCGCTTGATGATTGCAGAGGCGCTCGTTGCCGGAGGATACACCGACGAGGCGAGGTCTATTCCTCGACTGCTGCACGACGCATACTACAATCGTAAGCTGCATCTCTTGGGGCCCCAAGAGAACTCTCGTCCAGGGGATGCCTTACATCTGAAACGGGGCAAGTACGGGTTCATCAACAATCTTCAAGTTGCCAGCAAGCTCCTTGGGTTGCCCATTCTCGAACCGGAGCTCTTGCGGCAGGCGCTCAACGCGAGTGCTCGTCGCAAAAATCTCGATAGAGTCAATGCAACTCGCTTAGGAGATGCGATACGTGAGCAGCAGGAGCAGCTACTCGAGCGGCTGTGGTGATGACTAAGTCGTTACAGCAGTCGCCAAGAAGCTAGACTCCTTGGTTTCCAGTTTCTCGGCATAGCACCCGGCACAGGCAGGAAGGTACTTCTCCTCGGCCCCTAGCTCAATCGAAGGTCCTTCGATAGTTGGCTTGCCGTTCAAGAATTTCAAGTTGAAGAGCGCGCGGCGATTACAAAAAAAGCAGGTCGTCTTGATCTCCGATATCTCGTCGGCAAGTTCGAACAAACGACGAGAGCCCTCGAAGAGCTCTGTTCTGAAGTCTGAGCGTAATCCGTAACAGATGACCGGAATATCGAGGTCGATAGCGAGTGCGCGCAGTTGATTGATCACGTGCTGGGAGAGGAACTGCGCTTCGTCGACAAGCATACAATTAATCCCTTCGAACTGTTCGGGCTGAAAGTCGGTGTCCTGTTGAAGGAGGATATCTGCATCCCGTTCCAACCCTGCGCGCGATTTTATGGTATTTTCACCGAATCTATCGTCCAGGGCGGGTTTCATGACAAGCACCCGCTTATTTTGCTGTCCGTACGAGTGCGCCACTGCGAGAAGATTTAGGGTCTTCGCGCTTCCTACGGTGCCGTATCGAAAATAGAGTTTTGCCATACCTGTCGCATAATTCGAGTCTGTGGCACGGGAGCAGCCACGAAAAGGAGATAGCGCGAAAGTATACGGAATTGAAAAGTAAAATCCAAGCGCTTACTTAGTAGCCGTAGCGTTCGACCTGGAGAGAGGTCGTTCGAATAACGGCAAGATCTATGGCTCTAGCCGCCAGAGTGCAAAAGCGCTAAAATCCTGATGAATACGGGTAGATGAGAGTACAACGTCTCACGACTTACGGCATATATAGGGTGCTGTAAGTCGTGGTGATGACGTTCGAGTTTCAAGGTTTTTCCCCAAGGAGAGAAATCATGCGCAAGCTTGATCGGATCTGCCGGGTATGTCAGCAACCCTTTTCTTGCTCGAGTTTTGGTGAGGTCTGTTCGAAGGAATGCGATGAGCGCCTTTCGCAGACCAAATACTATGAATTCGAATTAGGCGAAGCGGTTGCGGAACTGAATGAGTTTGAGGAGGGAGTATATCTTCCGTTGTTCCTTAAGCTCGCACGTGCTGAGGCTCAACTGCGTGCACTGCAGATCGGTGTGTGTATGCTCTCACGGAGCGACCACATGACTGCAACGCACAGTGATTCTCTCGAGGTTCGAGAGTGGAAGGAAGAACAGTTGGAGCATGACGAGTGGACAATCTCTCTCCTAAAACGTCCGATACGACGGCTACGGAAGAAAGTGCGTCTACTCGAGGAAGAACTGAGAGAGATTGACCAACGGTGGCGATCCCTCTCTGACCGCAAGGAAGCTGTCCTGAAAGAATTGAGCAGGGCACGTGGAGACTAAGATGTTTTGTGAAGTTAATAGTGGGAGCCGACGAGCGTTGGTGACCACCTCAATGGTTTATCCAACGCGCGTCACCCCACACCACTTTAAAAACTTAAGATGGATTTAGAACCGTGTGGACCCTTTACCAGCATTCGAATGGGAATTTGTATCTTAGTCTCGGAACTGCAAGGCATTCCGAAAGCTGTGAGCCATTGGAGGTGTATCGCACCCTTTACGACAACGACATGGCGCCGATATGGGCGCGCCCTCAGGCCATGTTTCATGAGGAGGTGGCTCCCGGTCTTAAGCGATTTACCGAAGTAGGTCGAGTTCGAATAATGATGCCGGAGGATAGTGAGCGCTACCTCGAATTCGGACACGACGCGTGGGGGGAGGGGGCGACTGTTGAGGAATTCGTAGCTTCCTATGCGCACGACAAGGACTATCTTCGAGGGACTCGCTATCTGTTGGAGTCCCCAAGGGGAGAGCCTATCGGCAATCTCAACACCATACGATTCGCCCGAGGGCTCGTCGGTATAGCTTCTGTCTCGGTGAATCCGAGCCAGAGGGGGCGTGGTTATGGATCGATCCTCACGCGAGCGGTGATGGAGCTTCTGAGATGTGAGGAGCCATCGATGCGTTTTATGTTGTACTCTGAGGTGAAGCCATCGATGTATGAAAGGCTTGGATTCGCGCGACTACCGAACGAGATGCAGTTCCACCTTCCGGCGCTAGCCATGGTCACGGGGGACGCACCTATCACGGAGCATGAGCTTTCGTTTCTACGGGAATACTTTTAGGAGGCGAGGAGGGGAACAGCGGAGTAACCGCTATTCCCCTCGGGTTTACAGCATTCCATGCGTCGGGTCTGGTAAGGTCTATTGCTTCTTGGCCGTAAATGTCACCACCTGGTTGTCGCGATCCAAGCAGACAGCAAAGATCTGATTGTTGTTTCTCACATGACCTTCGCAGTGGTTGACGTACCCTTCCAACTCCTCTCCCGATACAGTGAGTGAGAAATCAAAGGAACTTCCGAAGACCGTTCCAACAAGGGTGTAGGGACTATCTTGATTGGTGTTGTTCACGCGGTAGCCATTTTGCGTTAGCTCAAAGGTAAGAGGCCCAAGTACGGGAGTATTCTCTCTCCCCTGAGTGAACGCCTTCCAGGTTCCCTTTACGTTTGCCGAGCAGGTTCCGCAGCGCGGATTGCAGCTTGGAATTTTGAGCGCGCAGGCACTATCTGGGGAGATAAAAACCGAGCTGGCGATCACTAATACGGTGGTGACAATTGAGGCTAGAGCGGCGCCGATAAGTGTCTTCATATTGAGTCCTCTAGAATAGGGTTCGTTGCCCCTTACAGATACTATGCGGATGGAGGGTCGTGAAGGGGATAAATCGGCCATGCCCCCTTATGAGCCCGGGTCTGAAGCCCCTTTTGGCGATATTCCGGAGGCAAGCCATGTGGCCAGGACGAACGGAGCAGTAAGCGTAGGCAATTCCACGTAACCAAATGCCGCATACAACGGTAACTTTGCAATCGTCGCTCCGATTGCTAGGAATGGTTTATCTTTGAGAGCTATTGCACAAAGAGCTGCGTTGTACCCTAGTAGGCCGCTGGCCACCGCAGCATTCACAGCTTCGTGAACATTTGGCCTCAAGTCGAAACTGTAATCGGCCGACACCCTCTACGGAGCCGAGAGAAAATTCCCCTCTCCCTCGAGATTGAAAGGAGAACTATCTCGATATCGGCTTATGTAGCTACTTAAAGGAGCGATTATGTTCGAGCTTCCTCCAGAAGAACCGCAGGCTTTAGTAGTCGATGACGTTCCAGCAACCAGGGCTGCCCTCAAGGATATGCTGTACGAGATCGGTTTCAAACGGGTCATGGAGGCGTCAGGAGGCCGTGAGGCGCTCGAGAAGCTGAAAAGCGAGGGCGCGGACCTAATCGTGTGTGACTACATGATGGAGGATATGTCGGGGCTCGATCTGCTTAATCAATTGCGAAATCACGCCTATCTGGTTGATATCCCCTTCATCGTCGTGAGCTCCAACGGCGATGCGCCAGTGATTGAGACGGCAATCGATCTCGGGGCAGCCGAGTACCTCGTCAAGCCGGTAAGCTTTCAACTTCTGAAGAAAAAAATTACTGACGTCCTCATGCGGCGTATGCGCCCGTAGAGAATCGGGGCTTTTGTTGCCTAGATTCCCTGACAAGAGCGTCGATGGAACTACTGCCCGTCACACAAACGCATCGGTCGTAGTTGTTCCTTTGGCTTCCGAGGCAGAGCTTTGGGCGATCTCGCAGATCCTGCTGACCACTCCAGCGATAGACAGAACCTGATTGGCCAAAGATGTCACGAGCGCTGCCGCTTCGTCGAACTTGTCCTGCTTGCACAGGCTCTCGACAGTCGAAGCCAGCTTACCTGAAGTTACCGCACCTACATCCAGGAGTAGCCCCTTGAGAGCATGGGCGGCGGACTTCAGCTCGCCTAAATCCCTCTCGGTCTTGGCACGGGTCAGATCAGCTAGCGGACCCTTGAACGACGAATCAAACGCCTTAAGAATCAGAATTGTTCTACGCACTGATTCTCCGGAGCGCACGAAGACGTCGGCGATATCGAATATCTGAGTGAATGATACCTCGTCATCGAGGACTTCGAAATCAGCCATACTTGTTTCTGCCCTAAGCTGCTTCCACGCCCGAAACGCTGTGTCCTGCAGTTGTGCCACTTCAGGGCATAGCTCAGGTTCGTCATAGGTCCGAACGTGGTCTAGGCGATCGGAACCCGCCGGTCGTTCACCTTTTTGCCATACGGCGCCTCCATGTGTCGTCAGCACCCGCGCCAGCTCGGTCGGCTGAATCGGTTTAGTGACCACATCGTCCACTCCACATCTTCTCATGTTATCGATCTCGTCCGTCATCGCGTGCGCAGTCACGGCGATTACTGGGATGTGAGAGCCTCGCCCCGAAGATAGTTCGAGTTCACGGATTCTTTGCGTTGCAGTGATTCCGTCCATCAAGGGCATCTGTATATCGGTAAGTACGATGTCGAAACCTTTCGAGGAGGACTCTCCATCGATCTGGCCTTTGAGAGATGCAAGGAGGTCCAGCCCATTCTCGACACATGTAACGTGGTGCCCAGCCTCCTGAAGCATGCTCGAAAGGATGATTCGATTAGTTTCAGCATCATCGGCTATTAAGACCCGCAACGCACGAGATGCCACGAGTGTGGCTTCATCGTCGTTGCTCCAGCTCTCTTCGTCTATCTGCAACTGTCCTGCCACGACAAGCAGGATGTCTTCCAGAGAAATTGGGCGCATGAGCACATGCGGAACACCCAGAGCCGTCAATCTCTCCCTGACGGCTATATCGTAGGTCGGTACGAGGACGGCCAGTGGCACTAATTTACGTGTAGCCGCGTCCACAACAAGGTTGAATACATGCGATCGCTTGATCGCCTCCGATGTCACGATAAGGAGACCGAAGTCATTGAGATGAGCTGCCAGGTTCTGTAGCTGGGAAGACTCTGCAGAGTTCACGACGAGGCTTTCGATCCCGTATCTTCCGAAGGTTTCATGCATCGTCTTCACTGCGAACGAATCTCCATCGACGATAGCTGCTCGTCGGGGAGAGAAAGCGATCTCAGGCTCCTGCCACTTCGGGTCTGCTACCGTGGGCAGGAGTACGGCAAGGGTAAATTCGGTTCCCTTGCCGACCTCGCTCGTGACCTCTACGCTTCCCCTCATCTGCTCGACGAGTTGCTTTACGATGGTGAGACCAAGCCCTGTTCCAGTAAACACACGCGCCACAGAGTCGTCTGCTTGAGTGAATGGATCGAAGATGCGAGGGAGTCGCTCTGCAGGGATTCCGACTCCGGAATCCGCAACCGAGATGACAAGCTTGTGGTGTTCTCCCTCATGTCCGCCAGAATGCACGGTGAGCTTGACGAAGCCCTGGAGGGTAAACTTTATTGAATTGCCGAGAAGGTTTATGAGGCATTGCTTGAGTCGCAGTGGATCTCCGCAGAATCGATCAGGAGTGCCCGGGGTCACGTCACAAACAAGCTCGACCTTTCCCTTCTCCTCCGCGCGCGGCGCGACCGTACGTAGTGATTCTCGTATGACATCACGAAGGCTAAAATCTATCTCTTCGAGGGAAAGGTTCCCCGTTTCCATCTTCGAGAAGTCTAGGATCTCGTTGATGGTATCGAGAAGGCTGAAGGCAGAATTTTTCGCCATCCCGATATAGGACCTCTTGGTCTTGGATGTCTCTTCCTTCATGAGAATTCGCAGCATTCCGACCACTCCGTGAATCGGTGTTCGGAGCTCGTGTGATACCTTGGCGATGAAGGTGGATTTAGCCTGGTTTGCGGCCTCTGCCTCGTCACGAGCCGTCTGCAGCTCGTGCTGTGTTCGAGCGAGGGTGTCTAACATCGAGTTGATCTGTTCTGCGAGAACTCCGAGCTCATCATGTCCAGTCACCGAGATCCGCTGCGTAGTGTCGCCTGTGAGCGAGATCGATCGTATCTGATCGACAGAAGAGCGGAGAGCCGCGATAATGACCCTGTGGACAACTAGAGCGGCCAGGAGTGTTGCTGCCAGGCTCAATAGCGTGAGAAAGAGAAGTAGTGTCGTCCGAGCGGCAAGACCCTGCATGTGCACGTAGCGTCGGAGCGTGACTTGGATCATCGCTGCTTGCTTTCCATCGACACCGGCCAGGATCCCACGGCCGATTATATTCTGATCGTCGATGACTTCGAGCTTCGTGAAAGCAGAAGAGGCGGAATCGAGCGGAAAAATCCCGATGGTAAGCTTCGTCTGGCGTGATATATCATCGATCAGGGCTTGATCAACCGACATGACGAACACAAAAGATCCTCGTGACGGCTTTGAGCGCTCGCTATCGAGGATCGGACTCCTCGTGACCATGATCACGCCATCCGGACCGCGCAGCAGACCAGATTCCAGTGCGGTGGAGCTTCCCGTGCGAATCGAAGGGATACCAGCACGCAGGATCTCTGAAAGTTCGTATGATAGTGGTTCGATGGATGATAGCTGAGAATTTACCTCTTGGCCGAATATGAGATCTCCGTCCTGTGAGAAATATGCTACTGCTCTCATCCGCAGCGCTTGAAGTGTTTCGTAGTTCAGATTCGTATCAATGTAATCCTTGTCTTTGCTCACTATGAAGTCGTAGGTGGCATCCCACTGCCCCCAGTCAGCGGTCTTTCCGAGGAGCTCTTGTGCGCGAGCATGTAGCGCACGCTCAGCGCGCGTTACGTTATCTGCGAGGTTTTTGGTCTCGATCTCTTGGAAGGCACTCGTAAGGGAGGTTTCGAACACTATATACAGAAAGGCGCCCATCAGAATGAACGATGCAGACACGGTCACTAGTACGCGGACTTGTAGAGAACGGCGATAGGAGTTGGGATCTTGCAGACGGAGGTGAGAGTCCCCAGTTGCTGCGATCTGCTGGACGGTCCCCGAGAGTGTCGATAGTCGCGTCAAGACCTGCCGATCGATCAGCCACCACATGAACAGGAGCACGAAGAGTCCCGCTAGAGCCACCCCCAATACCGCCACGTTTCTTGCTCTCTCTGCGAGACGCGTTACTACGTTGTCGTCATTGAATTCGAACAGTATCGCGGGCTGCTGCGCGAAATCACGGATGAGGCCAAAGACTTGGGAGTTGCCATCGTCGGAGGCCACATGCACGAATTTCTCGCCCTCGTTGAGGCGGGTCAGTGCAAAAGACGCCTGTGACGACGGTGTCTCCTGAGAAAAACGCCAAAAGCGCAGATCGAGGTTAGTCTGGTAGGACCATTCCTTGAAGAGAGAGTTGGTAACGAGGGATGTGACCAACAGCATCCCACGCCCTGCCGAATCTCGTTTTGAGGGGAGGATCTCAGTGAATGCGTAGAGGACCGTTTCCCCGTTTATCTGGGCCAAGCCACTACCGTCTTTGTTCTTCTCCTCAAGGTCTCGGTCCATGATGCTCTTGAGGACCGCGGCGGTATCATTCGGGGTCTTCTCGACCTTGCTCTCTGCTGCCACAGTGTGGGCGCTTTGAACGAGCTCTCCCTTGCCGCTGAAGTAGAGAACGTCCCGAAATCCTAGGGTGGAGAGGGTCATGAAGTTGAGGTTCTCTTCGACGTAGGTCTGATTCCTCGACTTCATGAATTCGAAGGTGTTGTCCCACTGCCCCCAGTCAACGACCTTTTTGTGAAGCACCTCGAGTTGATTGGTGAGGGCGTTCTGTACCCGTGTCACGTTGCGTTCAAATCGCTGTAGCTCGAGCTTCTTGAAGCTGTTCACGACAACCGTCTGTACAAGCACGACGAGCGCAGCGCACAGGAAAGCGATTGAGACGGATAGGCCCAAAACAACCCTTGTTCTAACTTTCATCGTTCTCTCCCCTAAGTCCCTTGGGGAGTTCGTCAGAACAGGAACATTGCTTGAGCGCGAATGCGGTATCGGCGTTTGCCGATTAGGCGCTCACCTTCGTCGCAGAAACCATAACGATTCCAGGGATACCGACGTCTGGATCTTTTATAATAAGGTCTTCGACTACTGGATTCGGAAGGCCCAACATGGGGAGAAGCTCTCTAAAATGATCTCCATAAAGCTCGGCGCATCTATATACATCAGGGGGGCCGTCAGGGCGCTTGACCTCATACTCTGTCATGCCCCGCAGAGCTGATATGAAGAGATGCCCTCCGGGTGCAATTGAGTCGCATACGTTCTTCATAACTGCCTTCCATCCGTCGAGGGTTTCGCCGACCTCTCCAGAGACAAAGAACATGCCGGTAATCGCATGAGGGGTCAGAGGAACCCTTGATGTGTTGACGATCGGCGACCTTAGAACATTGCAGGTATCAATAGATTCAATCTTACGACGCATCTCAGCAATTCGACTGGCGATATTTGCATCAGTAGGTTCAATACCTTCATTCCCGAGAGCCATAGCAATGTAGTGATTCCATGAGAAGGCATCGCTGGCTCCAGTCGCCCATCTGTGCGTCTCTTCCCGAGCCTCCTGGCGATAGTCAGTCGCGTAAAGCCTTGTCACCCATGGGGCAATCGAAATCATGTGGTGGACTCCCCCTTCGCCACTTATCTCTACGTAGTTGTCCCACGAGCGACCCAGGCGCCTTAGCTCATGATTGAGAAACTTGTTTATCGCGATCTCATCGATGCTAGGGGGGTCCTTGTAGTATGTATCAAGATAGAAGCGAGTGAAGCTGGTGAGCGCGTCGTATTCGTATGTCTGCTGGGGTGCCTCGGTAGGAATACCTTCTACGCGCGGAGAAGTTCTATCAGGTTGTGGCGATGTCATTAGCAAATTCCCTAACTAAAGGTTGAAAAAACGGGAAAGCCTTTGTGGAAAGGCTTTCCCATTTTGAAGTTGATATAACCCTTCCCATAACCTCTTCTCATTTCTGGCTTGTCTCCACTGCCTCTGGGGTAGCAGAGTGGGCTTTCTGAGGGGGGCCCGACAAGGGTCCCTTTACCAGGAAAAGGCCCACAAGGATGAAAGCCAATCCTGCGTACTGGATTCGGGTGAGATCTTCTCCTAGCACGAACACCGCGTACGCTAGGGTCAGGAGAGTGAGCAGGGAGTCCACGACTCCGGAAGCCACCCCCAGGCCAAATTGAAGGCAGGCCCACCGAAACCCAAAAAACGCGACAACTGCCAGCACCGAGACGTATCCCATGTAATGGAACCGCCCCGGCTCAAGACTCTTCTCGGTCAATATGTTCGCCCACACATAGGTGAGGGCGATCATCACGCAGAAGATTAGCGCTCGTGCGTCCATCTTCTATCTCCTTTCACATGAGAGTTGAACCTTAAAACAACCGTTGGTCGATTAACTCAGTTTGAAAAGGGGTAGTCAATCGCAATTGGCTCGGCGTTTGCGCAGAATTATCTAGGCGCCAGCTCGGTTTAAATGCGTTGTAGGAAATGGAGCTATGAAATGAGGTACTTTGCTGGGCCGATTGCGGCGGACTCGGAAACCTCAGAGCAGGATCTGATCGGAACAGTAAATGACAGATGCGATCACTGTACGCGTTCGTAGAGTGAAGTCTATTTGGATTGAGACGCTAGCAAATGACGCGGGCCTTTAGAGCCTACTCCCGCCGCGACCGCTGCATCACATCAGCGATCTTCATCTTCAGCAGCTTAAAGCTGATCGGCTTAACCATGTAATCGGCAGCTCCGAGATCAAGAGCGGTCTCTATGATTGGAGTGTCGCGGTTGCTGCTCAACATAATGACCGGAATGTCGGCGAGCTTGGGATAATCTTTGAGCGCTATCAAGAGATCGATGCCGTTCATGCCACGCATCGAATGGTCACAGATCACCAGTTTTGCGCCGGTTTCGAGCAGTTTGTCGAGAGCCTCCTTGCCGTCCGCTGCCACCTCGATGTCGGTGAACCCCATCTCCTGAAACATGTCGGTCAGGAGCAATCGGGTTGATGGAAGATCGTCTACGATGAGTACCTGCGGCTCGCGCGAAGTGATCCCGTAACTGTTGTCCATTGCTCCCCCTTAATGCGTCGCACGCGTCAATTCGTTCAGTAGGAGCCATCGGTAGATCAGTGAATCAGCTTTAGCTTTCTGGACTCAATAGCTGCCCGCTCGCACAAAAGAGGCGAGCAGATCGTCGTTTACTCACTTGCAAAAAAGGTTTGATGGAAATAGAAACGGTGTGTGTCGCAGTCAAGTGTTTCGCCAAAAATTACAGATCTTCAAACAATCAGCAAAAGCTGGGAGGAGGCCGGAAAGGTGGTCTCTGGGCTTGGCCCAATCTTTCCGCCAATCGCCGGTTATGTGAGGGTCCTCAATACGCCGACCGGACAGGATCCCCGAGTCAACGCAACCAAGCATAGAGTGCTAGCCGAGTGCTTGCGAGCTCCAACTATAAATGAGGGGCTAGTCCAACTCGTCGATAATTTCTATCCAAGGAGACTTCCCTCACACCGGAGCATTAGCCCGAGCGACCTCACCCAGTTAGTGGATTATGAGTCGTGTGCCGCACTACTGGCTCTTTTGTACCTATTTCGAAAAACAAAGGCATCGCTTGTAGATCTCTCGGAATGGCAGATTCTCTCAGAGCTCGTTCACGAGCGGGCCGATGTTGGGTACTATTTAGGATTGAGCCTTTCGGGCTTCGGTGGGGCCATGGGGCTTCTCGTCGGCGGGATGAGGTTTCTATCTCTCGGCTTCATCGCCTCCCGCAATCCAGATCGATATCGGGACTATGAGGACCATCTGCGCACTCGTCGTCTATCCTTCGACGTGACGCATGAAATCGCGACCTGGGGCTTCAGTCACGCGCAGTTTGCGGCCTTGTACTTACAGCGTATGGGATACGGGCGTAAGATCCCCCTGTCGATATTAGAAGGGTGGGGCGTGCACGCACCCCAAAACGCGCTCTCCTTGAAGGTTAGAGCAGTTTCGATTTGGATCGAGTCACTGGTGCGCTACACGAAGCCACCATTACTGCTAAAGGAAGCTCCGTTCGGTATGACCAAGCAGGAGACTGAGCAGCTGATCGCAAGTGTTAAGACGCTGATGGAATCTCAGGTGGGCATATTCTGGCTTGAGCCCCGAGAGGTTCGAGAGAAACCTCAAAGAGGATAAGACGAAAGAAGGCACATATTCCCCCGATAGCGGAACGCCCCTTCAGCGGGCGTCGTTGTGTGGGCGACGCAGCGGTACGTATGTCGGGGCATCAAGAATGTGAGTGGATAGGTTTTAGAGCTATTCGACCGTGAATATCTACCTTGCTTGTAAAATCAGCATGTTAGTGTATCTCGCAAGCTCCTTCCATGCCTCCTTTCCGTCAACAGCGCGCATTTTTTTTTAATGAGCGTCAGATTGTAAAGGGCGGAAATACCCTTCCGATAACTCCCCGTGACACTTTTGAGGAGTTGGCATGGGAAACACCGTTCGTAGCTGTTTGGCTCTTTCACTCACATCCATCGTGATTGTAGCGACAACTGCATGGGCTGATCGTCCTACCAAGCAGGAATGTCGGGAGGCGTGTAATGAGTTTACCGCCGAGTTTGTAGGTAGCTCCGATCAGTCAGTCTCGTTGAATCGAAAGCAACGTGGAGTGGTTGCCAATTCGATTCGACAGGTGGCGAAGCAGTGTATCCGGTTGTGCGGATTCGGTGTGGTTGATATCGACACTTTGGCTCAATTGGTTGCATCTTTGAGAGAGCCCCAAGGTGGAGGAGAGCAGAACAGTATAGGATCCCTTCGGCCGCCTTCGTTTCGCCCTACTGCCAAGCCAGTTTCGGCCATTCCACAAGCTACGGCGACACCAATCGCTTCTCCAAGGCCGGTTACCACTGTGCCGCCAGTGGCCACTATGACGCCCATGCCACAGGTGACGTCAGCGCCGTATCCGACCGTGGCAGGTACGGTAGCGCCTGAGGTAACGTCAGCGCCGTATCCGACCGTGGCAGGTACGGTAGCGCCTGAGGTAACGTCAGCGCCGTATCCGACCGTGGCGGTTACGGTAGCGCCGGAGTTGACGGTGATTGCGGAGCCTACTTCTCCCTATGTGTACCCGCCAGGATACGTGTGAAGGGGAGACAGCTTACCGCGACTGTTGTGTTAGCCTGGAAAGGCGGACGTTAAAGGCATCCTGGAGCGGCTTCAAGTAGGTGGGGACCACTCGCGAGATGTCCTGCGACCAGGCTGGGTTGCGAGCACAGAGCTCCTCAAGAAGGCTGATAGCGTCATCATAACGTCCCAGGTTAGTCAAAACCATGGCCGCGTGGATTGGCGCTTGATGCTTGAGATCCGCCGCAAGCAGACTCTCGGCATCTTGCTGATTCACGGGCTGACCAGCGTGAATGTCACCAAGAACACGGATCAACGTCGCGTCGTGCCTGTACGAAGGATCGTCCCTAAAAGACTCTCCTGTGTTCCTGATCTGGGGAGAGCTGACTCCTTGGAGCAAATTCAGCATGGCCTGCGCAATTTCGAATTCCGGAGTGCCTGCGAGGATCCGATTACCCGAAAGGACAGCGTTAGCTCTGGTAAGTGTCGCGAGGAGTTCCGGTCGTGAGGCGACGGGGACGGCTTGAGAGGCGTGCGCTACATCACGCACGAGAGAAAATACCTGGAATGCCAAATCGGAGTGCCCTACTCCCCCCATACGCGATTGCCCATATGCTGTAATAAGCGAGCTGAGAGCGGTGTGAAGATGCTTGTACCGAAGGGTCGAATCGTTGTTGTGAGAGGCGCGCAAATTGAGATGAGCGTTGATTATGTTCTCTAAAAGTCCTTCGGGATTAACCTCAAGTGCTCTCCTGGCCGCTACCATCGGTATTTGAATCTCGGTCTGCTGTACGTCAGCAGGGCGCCCCTGCCACGCGCGGAAGGCTACGAGGAGGGCTGTTGAGGCGTCACTACTGAAATACCTATTCCCGAAAACCGGAGGCTCGGTCTCAGGGTCGATTGTACGTTCGATCATGAACTGGACGTTGGTTACCATGTTCGGGACAGCACGCCTTTCGGGATCGCCGTCGATTTCAACCCCGCACGCAGCGCATGCCCGGGCAATCATACGACACTCAGCGGCGAGTTGCTGCCTAACTTCAATCGGCAAAGTCGTATCCCACGGAAGCCTTCCCCCGAGGTCAGTCAACATGACACACAAGCTGTCTACAGCGATCGCCCCGGCTATCTTCTCCCGGTATTCTTGAGAGAAGTGAGCAGATGACATCATCTTCTCGAATTCGTCGATCCCGTCGTCTGTGAGTCCCTTTGGGAGTAGGCACTCTCGCGCCTTGAGCAGAAGCTCAGAGTCAAATTCAGCGAGCGCTCCAGGTGCCTTCCCCGAGATCGCGGCGGCATATCCCGCGGTCTCGAGATTTCGCATCTTCACGAGCATCGAACGGGCTTGGTGCTCTCGCTCGAGGGTGCCGAGTAATGTTTTCAATGTGTCGTTTTCGTGAATGTGGGTCTTAAGATCCTGTAACAGTTCGGGCCGCACAAGATTAACGGCCGCGTCGATATTTCCATTTTTTTCCGCTAGCTGAGCATCCTTCAACAGGCGCGCCGCGAGGTCCCGATCTCTTGCTATATCAGCTGCTAGAATCTCGCGGCGATTTTGTTTCTCGACAGCCGCTAGCCGCTCTTCCGCCGCACGGTTTTGTCGGTCTATCACGACCCATCCGGCACCTATCAGACCGGCACCCGCAGCGGCTATTCCGGCAGCTATCCTTGGGTTGACCCTCACCCAGGTGAAACTGGCTACGGCCCCGACCTTGAAACGGTAGGCCCATTTTTGTGGAGTGGATAAGCTACTCGAAAAGGCCTGTACCTCCCGACCGTCAAGGAACGCTTCAAGATCTTCCTTAAATTCACGGGCATCTTTGTATCGTTCAAGAGGATCCCGCTGCAGCGCTTTGTGAATGATCGCAACCAATTCGGGTGGAAGGGCCGGATTGATAGAAAGAGGATCGCCATAGAGTGAAATAGGGTCGGCAGCATCCTTAATTTGACGCAAGATCTCTCCGGCCAAGGTACCATGGCACCTTTCGAAAGGTGCCTCGTTCAACACCAGATGACGCAGAATGAGACCCAGCTGATAAACATCTGTCCGTACCGTTACAGGACCACCTCCGGGTAGTTGGTCCGGCGAAGCGTAGCGTACTGTACCCCTGAAACCAGTTCCTTTTCCTTCGCTTTCCTGAGTGCCCTCTTGCGCGCTGAGACAGGGGTCGTTTAAGGAGCCTCCGCTACTTAAACCGAAATCGGTAACGAATACCTCTTTGTCTGTCGAGATCAAAATATTCGCTGGCTTCAAGTCGTGATGGATGATCGAGCGATCGTGTAGGTACGCTACGGCGTCGAGGGTTTCGAGAAAAAAGCGCATAAGCTGTTTGTCTCGGCCTCTCCATTGAACTTTGGTCACATCGTCTACTGCGGAGTCGAAGTATCTCTCGATCGCGGTCTCGAGAGTGGATGCATCCTTGACGAGGTCCATGACGAAATACGGGCGACCAGCTTCAGAAACACCGAAGCGATATACTTTGACTAGGTTTTTGTGATTGAGAGCAGCGATGGCTTGCGCCTCTCCCTTGAAGCGAGCCGCTGCTGAGGGCGTAGGCGGTTCTTTCAGAACCTTGATGGCTTGCTCTCTATTTAGAGTAATGTCCTTTGCAGAAACAACGAGCCCCATGCCTCCGTGTCCTATGAAGGTGATCGAGCTAGCTGAGAAAACCTCTTGAATAGCTGCAGTCTGCCGGAGATCGTCTAGTATATCTGCGCTGGTTGCCCCCCTCGAAGGTAGCGGCAGAGGCCGTCGCAGCTGCGTGTTCGGCAAAGACATATCGAAGTCCTGCACTTCTAGGTCTTCGGGCCGGACCCCTTCCATTGAAAGATCTGTGCGGGTTGCCTCATGGCTCGATCGATCACCATTTACTGATGAGGAACTGTCGGGGCTTGGCATGACGGAACGCGCTAGTTTTTTTGTTTTACTCAGATGTAGATATCACATTTGACGAAGCAAAGGAAAAAATGAGCGAAGCTAGGTATTGTCGCTGCAGAGCTAAAAATCGTATTGAATTTGGGTGGTTGGCGCTCGCGGCGTAATTTCTGAATCGTTGTCCTGCACAGCATTTACGAAACCACAGCCGTCGGTACTAGGTAGTTTGGGTTTGGTATAGCGATATGCAGAGGTTGAAAAATCCGTGTTTGAAATGAGAGGGGTAAAGCAGGTAGCATCATTGCGCAGTAAGGTAAATTTCCGAGTTTATGTGGCGTTCTTATGAATCAAGGCGGACCCGCGCAAAAGCAGTCTCCAGATCTGGATAAAACGATCCTCATGCCGCGTGATTCCGTGGATTTTGAGCCGGAGTTGGGATACTTCCGTTCGATGGGTACTGCTGACGGCGCGGTCCGTGTCATAAGGTGGGAGGATGTGACCACTCGCCTCGCGATGTTGAGGCAGATCCTACCGAACGTCAGCTGCCTTTTTGATTTATCATCGGAGGCCGACCCCTTAGTAGTGGAGAGGTTGAGGGATCAAGGAGTTTCTTTCTCTGCGGCGGGAGCTGCCTATCTCGAAAGGATGCGTATTCTTGATGTTCCTTCATCACGGATCTCACTCACTGCTGCCGCCCCCTCGGGGGACGCGATGCACGCTGCTAAAGATGCTAAAGTACGAACTGTAAGTGTCGGAAGTCTCAGTGCCTTGCAGAGTCTGATTAAGGACGGGGCGGGGGGCTCTCAGGGGTGGCAACCTACGCTGCAAATCGTAGTGAAAATAACGGATGGACAGTCGCTGGTAAATCCTCGGAAGCTCGACGTAATACTGGATGAGGCTAAGCGAGCGGGTTTTTCATCTTTCGGATTATCGGTAGTCGCCGAAAAGGATTTGACGACTCCGGAAGAACGAAAGCGATTAATCGATGCCGTGAGTAGGGCAGCAAGTTCGTGTGCCCAACACCACGTCACAGTCGATTGCATTCAGATACTCGGAGGTCTCGCTGATCATCGCTCCCTCAGGCGGATGAATGTGGAGCTGCCCTCGTATCTTGAGGACCTGTCGCAGACGATAATCCGAGTCCAGGCCGCGATTCAGCAGGAGAATCCTAAGTCGCAGCCCCGAATCGAGGTCGAGGCAGGGCAGCTGCTTTTAGGCCATTTCCCGACGTGTGGAGTTATTACCAATGTCAAGAAGCAGCGCGGTGATGGCGTTCTCGAAGTATTCACATGCCTCTCAGTGTACGGAGACCTCGCCGGGCATCTGTTCCATAAGGAACCCGTCTCAATCGAGGTTCTTTCCGATCCCGCCGGGAGCACGTCCCTGTCCAGTAGGCTCGTAGATGCGGTTATTCATGGTGGTACGTGTGACTCTATCGACAGTCTGTATGATAGAAACGGCCGCCTCGTGCAGTTTGCGGTTCCGGAAAACTTGAGAGGTGGATGTCTCCTTGTTGTGTATGGAAAGCGCTTGCATCATGGAGCCACTGACTTTAACCAGATCCCCCCTGCTCGAGTAGTCATTCATGACCGCTACGATGATAGGGAGCCGTACAAGTGCTCAGCACTGTCGGATTTTCAGGGTCCGCAATTTGAAGCGGCCAGGGAGTTTTGGGCAAGTGAAACGGCGCTGCGCCTGAAGACTACTTTTCGGGAAACGAGGAGGAGGATAGACAACCGCCAGCCGGTCAACGGTAGACAGTTAGGCCAGTTGGTGACCGACACGAAGCTCCGACAGGAACGATATCAGATGGTGGCGGGAGCTTTTCTCGAACGGTTCCCCTCGGCACAAGGCACGGTGACTCTCTTGGATCTTGAGACGTATGCGGTAGCCTTGCGCAACACCGAGCGGTATGTGTGTGAAGTGACAGTCGATGGATACTCAGGAGTCGATGAAGTCTTTTGGCCCACCAAGACCTTCAGTGACCCGATAGGTCTTCTGTGCCAGGCAGCTACCGGTCGCGGAGTTGATGCAGCTTCGGCTGGCGAGATCTGGATGGCTATGCGGGCGGGCTTCAATCCGAAGAAGATGATAGTGTCGCATCCGCACAAGACACCAGAGACGCTTCGAATGATCTGCGATCCTCGGTACGCTCCGTGGGCTGTTACAATCGACTCGGAGCAGGAGCTCGACCGACTGGTTGAGGCCGGACTTTCGAGGAACACGGTACTCTTCATTCGATACAAGGCGACTGGAGCGAACGTCGTAGCGAACCTGAGTGCGAAGTTTGGAATGCCTGTCGAGTCGGAGAGGGATAAGCAAAAGATCCTGCACCTTCTCGAGCTCGCCCACGACCGAGGGTTCAAAGAGTTCGGTTGGGCCTTCCATGTTGGTACACAAAGCCACGATAAGAATGATTACAGGAATGCTCTTAAAACGGCGCTCCAGTTGACCAAAATGGCTCTTGCGCTCCCTCGTCCGATAAAAGTGACGAATTTTAATATCGGGGGAGGTGTATGTGACGAACGTGTGGCGCTCAAGAACTCGATCCCAGGTGAGGTCCCCCTGACGGCCAAGCGCGTCCTGGCGGGAGTTGGTGCGCAGGTTGCCGCCTGTCGTAAAACTGCGGAGCGGCTAGTAGGTGCGCCTGTTCGGTTTATAGCCGAACCAGGCCGAGTCACGTGCGCTTTGGCGGGCTTCATGATGTCGCAGGTTGTGGCGGGTCGAGAGGCAGACTTCACCGGAGCGCGGATCTGTTTAGCGACATCCCATCAGCAAATCTTGTCGGGTAATGTACATGATGAGTCTTATTATGATCTTCTCTCTGTCAGGCAAGCTGGAGGAGGAGATGTCGTGCGTTATCAAGTATGCGGAAGCTCGAATCGTCCCGATGATATCTTTCCGTCGATAGCGCCAGACGGCATGCATCTGCTCCCAGCAGATCTACGTGCTGGTGATTGGCTCATGGCCCCCGAAGCGGGGATTGCCTATGGCTGGAATGCTTCAGGCTCTATCGATGGGATCGATCCTGGAAGGTTCTTTGCTTTCTACTTTGATGATAACGGGTGTATCCAGTTCATCGAATCGCCGTGGTCGCGGCGCGAGCATGTGAAAAACCAGGATCTCAAGGAGTTCATTGCACGTCATGGGTCGGCAAGCGCCCCTGTTTCCCAGCGTAGGATATTCCCGATCGATCAAGCTACGTAGTCGAGGGATTTCGAAGAGCTTTCTCGCCTTCAGCAGACTGGAAAGTATCTCGCTACAACACGTTTTTGCGATTAAGCTCACGTTCATGGCAACCGACAAGAAGTTAAAGGGATTTCGCTATGACAGATGATGAGAACACAAACAACCGTGCCGTCAAGAGTGAGACGCCAGAAGGTGTCATGATGAGACGTGCCTTTGATGCGGCGCAAGCTCCGACTATGGATGGTCCTCGCGTGCTGGCACAGTTAGTGAGTAAGGCGTGGGAACGGCTCGAGCATAAAATAGCATTCGATCCGGGCAGGCAAAAGCGAACTCCTGGGTCTGCAAGTGAGGAGATGCTCGATCTGACGGACCTCTATCACCGGATGGGTGACTCCACTACTCGAGTTGGCTTGATACTAAACGCATTCTCAGCGTGCTTTCATGAGCAATATATCCAACTGATGGACTCTGAGGAGATCGGAGATTCGAAGTCTATCGAAGCAGCAGCTCACGCCGTGAAAGGGCTCCTGCTCGAGGTGGGGGCGAGGCAGCCCGCCATCCTCGCTGCGAATATCGAGCAGATGTGCCAGGCCGGTCAAGCTGCGGAAGCTCTAAAGCTGATACCGATTCTCGGCGATCAGGTCATCCTGACTGCGCGCTTGGTGAAGCACACCGTTGCAGCGCTGCATGTTGAGGAAGAGCCGCTTCAGATTGTGCAAGGGCCTGCCTAGCCCCTACCTCTCGGTGAGCTCCTTAAGGAAGCGCGGCAATCCGCCCCTGCTACGAAAGCGGATCTTGGGTCGTTCTTCAATTTTCACCCCAACCTCCACTTTCTCGCTACGGGTAGGTTTTACCTCGCTTCCCTAGGTGTCAAAGCTTTCTTTACACCCTTGGAAGTGCTGGATGACTGTTTCGAGGAACGAAGAGCCCCCCGTTCCATCGAAGTTCAACGACAGGCCTAATCCTGTGGCGAGGCAGCTTATTTCTTCGGCATCACATGGGTATCCCTGTAGGCTCCCTATGCCTGAGTGGTGACAGAGCAGCTCTGCGAGTTGCACAGCTGCAATCCTCGCTTCGTGTGCATCGTCGAGCGGGAAATCGATTGGGTCTCTATAGTGTAGGATCGCACGTACCACGGAGGGTGGCAGATCCCATTTCTTGGCTACTAGGGCGCCGACATACGTGTGCGTTACGCCGAATACTCGTCGCTCTGCTTCGAGGAACTCTACCCCAGTCGTACTGATGACATCGAGCACCCGCTCGAACAGAGCTACTCTGGCAGGTTCCGTAAGTAATACCAACTGCCCCAAATTGTGAAGGAGTCCGAAGATGAAGACTTCACCGGGGCTCTGCATTTTGAGCTTCGTAGCAATCCGATATGCGCACAGCCCGGTAAAGAGCGAGCGTTGCCAGATCATCGAACGCAGCTCTTCGTTGGCTGCTGTCAGTCCTTGAAGCATTGAGGCAGCGATGATTCCCTGCAGCCCACGGGTGCCGATCACCATGAATGCTTGAGATAACGTTGAGATCTGTCTTTGTCTCAAAAAGACAGGTGAGTTAGCTACTCGCAAGATACGAGCGGTCAGGGCAGGGTCCTGACCGATTACCTCTTCCAGCAGCTCCAACGACACGTGCGGTTGGTTAAGAATCGCCATCGCGCGAGAAGCACATGGTGGAAGTGGCGGTAGGTTGCCGACCCAGGCAACGATCTCCTTGAGAAGAGCGTAATCCAGTCCTTCGGGGTTCGGTATCAAGTTCAATACAGAATGTTCCATGTAGCAGTGTTCAAACAGAGCCCCTGCTCAAAATTATAGGGCTAATGTACTAAACACTCACTTCGGTCGATCTCCGCCGACGCTGAAGCTTAAAACAGCGATATCTGCCTCTCTTTCTTAAACGCTGTTATGTAGATGGCGGGTTAGAGCGAGGGGTGTGATTAAAATGCACCGCACTAATTTCAACGCATCTCAACTGTGCAGCCTGCTACGTGGAACATGCACGAACAGCGTACTCTATATGATGCTGCAAATTCGAAACGCTCAAAGGCTTCACTAGGCACGAGGAGACGCCTAACTGTTTCGCCTCAGTAACGTGCTCAAGTTCGGGTGTATTAGTCACCAGAATAAATGGCATGTGCTTCGTGTCTGCATTCGCTCGAACGGAGTGTAGCAGGTCGAGACCGGATCCATCCCTAAGATTCAAGTCGCTTATAATAACTTGTATGCAGGCCGTGCGCATGATTCGCGCGGCATCGGCAAGGTTGGTCGCGATGAATATCTGTTTTGCGGGTATGCCGATAGACCTCAATATCGTGTGTGCAACATGGCAACTTGGTATCACATCGTCGACGATGAGGAATGAGAGAAGCTCTAAGTACACATCCAACGGTAGCGCATTCCGTACTGTTGTACCGCCTTCTTTTGGGGTCGAGATAGCGCGTGCTTCGGAAGCCACAGGTCTGTCGAAGAGAGAGGATCTGTGTTGTGCTGGAGGCTCTGTGGGGTCGCTACTATTGCTAAGCGCTGACCATGGAAGTGGACAAAATGAGCCCTGAGCTGGCGCGTCTTTTCCTTTGCGCGTTCCTTTTCTTTCGCTCATTTACCAACTCCGTATGCCAACATCAGATGCTTATCGTGTCACCATTATTCTGGCGATATGTTTCTCTCGGGAAGCTCTTGCGAGGGCTTTAGAAAGAGGCGCCCTTTTTTAGCCCTCTTAACGGTAAAGTTTTTCGGCCGATTGCACGACTATCTCACGGCAGGGGCGTGGGTTGGTCGTTCTATGCAAGGCAAGGGAATGCTTAGACGTAGTGCTGATTTATTATTGGTAGTCGCTTGGGGCCTCGGTGTGCTCCTGGTATGCGCGGACAGTTACGCTCAAGAGGGCGCCTCGCAGCCCGTGATGTCGGTCGACTCCGCCGTGGGCTTGGACGCTTCCGCAGACGAGGAACAAGACGAGTTCTTCACACTGACCTCCTCTGTCGGCATATATTCGGCTTACATGTTCCGCAGCCTCAACTTATACGACGGGCTATCGATTCAGCCGAGCATACAGGGGACCCTCAATTTCGGGGACTATGGTAATCTCTCCCTCATTCATTGGATGCAGCTACCGGCTCAGGGCGAGCAGTACGCAACTAAGTTTATCGAGATAGACGAGGGCATCGGTTACGACTTTACCTGGGATGCAGTTACATTTTCCTTCGTTCATTATTGGTATCTCTACCGCAACGGCACCGCTAATACCTATCCAGGATCGCGAGAAGTAACTGCTACTGTGTCGTGGGATGTTTTGCTTCAGCCGTATGTCATGCTTGCCAACGAGTATCGAGCGTACAAATGTCAGTACTACGAGATCGGTATCAGTCACACCTTTGAAAGCAATGACGAATCAGGCTTGAACCTCACACTCTTTTCCAATTCGGGATTCACGAGCAATGCCACGCCGTATTGGGAGGGAAATGGGTATGTTCAAAGCACCCTGGGAGCGTCAACAGATATACCTCTTGGTTCCGTAACGGTTAGCCCGACTCTGTCGTACTCCAACGGTAACGATGGATACACCACGGACCAGTGGTGGGGGGGAATAAATATATCTCTAAGGCTTTGACGAACTCGAACTGCTCTTGAGGGTCTTCTTCACGAATCGCTTGTGGGCTAAGTGAACTCCCCCTGAGTAGCTTCGAGGGACGCTTTTGTAAACCAAAGCAGCCTCCGCCTCAAACGGACGCGCAAAGCTCATGGTGCTAAGAACAATGAGTAGTATCCACAATCGATTCATCATACCTTCATTATAAACATCTTTGCAGTCGACGTTACTTAATTCTTGTGGTGGAATCCGTGAGGTCAGGCATTTAGCGAGCACGGCCTTTATCGGTTCGGCGTTCCCTGGCGAGCGCAATCGCGCAATGTCTGCCTTTATCAATTCCCCCCTTTTTACCGACCGCTCGAAAGCGCAGAATATTGGCAAGATCCGGTGCGAATCGGGGTGGGTGGGGTCGGACTCAATGAGGGCCCGATTACTTTAGCGCTCATGTTGCCGGAATATGCCGGAAGAATAGGGGTGAAGGACCCGGATTTCGAAGTGCGCATCCTTTCGGAGAGGGGAGTGTGCTCACACAGCTTCAGCAGGACGGATTCTATCCAGTTCTCTACGACGCAGCCGACGTGCGTGCCGATCTGCCGGGAGTTTCGAAATCTCACTTTCAGTCATGTATTCGCCCGACCACTCCGCTAAAATGTGTGCGGCACTGAGCGATTGGGAGCAACCTAATTGATTTCTCGAGATAGTCTCTGATACCGTCTTCGAAGTGAGAACGAATGAACACTACGATGTGGATACCCCTCCTTCTAGCCGCATTACATCTCCTTGGTCTGACGACCGCTTTCCATGCGCTTGCGTATTCTCGCAGCTCGCAGGGCGCCATTGCATGGTGTCTTTCGCTCTTCATGTTTCCCTATCTTGCTCTCCCGGCGTACTTCGTCTTCGGTAAAAGTCACTTCCGAGGCTATCGTGAGAAGATCTCGGCGATGATAGCAGCGCACCAGGCTGCTCACGCGATGTACCTGTCGCACCTGCGCGAGCACAGAGCTCATAGTGGTGATGTGTCTGAGCCTTTGGAGCACATCGCTCATGCTCACTTCTTAATGGGGAACAGAGTGACGTTGCTCGTCGACGGTCGTGCCACGTTCGACGCGTTGTTTGAGGCGATAGATACTGCACAACGCTTCATTTTGGTGGAGTTCTTCATCATCAAGGACGACGAGCTCGGCCGTACATTGCGAAACAAACTGATCGCAAAAGCGAAACAGGGGTGCGCTGTGTACGTACTGTATGATGAAGTCGGTAGTAACAAGTTGAACAGGGCATATACCAAGCCTCTGACAGATGCTGGCGCACGCGTATCTTGCTTCAACACTCGACAGGGGATTCGCAACTTCTTTCAGTTCAACTTCCGTAATCACCGAAAAATTGTTGTAATTGATGGCACGCAAGCCTTCGTTGGAGGACACAATGTAGGTGACGAGTATGTAGGTAAATCGCCGAAGTTCTCCGCTTGGAGAGATACTCACATCAAGGTGGAGGGCCCGGCGGTGCTACCGCTGCAGGCGATATTTTTGGCCGACTGGGCATGGGCAACCGGTTGTGCTCCCGAGGCTGATCTCATAGAACCTGTGTCGAGAGGAGAAAGTAGTATTCTAGTGCTCCCATCCGGCCCTGCCGATCCTCACGATAGGTGCACTCTCCTGTTTCTCGAGGCTATCACTCGCGCCAAAAAGCGGGTGTGGATAGCGAGCCCGTATTTCGTACCTGATGAGTCTCTCGTGAAGGCGTTACAGTTGGCGGCTCTGCGTGGTATCGATGTGCGTATAATGCTTCCCGAAAAGGCGGATCACCTCTTAGTATGGTTGGCCTCGTTCTCGTATGTGCCAGAGGTTACAGCGGTCGGTGTGAGAGTATTTCGTTACGCTGCCGGCTTTCTGCATCAGAAGGTGTTCGTCGTAGACGATGATATCAGCGCTGTCGGGACGGCGAATCTCGACAATCGCTCGCTGAGGCTCAACTTCGAGGTCACCGCCGTAATTAGTGATTCGGAATTTACGCGTGAGATGATAGCGATGCTGGAAGATGATTTCGCACAGTGCAAGGATGATAGCAGCTTGAAGTTCTCCGATCTGTCGCTCGCTAAACAGATCGGCTCCAAGGCGGCTCGACTTTTTTCTCCAATACTGTAGAGGAATTATATGTCGCGACGTGGTAAGGGTGAGGACGAGGAACGAGAAGTTCGCTTAGATAAGTGGTTGTGGGCAGCGCGGTTCTTCAAAACCCGAGCATTAGCCCACGAAGCGATCGATGCAGGCCGGGTTTCCGTCGATGGGGCGCGAGCTAAGCCCAGTCGCACGGTCGCGGTAGGACAGGAATTGCGTATCGCCAGCCCGCGAGGGGAATTCACAGTCATAGTGGAGCAGGTGTCTGCACAGAGAGGCTCAGCGAGCGTTGCCGCTACCTTTTTCAAGGAAACTGACGAGAGCAAAGTACGTCGGATGGAGCTAGCCGAAATGCACCGATTGTCGCGTGTCTTTGCTCCGGATGAGAAGCCGAATACTCAAGATCGCCGACTCCTGCGACGGCTCAAAGAGGGGAGTTGAAGAAGAGACCATCAGCGATACGGCTCCCACTCCGGCTCATTGGCAAAGACCCAGCGATAGTAGTCTTTGAGCTGTAGCCGATCGGCGGCGGCCTCATCGACGATCACGGTGCACTTCTTGTGCATCTGTAAGGCGCTTGCAGTAACCACCGATTGGATTGGGCCCTCGACCGCCTTGTGTAGGATCTCCGCTTTTGATGCTCCCGTGGCTAGCATAATGCACCAGCGGCTATCCAGAATTGTACCTACACCCATAGTTACCGCTCGGGAAGGGACGTGCTCGGCACCTCCGAAAAAGGCCGCATTCTGCTCCCGTGTTTCGGGCGTGAGAGACTTCGTCCGCGTTCGGGACGACAGCGACGAGAGGGGCTCGTTAAAGGCCAGATGTCCATTCAGGCCGATACCAAGAAGCTGAAGATCTATTCCACCAGCGTCGACGATCGCCTGTTCGTACCTTGCGCACTCTGCCTCGAGATCTGGGGCCATCCCATCCGGTAGGAAGGTTCTTTTCGCAGGTATATTGATGTGGTCGAAGAGTCCTCGTTGCATGGTGCTGCGGTAGGATTGTGGGTGACTCGCTGGTATGCCTATGTACTCATCGAGATTGAAGGTGGTCACCCGCGAGAAGTCGAGATTCTCGGAACGGTGTAATTCGCAAAGACGCTGGTAGACCAGCTCTGGTGTTCGCCCTGTAGCTAGCCCCAGCACGGACGAAGGTTTCTTGCGAACAGTGTCGGCTATGAGCCGTGCTACGAGGTCGCTAGCGTGTTGCGTAGTTGGACAGATGATTACTTCCATGTCTTCCTCAGGTTAGATTACGGGATCTCAAGGTATCTTCGGTTCAAAAACGGAGCAAGCTGGCGCTCTCTGCTGGAGAGGCGGAACTCGACCTCCCGAAACAGTTCGAACGGTCCCTCCTGCTCCATCGTCTCCACCAACGTAGCGATCTGTCCCTGGGATTTGAATGCCATGATGGATTGCATCTTGGCGCAAAAATGTTCGTCGGTGCCTCGGTAGAGGATGTTCGGAGCCTCACCAGGCGCAAAATCACAGTAGATCGCGAATTGGTAGCAGAATGGGAGGTGACGTATCGGGTCTCCGCATTCCGGCCAGATGGACCCCTGAGCATGAAATATCGAGATGAAGATCTGCTCGCAGGTAACGACGTGATCGTTGTGATAGTCGCTGCTTGCAGGGAAGAAAAGTCTCGTGATCGGGGCACGTGTGCCAGCATAGGAGATGCCTTTGCGAAGTACCCTGACGAAGGCGTCCTCGAGGCCGGTGAAGCCATCAGGTGACGAAGGATCTCCGGCGATAGCGGGGCGCTTCCCGCGATAGCGCTCGAGATCTCCATCCGGAAATCCGAGCCAGTGCACTTGCGATGGATCGATGCCAAGAATGCGACAGGATTCCAGGGTCTCTCGGCGTCGAATGTCAGTAATGGTTTCGCGCTCTTCAAGGGTGGTGTATCCGAGACGTCCGTCCGTCACGATCACGAGGTTCAATGGTACCTCTGCTTCGACAAAATGTCGAAGCAGCATGCCCATGCCTACTACTGCGTCATCGTCGTGGGGGACGATGACAAGCACACCCTCGTGGCCTGCCTTCCATTCGGTCAGAACTTGGGTGGCCTCGTCGCTGAATGTACTCTCGTCTGACGGCTCGCTCGGGAGTCGATAGAAGCCGCTGAAGATGCTCTCTTTGCTGAGAACGTTACGGTGTGCCATCTGCATGCTCCGTGAGGTTGGGTTTTCGATATTCGCGAAGTGCTCGAGCGAGACCTACCATCGGCACTGTTATTTCGGCACCACCAGCCAATTTTATCGGTTTCACTAAGTGGAGGGAGAAGGTGGAGACGTCCTGCATGAGGTATTTCAGGTGCGCTTCAATCGACGTAAAGTAGCCCACGAAATGGCGAGCCATCGAGCTGTCCAGGGAGATGGTCGGCGCAAGGTTGCCGCGTTTGATCTGGGAGCAGACCGAGAGATAGATAATTGTTGCCGCAAGCGCTCCCGCGCGGTGCACCAGAGCGCCGACAAGGGCGGTAAGAGTTTCGATCGCTGAATGGTCGTAGTTTGCGAATTCGGTTGGAATAACTTTGTTGTCACTAAGCAGCGCGCTCAAAGAGGAGTTGGTAAAAGATAGAGTGCCCTGCCTAATAGCGGCTCGTATGGGAAGCAGGGCACGCCCCTCAGGGACTTCCGTGAGGGCTTCGATATGACTGATGCAGAGGTCCCTGAACCATGCTCCGCCGCACAGCTCTTCGATGGCAATCGAGGCACTTTCTCTGGAGGTGCTGTAGATTCGATCGCCTCTCGAAAGCATAGAATCAGGTAGCAACAACATCCCACCTAATTCGGAGTTGTAAATCGTATACTCACCACCAACGCCAGCTCCGACCAGGGTGCAGTTCGCTCCAGAAGAGACCACCACACCTGCGTGAGAGCATGGCTGTGCAAAGAGCGTGAAAACTGTATCGTTCCCGATAACCAAGACATCAGCGTTGATACCCGATGAGTCGAGGGCATGCTGAAATTCTTGGCCTATATCGTGGCCGTCGTGTAGGCCTTCGAGGAACCACTCTCCCTTCCTGTACCCGCCGCCGTGCAGACCGCACACGATACCCGTGATTCCCGAGAGTTCAGGCGTCACGAGAGGACGAGTCCTGATCTGATTTGACCAGATCACCCCGACCCTCACTGGCACAGGGTTTCTCACGAGAGTTGGCGCGGCCTCGGCAATCTGGCAAAGGAGGGTGTCTAGGAATGCTCTTAGTGCTAGCCCGTCATGAGGCCCTGCGGGTCGGAACGATTCGTTAGGATCGTCGAAGAGGAATTCGAATTCGTTTCCTTCATGGGTAAGCGCGACCTTTGTGTGGGTTCCCCCTATGTCTATCAAAAGTATCGTGGAGGGGCCTTCCGTCTGATGCCGATCCATCAACGCAAGGCCTGAGCTGTCCCATGCACAACGTGGTTCTCCACATCCACGAGCGGCATTCGCTATCATCATCGTGCCCGTCGCGACGAGAGAGGCGAGAGCCTCTGGCCGGATGCTTAGTTCGAGGATCTCAGAGAGCTGTCGAATGTGTGAGATACTAGTTCGCGGGTCCATGTGATGTCCCGTTTTTACCATGATTTCTTGGCTAAACAAGGGTTCTTGGAAGGTGGTGCGGGCCTCGACGGCCCGCAGGGCTTTCTTTCCCCTGTTTCGAGCTATCTGTTCGTTGTAGAATTCCGTAGCCGATAACTGTATCTGACGATGGAGGCATGCGATGTCGATGATAACGACGGCCTTGCAAGTAGTGATCTCGCTGGGGCTTTTGAATGTATGGCTTATTCGGCCCAAGCTTGAGACTGCATATCGTGGTGGTGAGGCGAAGACCCTCTTCGATGAGTTCCGAGTGTACGGACTCCCCGCGTGGAGTTTCTTCGTAGTAGGAGCTTTGAAGATAGCTTTTGCAATTCTTCTCATACTAGGCGTGTGGTTGTCGCCACTTACGGATCCTGCAGCGATAGGAATAGCGATTCTCATGGCGGCAGCAGTGCTGATGCATGCAAAGGTCCGCGATCCTGTGCGCAAAGCGGTCCCTGCCGCGGTTACGCTCGTTTGTGCCTTGGTAGTGGTGCTAGCCTGATCGTGTTCACCGCTAAGTTTGAGGTGGAGATACGTGGTCGCTAATTTGTCCGATATCCAGAGGGAGATTCTCGGCATCCTCAGCATGAATGGGGGGGCTCACCCTGGAGCAGCTATCGCGGCAGTTGAAGCTCAAGCCTCACAATGTGAGGTACCAACTCAAACTATTGTTGGAGGATGGTCGAGCCTCGCGAGGAGTCCTCATAAATCAGAGAGCGTTGGGATATCAAGCCTTCAACATCTTCTTCGATGTAGCGCGCACCAAGACTTCAAAGGTTTTGGATTTCGCGCGTAGAAGATCCGAAAATCCAACGGCGACTTTCTCCAGGGGCAGCTGATCCTGAGCTTGAAAGCACGTTCGACGGAGAACGAAGCTCGTGTCCTAGGATTGTGTTCAACTAATCTACACGTAGAAGCGCTCATTAGTGGAATTGGCACATGGGATTTCAAGATAGTTTTTCAAGGTGAAAGTATGCGCCATCTCATCGATGTGCAGAACAGCTTGCTTTCTGACCTGGGAAATATCGTCGACAGAAGTGAAACCTTCACACGTGACAAAGTTTTGTGGGTCGCGCCTGGGATCCCTTGAGCGAAGCCGCATGATTCTCGAACCCTCGTAGCCTTGCATGGTGCGAGGGGATGGTTGGCGGGGAGTGGTGACTAAGGAAGCGGCTACTAATCGATCACCCGGCTGACATCTTTCGTGTCCTGGGAACCTTTGCAGCCACACGACGAGCCTCTATGGCATCTCCGATCTCCGCAGCGAGTCCAGGAGAAGCCGAGAATAGCTCTCGAATCTCAGCGCTATCGAACACCATCACCTTCAGATCTTCCTCGGCGACGATCTCCAGGTCGTTGACCCCCACTCCTGTAGTCATATGCTCACCAAAGCACTCTCCCGGTCCTATCTCACCGATCTGCACCTTGTGACCGTCTTGGCTGGTGGCGATAAGGTTCGCCTGACCGAGTAAGATCAGGGCAAACCCCTTGAATCGAGTACCAGAGCGCTGAATGAATTCGCCCTTGGCATAGTCGATAATCAGAGGCTGCTTTGAGCTGTCTGCTTTGAGAGCTGCTTTGAAGCGTGGATACTCTCGGAGCCATTCTTGAGGCGGTCGCTGCGGAGCCCCAGGATTCTCACCAGGGCTGTACTCCATGGTAATTGGAAAGGGGATCGTCAACCCTTCTCGTCGCGCGACATACCAAAGACAGGTCATGATTCGATCGCGCGTTGC
Organism: Bdellovibrionota bacterium; assembly: GCA_044351885.1. Classification (GTDB taxonomy): domain Bacteria; phylum Bdellovibrionota_C; class UBA2361; order UBA2361; family OMII01; genus OMII01. The sequence continues at coordinate 64,457 of JBILEW010000004.1, forward strand.
TGCAAGCTCCTCTTGGCGTGCGACTGAAAAACTAACCTTGTACGAGATGGAATAGTCCGAGTACTCCGCCGTGCGAACCACTGGCGCAGGATCAGCGAGTACACCGGGCGTTGTCGATACCAGCGACTGGAGTATTCTCTTCACACGATTCGGAGCATCGTCGTAGCTGAATCCGATCTGAAAGCTTTCGGTGCGGACATCTGTTGGGCGAGAGAGATTACTGAAGGCTCCTTTGTACAAGCGCACGTTCGGGACGATACGCAGCTCTCGTGTCGGGGTCTGAATATGGACCGAGCGCCAATTAATCTCTATTACCTTCCCCGTAACCCCCTCGGCTGAGATCCAATCTCCCACCTTGAGGGGGCGTTCGAAGAGCAACATCAATCCAGACACGATGTTTCCGAGCGGCTCCTGTAGCGCTAAGCCGATAACAACCGAACCAACGCCCAGCGCCGTGAGAGCGCCTCGGATCTCGCGGCCCCAGACGCTTGAGTAGATTATCATGGCTCCAATAGCAACGACGCCGACACGGAGTAGATCGGCGAAGAGCTTTGGAACTCGCTCTCTCCACGAATTGTCTCCTGTCGAGGTAAAAACCAGGTCGTTTACAGCGCCGAGGGTCGTATAGAGCAATACTATCCAGAAAACACTGGCGATCACTCGAGCACTGGTGTCGTCCTGAGGCAGCTCGAGAATAAACCGTACGAAGATAAAAAGTGCCAAGGCGGGGAGTAGTAAATTCCGAACCGTCTTCAATGTGTGTGCTAAGACGCTCCCCTTACGCTGAAGCAGGGCTACTACCTCATTCAAAAGAAGTAGAGCTATGGGAAATCCTACAGCAAGGTAAAAGGCCGGCCAGAAGTTCGGAAGGTTGAGAGCGAGCGTGTCGAACATAGAGTCCTATTTCGTGTGCGGGAAATCTACGACTTTCCTATACCGCTATCTGCCAAACTTCGAGAGAAGGCCTACCGTCGAGGTCGACCTGGAGGGGGCCGGAGAACGAGAACTGCTCCCCCATTCGCTCGCGCACATTCGCGGTGACGCGAATCACTCCACCTTTCCCAGAGGTCAACTTTTTCGCAATTGTTACGGTATCTCCCCACAGGTCATAGAGAAACTTCCTGCGACCGACAACGCCGCCTACTACTGGGCCTGAATTGATGCCGATGGCGATGCCGAGCGCCACCTGGTGCTCCCTGTTGAAGATCTCTAATATTCGCGCCATTTCTTCCGCAAAGAGAATCGTTCTGCGAGCGTGATCGGGGCGGGTGATAGAGAGTCCGCATACGGCGAGATATGAGCCGCCGATGGTTCGGACCTTTTCGATCCCGAATTTATCTGCCGCCTCGTCGAAAGCCGCGATAAGGTCCGCAAGTAATCCTAAGGCTTTCTCCTCGCCCAATCTTGTACCGATTTCCTCCATGCCCATCATTTCAGAGAAGAGGACTGTGACATCGGTAAATTGACGACTTGCGCGCTCATCGCCTCCTTGGCGCTGTGCAATCGCTGAAGCAGGCAAGATATTGAGAAGCAGCTCCTGATTCTCGCGCGATCGCGCTTCGAGCTCCTCCGTTTGAGACTTTATGCTTGCACACATCGAATTGAACACCTGAGCGAGATTGCCGAATTCGTCCCGAGATGAAATCTCTACCTTGACGTTAGTCTCCCCGGCCCCGAGCCTTCTGGCGCCGTCCGCAAGTGCTCGTAAAGGACGGGTGAGAAAGTGGCTCGACAGAAGTGCTAGCAGGCTTACCACGAGCGTAATCGCGCTCGATGCGATCAGCACCTTGCGACCGAATTCACGAATTGGAGCGTTGGCTTCAGTTTCGTCCATCTCTGCGATGACTGCCCACCGGAGTGAATCCAACTCTATTGGGCCGTAGGCACTCAGTACCGGTTTAGCCCTGTAATCGATAACAGTAGTAATACCCTCTCGGCCGCGCAGTGCTTCGTCTACGCTTGCCGTATTCACAGTCAGGGCATTCATGACAGTGCCTTGGCGCTCAATCCGGTCGACGATCTTGGTGCTCGTCCCACTTTCTCGCAGGGTCTGGATGAACGCCTGCGAATCCTCGTACATAAAGCGTGAGCGGCTACGCATCGTTTTGTCCGGTCCTACGACGTAGCTCTCTCCCGTCGTCCCCATGCCTTCCTGCTGCCAGTTATAGTTACCGGAGAGAACTTTGTTGAAGTTTTCAATCGGGAACTGCAATACGAGGATCCCGATCATTTGCCCTTCGTCGAATATGGGGCTCATGGCAAAGCCCATGGGGCTTCCCAGAGAGGGGCGATACGGCTCGAAATCGGCGATCTTGAAATCATCTCTATCTCGGGCAGATCGAAGGATTCGCGCGCGATCCCCGAGGTTCGTGTGTGCATAGGGCCCGGACTCCAGGCTCGTGCCGAATTCGGTCGTCTTTTGATATGAGTACACGATCTGAAGAGAATCCGCATCGACGAGCATGAGGTCTTCGAAGCCGAATATCTTTACCGCCCGGGAGAAAAATTTGTGTAGTCGTGCGTGGGCTTGGCCGTACGAAGATGTGTCGGTCGGAGAGATCTCCAAGCCCTGCTTCTTCATGTATTCGAGCGGATTTGCCGCTATGTAATGATACTGCAGATAACGGGCTGCCGAGCTTGCTGGCAGGAAGCTTTCTAAAACAGGCGCTCCCTCTAGGTGCTTAGCTAGACGAGGAAGAAACTCATCTCGATAAAAACTCTCTAGCTTCTCTTCTTCGCTTGCACTGAGCTTCTTCGCGGAGAGGTCGTGAAAGGCCTCACGGAATGCCCGCATGCCTTCGATAGCGGCGCGGCTGTCAGACATCGAAATGACCTGATCGCGCAGAGAATCGAGCATCGCCTTGAGAGTCGTGGTTTTTGCAACACGTACCCCTTTGAGATGGTCTTCGATGGATCGGGTCAATGCGGCTTTGGCTGAGGTGTAACCGATGACAGCCATGACAGCCACTGACACCAAGCTCACGGTAAGCAGTAAGAGGATCATTTTCGATTGGATGCTCAATCGGTTCAGTACCAGCATAATTTCCCCATGAGTAAAGGAGCGGCAGCAGGATACCCTTTTGATTGGCGGGCTTAAACCCCTAGGTGCTCGATCTTGGCAAGCGGTGGCGCGTTTTTGTGGGAAATTCCCCGTCAAACAAGGGCTCTCAGAAGGCCGTATTGGTTTCGGATGACGGTAATCTTCGTTTTTGAAACGAGGCCAAGTATGGTAAGAATCTAGACAATTCGATTCCCACCAAGCACAAGTCCTTGGACAGTGGGAGCTCGCGAGCCGTTTTTCGATAGGAGTTGCTGTATGTCTCACATTCTTGCAAGCCTTCCCCAGAAAGAGAAGGTTGGGTTGGCGTTTTCAGGTGGGCTGGATACTAGCGTCGCTGTGGCGTGGATGCGCGAAAAGGGCGCAATACCGTATGCCTATACTGCGCATCTCGCGCAACCTGACGAAACGGACATCGAGTCGATTCCATCGCGCGCGTTGGCGTACGGCGCAGAGAAGGCGCGATTGGTTGATTGCCGCGCGGATCTCGTTCGTGAGGGGCTTATTGCGCTCATGTGTGGAGCGTTTCACATCACGACAGCCGGCAAGACATACTTCAATACGACTCCTCTCGGACGAGCAGTTACGGGTACCCGTCTTGTAGCTGCGATGGCCGAGGATGGTGTGAACATATGGGGCGATGGGAGCACATATAAAGGCAACGACATCGAGCGCTTCTACCGCTACGGTTTGCTGGTTAACCCTAATCTACGGATTTACAAGCCGTGGCTGGATCAGGGTTTTATTTCCGAACTTGGTGGACGTGCGGAGATGAGCGCCTGGCTCGAGGCGCGGAATCTGCCGTACCGAGCCTCGGGAGAGAAGGCGTACTCCACCGATGCGAATCTCTGGGGCGCTACACACGAAGCAAAAAAGCTCGAATTTCTCAACGAGTGCGAATATCTGATCGAGCCAATCATGGGGGTCAAGTCCTGGGATTCGTCAGTAGCTATCAAGCCTGAGGTGGTCTCGGTAACCTTCTCTGAAGGCCTTCCTGTAATGTTGAACAATAGGGAGTTCGCGAGTCAGGTCGACCTCGCTCTCGAGGCGAACGCTATCGGAGGTCGGCACGGATTGGGAGTCTCGGATCAGATTGAGAATCGTATAATTGAGGCGAAGAGTAGGGGTATCTACGAGGCTCCCGGGCTGAAGCTACTGCACATCGCCTACGAACGACTCGTGAGCGGAATTCACAACGAGGACTCGCTCGATCAGTATCGCGTGTCCGGATACCGCCTCGGCCGATTGCTGTACCAGGGCCGCTGGTTCGATCCGCAAGCGATGATGCTCAAGGAATCACTGGTGCGTTGGATCGGCAAAGCGGTTTCGGGTACGGTCACTCTCGAACTGCGCAGAGGCGATGACTATACGATCCTCAATACCGAGAGCCCCAATCTGACGTACAGTCCAGAGCGCCTGACGATGGAGAAAGGCGGCGAAGGCTTTTCAGCAGCTGATCGTATCGGACAGCTCTCTCTGAGGAATCTAGACATCGCAGATACTCGAGGCAAGTTGCAGGTCTACCGTGATGCCGGAGTGCTCGGCAGCTCATCGGTTGCTACTTCGGGGCTACTTGGAGAGGAGTAGGGGAGGACGCATTCTATGAAAAAGATTCTTGCCACCGTTATTTTTCTGCTCAGCGCTGAGTCCCTGTATGCCGAGGAGGTGTGGCTCCAGGTCAAGGAATCATTGCTTCGAGCAGAGCCGAGGTTTTATGCGCGTACTGTTGCGCCGGTGCGGTACGGAGACCGTCTTCAGGCAGTGTCGAAAGACGGAGGATGGGTCAAGGTGCAGCTCAAAACTGCGCAGGGGTATCTTCCCGGGGCCTCGGTCTCCCCAAAAAGGATCGTACTTTCCGGCGCTCGGGCGGTATCTGTCGAGGCGGATGCTGCCGATGTCGTTCTTGCAGGTAAGGGGTTTGGTAAGGAGATCGAGGAGCAGTATCGACGCAGTGGGGCTGGACTAAGGTACGATCTCGTCGATCTCGTCGAGAGATCGAGCACGGTTACCCCAGGAGATGTCGCTCAGTTCGCCAAGAAAGGAGGTCTGAAATGAGAGATGTTCCAGCATATCGAGTGAGTTTTTGTGGGATGAGCGCTCTGGTTCTCCTTCTCGGAGGAGTCTTTGTCCTGACAGGGTGTGCCAATCAGTCTTTCAAGCAGGTCGGCGCCTCGATACTTTCATCGACTGGAATCGTCAGCTCCACTCAGGCTGAAGGGCTTCTGGGGGCTGGCGCAAATCTCGTCGAATCGCAGCAATCGCTCACTGCAGAGCAGGAGTATTATCTCGGTAGAGCTGTTTCTGCCAATCTCCTCGAGACGTACAAGCCCGTGACCAAAAGCGGCACGATGAAGTATCTCAATCAGGTCGGTATGACGATCGCCAGTGTCTCGGATCTTCCAGAGACGTTCGGCGGGTATCACTTTGCACTAGTTGAGTCCGACCAGATTAATGCGTTTGCCGCTCCAGGTGGGTTCATTTATGTATCGACCGGATTTGTGCGCAGATTGCCAGATGAAGATTCTTTGGCAGCGGTCCTCGCCCACGAAGTAGCGCACGTAAATTTTAAGCACGGTGTCTCCGCTATTTCGAATGCAAAGCTCTTTTCTGCTTTGGGAGAGTTCACGAAACAGGGCGCTTCGATCGCTGGCTCTCGCGTAGGCGCGCCCGTGGAGCTTGCATCGCTCACCAACATGCTTGCTGAGAGCGCTACAGGAGTTACAGACAAGCTCTTACGTTCGGGATTCGACCGGAGTCAGGAGTATCAAGCCGACCTCTATGCAGCGCAGTTGCTGGAGCGGGCGGGATATGATCCGAACGCCTTGGTAAGAGTTTTGAAGATCCTGCAGGAGAGTCAGGCAGACGATGCCCAAGGGTGGTATGCTACCCATCCGGCACCTAAGAAGCGTATCTCTGAGCTGGAGGATGAATTCGATTTTACCCCTCCGCGAGAGGGGCATCCCGAGCGGAAGGCGCGCTTTACACGCACGATGAAGTAGCGTTGCACTGTGATGCAGTCGAATGCGGTCACCTCTAGACGTCATGTGTTCGTCCCCGCTTTGGTGGCGAGTGTGGTAATTGCTATCGGACTGTCTTTCGGGTTCCTTGGAGATATCGAGAATCAATCCTGGGACTGGAGGGTTCGAGTAGCTGCGCGGGGAGATCGGCACGATCCAGCAGTCAAGATCCTCATGATCGACCAAACATCGATCGACTACTTTGCCGAAAACTTTAAGGTGTCCTGGCCGTGGCCGCGCTCTATGTACGCGCCCGTAGTGCAATTTCTTGCGAAGGCCGGTGCCAAGGGAGTGGCGTTCGACATGCTTTTCACTGAGCCTGGGAGTAACGAAGGCGACGACGAGGAGTTCGCGCGTGCACTCGACGAGGTAAGAACGACACTACCGGTCGTCAGTGCTCTGGCAATCCGCACGTCGGAGACGAGGGTACAACAGCAGGAAGTCGACTTCCTCCGTCAGCTTCGTAGCAACGAGGAGAGTACCGCTTTGGCTCAGGGGCTCGGAAATCGAGCCCCCGTCTACAAAGATGCCGTTGCGCCGATAGAAAGCATTCTGCGGGCGAGCGCAGCTGTGGGGAACACGCAGGCAGAGCCGGATGCCGACAAAATATTCCGTCACATCGGTGTGGGTGTTTACGTTGGCGCTACCCCTATTCTTAACCTTCCTTTTGCTCTCTTTCATAAGGTTCATCCAACGGCCTTTCCATGGAAAGAAACGGCGGAGAAAGCGGATGGATCGGGAAGGCTGTTGGTAAACTTTCATGGTCCAGCGCGCACCTACGAGTGGTACTCAATTCATGCCGTAATCGCGAGCTGGGTACAGATGAGCGAGGGACGTGCTCCTGATGTTCCTCTCGAAGCCTTTAAGGATGCTTACGTATTCGTTGGAGCGAGCGCGCCGGCATTGCTGGACTTCAGGCCCGTACCCTTTCCGGGAGTCTATCCGGGAGTGGAGTTCAATGCGACCGTTCTAGACAACCTCATGCACGGATCTTTTTATAGAAAGCTTCCGATTTGGATCGCCGTCGTGCTTGGCATAGCGATGGTAGTCGGAACGATGCTCATAACGCTCTTGTTTTCGACGCACCAGGTGTCCCTTCTTTTTTTGTGGAGTATGTTGTGGATAGTCGGCTGTTTCGGTGCAGCGTTCATCGGTTGGTGGGTCCCGATGGTGGTGCCTCTTCTCGGTATGGTCCTCGTCGCTCTAGGGACAGTGGTGATTCAGTATCAATTCGAGGGGCGACAACACAGGTTTATTAGGAATGCATTTTCTCGGTATGTTGCTCCTGAGGTGATTCAATCGATAGTAAATTCTCCGTCGAAGCTGGCTCTTGGTGGCGAGAAGCGGGAGCTTACTATTCTGTTCTCGGACATCGAGGGCTTCACGCGGATCTCCGAGAAACTTTCTCCGGCGGACCTGGTGAAATTTCTCAACCTCTTTCTCTCGGAGATGACGACAATCATCCTGGGATTCGGTGGAACACTGGACAAGTATCAAGGAGACGCCATAATCGCCTTCTGGAACGCACCTTTACCGGTGGCGGATCATCGGCGACGTGCCGTAGAGGCATCCTGCATGTGTCAAAGGCGTCTGCGTGAGTTGGCGCCTCAGTTCGAGCGAGAGTTTGGGGTTCAGGTACGGATGAGGGTGGGACTCCACACGGGGCAGGTTACCGTGGGAAACTTCGGTTCTTCCACCCGCTTCAACTACACAATCATCGGTGATGCGGCGAATTTGGCCTCGCGTCTCGAGGGTGTGAACAAGGTCTTCGGTAGCAGCGTAATGGTGTCAGCGGCAACGAGAGAGTCGCTTGACCAGGGGGTCGTGTGGAGGACTCTCGGAGAGATTCGTGTCGTCGGACGCGAGGAGACCGTGGTAGCATACGAGCCACTCGACGAAACGCACGACGCGACTATCGTGGAGAGCTTGTCGGTTTACGAAGATGCTCGGCGAAGTTTCGAACAGCAAGATCTCGATAAAGCAGAGGCACTCTTTTCGAAGCTTTCGGGAGATCCGGTCAGTCGAGCGTATCTTTCGAGAATTCAGGGCTACAGGCGGAATGGCGGCTCGTTCACGCACATCTGGAATTTGACGGAGAAGTAATCGCTATGAGTATGAAAGTAGTATCGGCAAAGGGAGATCTGGAAGCGGCGTTTGACAAGGCAGCCAAAGCCATATTCGCGGCGTGTGAGAGGGTCCCTCATGGTAACGAGCCGGTCATTGCACTGTGTGGGGGTAGAAGTGTGGTCGGTTTGCTCGGTGCCCTCAAGCGCGAGTCGGCTCATCAGCCTGCCGGACTCATGCAGCGTGTACACTTCTTCATGGCAGATGAGCGCCTCGTCCCCCTGAGTGACGAGAACAGTAACTATGGAGCTCTCCACAGGTTGTTGTTCGCAGACTTAGTTAAAGATGGAACAATTCGAGCAGAGCAGCTTCATCCTTTGAATCCTGATCCGCGTGAAAGCGATCACGGCTGCGCGGCGTATGCAGATGAGCTCGGGCGCTTTGGTGGGAAATTTACGGTCGTGGTACTCGGGATAGGAGAGGATGGCCATGTTGCGGGACTTTTCCCCAATCATCCTGTTTTGCAGCGGCGAGAGAAAACATTCTTTTCGTTTTATGATTCTCCGAAGCCGCCTCCGCAACGTATGACAGCGAGTGCGCAGCTCATCCGTGAGGCAGAGCTGTGTGTATTGTTAGCGCTAGGAGAGGGTAAGCGCGAGGCATGGACTCGCTTTTCGAAAGCAGAGACTTCCTTCGAGGAGTGCCCGAGTGTGATAGGAAAAGAGGTAAAGGAAAGTGTCGTAGTTACCGACCTCAATTGAGGATTCCCCCTCGCCAGAAGATTCAACTCACGATATCCTGAATCTGTACCGATAGTACTAACATCAGAAGAAGTAGGGCTCTTGTAGGTGCGAGGGGTATATCACTCTTCCCAGCTCATGGAGGGAGCTTTTGAAAGAAGACTTTGCGGTTACGGTTCGCAATCAGTCGCAGGAATCATCGGAACACATCAGTGATGAGTTAGGTGATTTTTTCCCTCAAATTCCCAATAAATTCAAAAAAAAGAAGAAGAAAAAGGATCGCAGCTCCTTCGGACATGGTGGATTTTCCGAGGACGCAGAGGAGCGAACAATCGATCTGAAAACTCATAGGAACGTGGATCCGGTGCGCTTCTGCTCACGTTCCGAGGCCATATGCGCCGAATTGCTGCAGAGATTTGTCCCTCATTTCCAACTCAAGGAGGGTGCTACCTTTCAGGTGGGCATCGGGAAGGACGAACGTGGAAACACTCGCACGGTTGATTTTCTGGTAGACGGAGTGCTCTTCGAGTACCATCCGGTACGGTTCTTCAAAAACAAGCGGCGCTGCGGTGATTTCCAGAATACCGACGAATATCGCGCTTATACGCGTACTTTCTATTCGTTGTCCAACGACAACCGTGATTTTTTTCACTCCGTCATGAAAGCGCGGCTCGCCGAGAACTACTTCAGAAAGAGAAGAGCTCTCTTGGACCAACATCCGATCTTTCGTCGGATGGAGCTGATTGTCGCGACATCGCCTGAGGAGTTCTACTCGTTAGTAATTCGACGATTTGGCAAGAATTATCCAAAGACGGTAGAGAGGTTTATGGCGCTTTTCAATGAGCTGCGAACCTCTCTGCCGGATTGAGCGACTTGAGATAAGATCCAGTCCCGTGAATCGGCTCTCTGGCGTATGTGTCTTGCCCTTGAGGGAAGGATGAAGTCAGGATTCCGGGGACATTCCGCAAGATGCTGCGAGCTATACGCGCTTGAGGATCGTTCGCGAGGTCTCCACAGCAGTGCTGGCTCAAGCTAACCTTCAGCCGAAGGTGGTGCTCAGCCTCCTACGTGGATAGTGAGGCGCGCCCGAAGCATGCTTCCCTCGCCTCCCTAAAATACCCGCACAGCTTCCTGTTCCTCGAAACTAAAGGGGGAGAAGCATGAATAGGCAACCGATTCGCCTGCAGCTGCGCGAACATAGGTAGCGCTTGCGGCCCTACGACCTATGACGTTGAAACGAAATCCATATTGACTGTTCGAGCGTATGGAACGACCAAACAGATCGGAGTCCGAGAACTGATAGATAAGGAACTGTGAGCCATCTGGGCAGGGTAGTACCGCATCTGGTGAACGCCCATCGGTTTGGTCGGTTGATCCGTCGTAGATAGCCGAAGAGAAGGGAATGTAATCGAGCTGTGGCGGAACCTGTACTACAACCTCGGTACCGTCCGGCGTCCCATCGAATTCCGTTTTGGTCTCGAAAAATACCTCGACTCGGACACTCTCACCTCGGTTGATGTCGTCTGCCAAGATGTTCACGTCTTGAACTTTGTATTGGCCTGACAGAGTAGACCCTCCGCTCCCGCAGCCGATACAAAGGAGCGTTACAAAAAGAAGCGAGATTGTTCGCATAGCTTAATCACCGGTGATGATATTGCCTGTGTTAGATACAACTGCGCGTACCTGACTATACTCAGTTTGTTGTTGAGGCGGCTAGCTATATCTGCGTGGATTTCGGTTGGCGGATTGAGCCTCCCAGCCGCACCCTTCTGATTACAGGTAGGACCCTGGGTCAAGAGCTTACCATCCATCCACAGAAATAACTGAGATCATCGATGACATTGTTAAATCGCTGATTAGTGGGATATAAGCAGGTCGATTGGCGTGCCTCGTTCGGGTCACCTGCGCAAGTGAGGAGTTTACTCGAACGGTGCCTCGTTGCGGTACGCTTTGAAATAGGGAACTGACGTTCGCTATGAACTCGAGCATTTCGATGCGCTTTGATTCGAATACTATTCTCTATCTACGGGAACTCCGTTCTTCGTACCCGACGATCGACTCAGCGCTAGCTAGGATAGCGGTGCTGTCGTCCAGTCTGACGCTCCCCAAAAGCACGATTCATGTTATTAGCGATGTGCACGGGGAGTACAAGAAGCTCAGACACGTCGTAAACAATGCTTCCGGCTCGCTTCGCCCCCTTGTGTCGAAGCTCTTTGGATCAGTTTTGAGCAATGAGGATCAGCTCCGCCTTCTCAGCTTCATTTACTATCCGCGCGAGTCTTTCCTTTATCTTTCCGAGCAGATCACAAAGCCTGAGGAGATACATGCACTAGTAGACTCAATCGTTCATGCTGAGCTTGTTCTTATTCGTGAGCTGGCACAGAACTATCCGCTTCATCGGGTAGCCTCGGTTCTCCCGACTCAATACGCGCAGGTCTTCCGAGAGCTGATTCTGAGTCCGCAATTCGAGCGCACGGATGAGCATTTCCGAGCGATCATTAGAGCATTCGCAGAACACGATCGAGAGCTCGACTTACTGCGGCTCAGTGCACGAATCGTGCGAAACCTCGCTATAGCGGAGCTGATCGTTGCTGGTGATCTCGGGGATCGTGGTCAGCGCATCGACAAGTCGATTGATTTCATAATGAAACAACCTCATGTTTCGGTCACGTGGGGAAACCACGATACCTCGTGGATGGGAGCATGTCTTGGTCACGGAGCCTGTATTGCGACCGTTGTCCGCCTGTCGTTACGTTATGGTCGAATTACGCAGCTAGAGGAGGGATATGGAATTCCGCTCGAACCTGTTGCCAAGTTGGTATCGGCTCACTATGCGAATGATCCAGCTCGGCACTTTGCATGCAAAGACGTAGGTGATCGCGATGCACTCCTGCTTGCGCGCATGCAAAAAGCTATGGCGATCATCCAATTCAAGCTCGAAGGGCAGCTCATTGCGCGTAACCCTCATTACAACCTTCAAGCACGAGATCTGATCTCCCGGATAGACTATCAGAAGGGGACTGTTTCCATCGCGGGTAGAGAATACCCGCTACAAGACACCCTTCTGCCTACACTCGACCCATCAAGTCCGTTGGACCTGAACGCTGAAGAGTCTGAGTGCATGAGAGCTCTTACCGAATCCTTCGTCAGTAGCCCGACACTGTGGAAGCATATGACGTTTCTGGCCCGCAAGGGATCGATGGCGCTCATTCGTGACCACGCCTTGATCTTTCATGGTTGCGTGCCATGCGATGATACAGGCGCCTTTCTCCCGCTGGAGATCGATGGTGTGCCACGCCGAGGACAGGAGCTCTTCGATGCGATTGAAGTTTCGCTTCAACGTGCTTTTATGTCTAAGCGTCAGGCGGACCTCGATCTCCTGTGGTACCTGTGGTGTGGGCCTCTTTCCCCACTTTTTGGAAAGGACAAAATAGCAACCTTCGAACTCTATTTCGTCGCCGACGCAGCGACTCACAAAGAGGTAAAAAATCCCTACTTCAAGTTGATTCATGAGGTTGATTTTTGTGACAAAGTGCTCGAGGAATTCGGCGTTGATCCGGCGCGCGGTCTTATTGTGAATGGGCACGTACCTGTAAAGATCGAAGCGGGTGAATCACCGGTCAAGCGCAGTGGGAAAGCGGTAACCATCGACGGTGCATTTTCGGAAGCCTACGGGGACAAAGGATACACCCTCGTTTTGCAGCCCGAGCGAACGTATCTCGCGTTGCACCACCACTTTCAATCCGTGGAAGACACCATCAAGAACGGCACTGACATGATCCCTGAGACTCAGGATCTTCGCTCGTATACTCCGCCTCGCCGAGTTGCCGACACCGAAGAGGGGCGTGACATCGAAGGGCAGATCGCTCTTCTGGAGCTGCTCATTCGCGCCTACCGTGAGAATAAGATCGAGCAGCTTGGCTAGAGCGAGAAAGTGCCTACTTGATAAGCCAAAGTCTCAAGCAGCCGGTTCTGGTTCCACGCTCGCGATGAGATCTTCATAGGTATCCCAGTTTCCGGCTGGGGCGGACTCTATTTCGATAGGGAATTCATCGTGACCTCCGAGGCACCGGTTCAGTCCCTCGATGAAGGCGTCTTGATCCTTCACGTACCACACCCATTCCTTGCGTCCGTTTCCGGTTACGGAGAACATCATGAAGCCGATCGACTCTCCATCGAGCCCGTTCAGGAGCTCCTCCATCTCAAGCATCGTATCGAGGGCTTCCGGAGTAGGCATACCGTTGTCGGAGGTCTCCTCGGTAAACCAGCAGAGATTTATCAGCACAGGATAGTCTTCGACTGAGATCCCGGGCGGCTTCGCGCCTCGAATGCGCACTATGAAAGGGTTCTCCTCGTGCGGCGCCTCAATCTCCAAAAGGAGCCACTCGCAGTTCTCCCCGCTCGTCGGGCCTTCGTTTTTTGAATCGCTGCGCATTCGCTCTCTACCCCTAGTTTGTCAGTACCACAGGATCGATGTCGATCTGCGCACGGGATTTCAAGATCCCAACGGTTGATTCGAGCGCCTCCTTCCGAGACTGATCTTCGGCTTGTTCGGAGTATTTCACCAGCTCCTGCTTGGCGCTTGCCGAAGTTAGATCGGGCCTCTTGATATCTGTCACCTGAGCCACGACGTATTGAGATCCAATTACGAAGTATTGCGTCGGAGCTGCGTTGGGTGCCGTGCTCGCCAAGATAACTTTACTCATCTCAGGTGTCATACCGGCAAAGCTCTCTGCTGCTGGCTTGGCTCTCGAAATTTCAAAAGGGCCCTTGAAGGAAGCTTTTCGCGCTTCTGATTCCTTCTTGAAATCGGAAGGTGACTTCTTTGCGACCTCGAGAAGCTCCTTCGCCTTGGTTTCAGCAAGCTTCTTTGCCTCGCGCCCCTTGTAGGTGGCGATCACTCGTTCCTTCACCTCTTCGTACGATGCAGTGGTGGGGTCCTTGAACTCCTTCACCTGTACCACAACCGAGGTGTCTCCGCTGTCGATAACAGCGGGCGCGAATCTCTCGGAGGTCGGGAGCATCATGACTTGTTGTGTCAGGCCGCGAGGAGCGGAGCTGGGATCGTTGGATTGATTGAGCAAGCCTGCCGTAGAGACAGTCGTAAGGCCCAGAGCTTTGGCAACTTCAGACAGCGGCTTGTTCTCTTTCTTGGCAAGGTCGACCACTTCGCGGGCCTTGGCAGCTGCGTACGCAGGCGCTTCTTGTATTCTGAGCTCGCGCTCGATCTCTGCTCTCACCTCGTCGAGGCCGCGTGTGCCGGCTTCTTTCTTTTCCTCGACCTTCACGATCTCGAAGCCGAAGTCAGCTTCGATGAGCTCGGAGATCCCACCAACAGCTGTACCGAACGCAGCTTTGTCGAAGGCCTCGGATTCCTTTCCACGAACGATCCAACCGCGCGATCCGCCAACTGCCTTGGCGGGAAGATCGTCCGAGTAGGTCGTCACCAGTAGTTCGAATGGTTTTCCAGAGAGCGCCTCCTCACGAGCCTTGGTCGCCTTCTCTCGGACCGCGGCCATCTTCTTGGGGTCACTTTCTTTTGGATACAGAAGCTTGATCGAGCGCACCCTGACTTGCTCGGGAGATGCGAACTTCGAGGCGTTATCGGTGTAATACACCTCGATGTCCTGGGGCTGGACATTGACGTCTTTTTCGAAATTCTTGGGGGTGAGTACAACGTAATCGTACGCAACTCGCGCGGGGAGTTCGTAGTCGGTCGCGTTGGTTTCGTAAAACTTCTGCAGGTCTTGTTCGGAAGGGGTGGGCACTTCAGAAAGGAGGAGGCTCGAATCGTAACTCGCAGTCACGAAGGAGTACGTGGTCTCCTGCTGCATGTAGCGCTGGGTGACGTCCTTGGTGCTCACATAAGCTGTGTCCTGCAACAGTCCTACCAGGGTGACGCGAGCGAGGTCTTGCGCTACCTGACCCTCGAACTGGCGGGCGGAGAGTCCCATTCCTTGCAGCATGCCGCGATATGCCTCGGGGCTAAAGGGCGTGCTGTTCTCGCCTTGGTTGAAAACCTTGGTCAATACGTACTTACGAACCTCGGCATCGCCAGCGGTGAGCCCCAACTCGTGCGCTTGTTGCTGGAGCAGCTCGGAATCGATCAGGTTATCCACGGCCTGTTGCCGCGTATCGACGTTGAAACTCGCCAGTAGCTGCTGGTAGTTGTCACCGAACATTTGGCGGTATTGATTCTCGATTCTCCGTTGAGCCCTGCCGAGGTCGTCGAAGTCGAACTTCTTATCGTTGACCATGACCGCTTTGCGTTGGTCGACCGAACCTCCTTGCAGAATGTCGAGGCCGACTCCGCTCAAGGCGAAACAGAACGCCAGGAATAGAAATACCCATGCGATAGACCGCTTGTATTTATGGATGAGTTGAATCATATGTCCTCTCCTGGAGACATCACTTTATTAAAGACTTTCACGTTAAGGCAGGGGGCTCGCATGCTATCCATGCTACCTGTTCCCTTATTGCTTCCAGCACCCCTCGACAATCTTTCGCCATCGACGGGGTCGTCAAGACGCAGACGACCGCACGCTCTCCCTCCAGAGTTCTAACCGTCCCTACTCCATCGTACAACTCAAAGTATGTTTGAAGTAGTATTACCTGATTCCGAGGCACCTCGAGGTAATAGGCTATCGTCTCGGGATCAAGTCGAACTTCAGCGTTTTCAAGGGTGTCATGCATCGAAATTACACGTTTTTCCTGCTCTCCGCCTCACGTCGGATGAGCTCGTTTACCTTTTTCGGGTTCGCAGTTCCACCGGTGACCTTCATTACCTGTCCGACGAAGAATCCGTGTAGACGCTCGTTGCCACCCAGATAGTTGGCGAGCTGCGTAGGATTTGCATCGAACTCCTTGCGGATAATGGCAAGGATGTCGTCATCGTTGCTGAGCTGTTTGAGCCCCTTTTCATTCACGATGGTCGGGGCATCCTTACCCGTAGTAAACATCTCTTCGAAAACGGACTTCGCCATCTTTCCCGAGATCTCTTCGTTCTCGACCATATTGATGAGTTTACCCAGGGCACTCGCCTTGACAGGGGAATTCTCTATCTCGATGCCCGCCTCGTTGAGCGCGCCAAATAGTTCGGAGGTCACCCAGTTACACGCGGTCTTGGCGTTGCTGCACGATATAAGAACCTCACGGAAAAACTCCACGAAGGGGCGCTCGGCCGTGAGTACCGTCGCATCGTAGGGAGTGAGCCCGTATTCCGAGACGAGCTCCTGTGCCCACTGCGCGGGAAGCTTGGGAAGTTTCTCCCGCACTTCGCGAATCCAGCTCTCCTCGACCACCACAGGGGGCAGATCAGGGTCAGGGAAGTAGCGGTAGTCCGCACTCTCCTCCTTCGAGCGCATTGGCCGAGTAGTGCCATTACCGCTATCGAAGAGAAGGGTCTGCTGGATGACCTCCTGACCAGCCTTCAGGATAGAGGTTTGGCGAGCTATCTCGTATTCGAGAGCACGTTCGACGAACTTGAAGGAGTTCAGGTTCTTGATCTCGGTGCGCGTGCCGAACTTGAGCTGTCCGACGGGTCGGAGCGATATGTTGGCGTCACAGCGGAAGCTGCCTTCTTCCATGTTGCCATCGCTCACGTCGAGATAGCGAACGAGTTGCCGAATAGCTTTGAGATAGGCGGCCGCTTCGGCAGGCGAGTGAATCTCGGGCTCTGAAACGATCTCGAGCAACGGTACTCCCGCACGGTTGAGATCGACGAGTGAGGCAGCGGTGCGGCTATCGTGGAGGTTTTTGCCTGCATCCTCTTCCATGTGAATGCGTTTGAGGCCGACCGTGCGTTTGGTTTCTCCCAAGTAGAAGTCAACGTGGCCACGCTCACATATGGGCTCGTCGAACTGAGATATCTGATATCCTTTGGGGAGATCCGGATAGAAGTAGTGCTTGCGTGCGAAGCGATTGAAGCGTCGGATCTCGCAGTTCGTTGCGAGGCCGAGCATTATCGCACGTTCCACCGCCTCTTTGTTGGCGACGGGAAGCGCTCCTGGCAGTCCGAGAGTAACCGGGTCGATGTACTCGTTCGGTTCTCCTCCGTAAGCGGCGGATGCGCTGCAGAACATCTTCGACTTGGTCGAGAGCTGGACGTGAACTTCAAGGCCTATGACGGTTTCGAATTCCATAGAATCTCTTCTCCTCGGGAGGTGTGCTTCGAATCTTCCTATTTACCCTGCCATCTCAGGGCGACGTGTGTGCCAGTCGGTAGCGCCTTCGTAGGCGGCGCCGACCCGGAATAGCGTTTCCTCGTCCCATGGCTTTCCGATCAGTTGAAGTCCGATGGGTAAGCCCTTTCCGTCAAATCCGCACGGAACGCTCATGCCTGGCAAACCAGCGAGGTTGACGGGGATAGTAAAGATGTCGTTCAGGTACATCTGCATCGGGTCACTCACCTTTTCGGCGATCTTGAAAGCAGTGGTTGGAGCAGTCGGCGAAACGATAAGGTCGCAATGCTGCGCAAATGCGTCGTGAAAGTCTTTGGCTATGAGTGTTCTAACCTTTTGAGCTTTGAGGTAGTAGGCATCGTAGTAGCCAGTCGAGAGCACATAGGTTCCAACGAGGATACGTCGTTGCACCTCACGGCCGAACCCTTCGCTACGCGATTTGGAGTAGAGGTCCTTGAGATCCAACGAGCCCTTGGCGCGGTGTCCGTACCGAATGCCGTCGTAGCGTGCGAGGTTCGAGGATGCTTCAGCAGGGGCGAGGATGTAGTACACAGATACCGCTGCCTCTGTGTGTGGAAGGGATATCTCGACCGGGATCGCACCAAGGCCTTCGAGCACCGAGAGCGCTTTTCGAACAGCGTCGCTAACCTGTGAATCGAGCCCCGCAACGAAGTATTCTTTCGGAATGCCGATACGAAGTCCCTTGATGCTGGTTCCCAGAACCTTCGTGAAATCGGGAACCTCTTTATCGACGGAGGTGGCGTCGTTTACGTCGACACCGCACAGAGCTTTCGTGACCAGAGCGCAATCTCGCACGTTGCCCGCGAATGCTCCGACCTGATCGAGCGAAGATGCGTACGCGATCACGCCAAAGCGACTGACGCGACCGTATGTCGGCTTGAGCCCAACGATGCCGCAGAACGAAGCAGGCTGACGAATGGATCCTCCAGTGTCGGTGCCGAGCGTAGCCGGGCATATCTTGGCGGCGACAGCAGCGGCGGAGCCACCGCTCGATCCTCCTGGAACGTACTCAGGATTCCACGGATTCCGTACCGGGCCGAACGCAGAGTTTTCGTTCGACGAACCCATCGCGAACTCATCCATGTTCAATTTTCCGATCGAGATCGCTCCCGCAGCCTTTAGTCGTCGCACGACAGTTGCATCGTAGGGAGCCTTGAAGTTCTTGAGGATGTTGCTACCGGCCGTGGTAAAGGTTCCCTTGGTGCAGATCACGTCCTTGATACCGAGCGGCACACCGAGCAGGTCCGAGCTCTTGCCTTGAGCGAGGAGGGCGTCGGCATTCTCGGCTTCGTGCAGAGCCGACTCGGGAGATAGCTGTGTGAAGCAGTTGAGCGCATTGAAGCGGTCTGCCTTGTCGATGCACGCCTTCGTAAGCTCGACGCAGGAGAACTTCTTGGTATCGAGTCCGGTGCGGATCTCGGAGATGGAGAGGGCAGCAAGGTCTGACATACGATAACTACTCCACGATGAGAGGAACGCGTATAAAGCGGCCCGAATGATCGGGCACGTTGTCCAGGAGCGCTTCCGCGGGTAACATCTCCTGCGCCGAAATTGTCGTCGTACCCAGCGCGGTAGCGTCCGGCACGCTTCCGGCCGGCTGAACGGCATCCTCACGGAGAACATTGATCGCTCCGTGAACATGGCTCATCGGTTCTACACCTGAGGTATCGATGTCGTTGAGTCGTTCCACGTAGCCGATGATGGAGTTGATGTGTCCGGTGAGGACCGGTGTAAAGGCTGGGTCGAGCTCGAGGCGGGCTAGGCTTGCCAGCTTTTTGATGTCATCTTCTGAAATCATAAGAAGTCTAATATCCTCAAGTGGTTAATTAGGTGGCAGGCTACTACGGGTACGCGACAAAATAAAGCCCGCAATAGAGGAGGCGCAGGTATGCCGGAACCTGGTAATCTGGGAGTTGAGCGGGTAGATCGTTAGGGCTGACTAGGAGTAGCCGACCGAGCGCTGGAGGGGCCTACGTGACTAAAAAGACACATCCTTATGACTATGATCTGATCGTGATCGGGTGCGGACCGGCCGGACAACGGGCAGCGGTGCAGGCGGCCAAGATCCGCAAGACGGTCGCTATCATAGATCGTCGAGAGGTCGTGGGAGGGGTGTGCGTCAACACAGGCACTATACCGAGCAAGTCTTTCAAAGAAGCAGTGCTCTTCCTTTCGGGGTTTCGCCAACGCAACATTTACGGGGCGGGATACCGTGTCAAAACCGATATCCAGATGTCGGACCTCACGTTTCGGTGCAACCGGACGATGCAGATGGAGATCGATGTCATCAAGCATCAGCTCCAACGGAATCACATCGATACGTTGCATGGTCACGCTACGTTCATAGATCCTCACACGGTCGAGATAACCTCTCACTCAGGAGCCATTCGAAAAAGCGCCGAGAAATTCGTCATAGCGGTAGGTGCTAAACCCTTCAGACCCAGCAACATAGAGTTTAACGGGCGCACTATCTTCGATAGCGACGATGTGTTGAATCTGAAGGAGTTGCCCCGAGAGATGCTTGTCGTGGGTGGAGGTGTGATCGGTACTGAATACGGATCGATGTTCGCAGCCTTAGGGGTTCACATAACTATCGTGGACCAACGCAAACGGCTGCTGGGATTCGTAGACGAGGAGCTCATCGAGAACTTCCACTACCAGATGCGCAGCATGGGTGTGCGGCTCCGTCTTGGCGAGGAGGTCGAGAGCTGTACTACGCGTGAGGACAATCAAGTCGTGACGATCCTCAAGAGTGGAAAAGTCATCGTTTCCGATTGTGTTCTGTACTCTGCGGGTCGTGTCAGCGCCACGAGTGATCTGGGGTTGGATAAGGTCGGACTTACGGCAGATGATAGGGGTAAGCTGACGGTGAACGAGCACTTCCAGACGGCGGTGCCACACGTATATGCGGCAGGTGACGTGATCGGATTTCCGGCTCTGGCCTCGACCTCGGCGCAACAGGGACGCCTGGCCTCGTGCCACGCCTTCGGTATCAAGGAGGAAAGCTCTGCAGATTTGCCTCTTCCGTACGGTATCTATGCGATTCCGGAGATCTCCTACGTGGGGAAGAACGAAGAGGAGCTCACGAATCAGGGCGTTCCGTATGAAACGGGAATAGCCCGATATCGTGAGATCGCCCGCGGACAGTTACTCGGCGACGAGAACGGCATGCTGAAGGTGCTTTTTCACAGGACCACCGGAGAGGTTCTCGGTGTTCACATCATCGGCGAATACGCCACCGAGCTGATTCATATCGGTCAGGCTGTCATGGCGCTCAAAGGGGGGCTCGCGTACCTGCGTGATGCTGTTTTCAACTATCCTACTCTAGCAGAGTGTTACAAAGTCGCCGCCCTCGATGGATACAATAAGCTGCGGGCGTAAATCTTAGTCTCTACGGGAATAATTATTCCGATTGAAAATACCGCAGCTTCGGCCATACTGACGTCTTTATGAGCACCGAAGAATCTTCGCGAACACTTTCAGTCTTGAGTCGAGCGTTGACGCACGTTATTCGTGGAGACCTCTCCGTCATCACCAACGATCTTACGTATCTTGCAGGAATGGTTCCTGCCGGCGAAGTTGAGCGTGCGAAGGCTCGCTGTGCCAATATTGCGCAATTCTTGAGCAAGCTAGCGGTTCTTCAAAACGGATTCACGCCACAGCAGTACACTCTAGCGGACTTTTCGAAAAGCTGCCTCAGATCCGAGGTCTCCGATATCGCGCCGTGGTCTGGCTGCGAAGTGCGGTGCGATCTGAAGCAGGCACAGTTCGTGTTCGCTACGGTCACCAGCCTCATAAGCCCACACGGAACAGGGGGCACATCGAGCACTATCGTGAATGTCGAGGGGGATAGGTCCACAGTTCTGCATTCGGGTGCTCGCGTCGATGAGCCTCTCGGTTATTACCGCGCTCTCTCGGATTTCGCCTCTGGTGCTCGCGGAGAGCGCGCTGTCGTCGATGCTGCTCTATGTGATCTCGTTCTCCAGATGCATGAATGGAGTGGGGGAGTAACCGTAACCGATGCGATGGTCGAGATCTCAGTCGCGATTCCGCGTGCTTCGTGAATGAAGCTCGAAAGGGACTGCGGGAGTCGTTAGCAGAGTTTTGGTCTTGTGTTTGGGCTTTGTCTCGAGCGACGAAGAAAGATCTTGCGAGATAAGTGGAGGAGATTAGCAGATCTGGTGATCTACTCTTTTTGGGTAGATCACCGGACAGCCTAGGCTTACAGGAGGATCGATAAGTGTTTGAAGATTTTTGATCAGTAGGAGTTTTGAGAAGTAAGTGCCGAATGAGATATACTGGGCGAAGTGAGGACCTAAGGGTAGATCCGCAGATCTGCTCAATGCTACGTTCTCTCTCTCGGAGGCTAATTTTACAAAGAGAGCAGCGAGGACGGAGAGGGGGAAGGAAATAGGCGTCTGATACCGTCTTTGAGCAACTTCACGTTAAAGTTGATCAGAAGTCCTACCGGAGCCTCGGCGAGAATAAGGCGAGTGTTTTCGCTAGTCATTACTCTGCCCAACTCTCGGCGCACATTACCGGGGATGTGAGGAATTTTTGTGTCAGTCGATTTCTATTATGTCTTTGGGCTGGCGGGAGCACTACTTCTTAGCGGACCAGTCATACTTCTAACGCTCGTTAGTTCCAGGCCGAAAGGCAAGTTAACCTATACCGCGCATCATCCGATCTTTCGACGGTTCCGTAAAGTCGCCTGGGGGCTGCTCGGCAGTTTGAGTATATTCTTAGGCTCATTTGTCACATCGTCGATAATTTACAACCAGTTCATTGAGCAACGAATGTGGTTCGATGGAGGTCCGCCAATACTCCGTATACCGATGGGCATTCCGTTTATTCTTGTGGGGATGCTTTGGCTACGGAGGTCCGTCGACTGACTCGCGGGTAATACAAATTTGAGAGCGTGTTTAGGGATAACAACCTGCTGGACCGGTCCGGGACCAGAGCGATCGTTGACCCTCTGGGGGGGGGCTGGCCGGTCACCCAAAACGTTCTCCTGTATTTCAACGTGCACGGACACGTTCACGTAAATCGCCAGCGACGACATGAAGTCATAGCATTGTATGGCGCTCGTCTTCGCACTCGAAAAACCCGAAGAACCAAAATAAGTATTGGAGTAGAATGAGGGGACCGAGAGAAAGTACCCCCACACCAGAGATCCCGCTCTGACCGTTCGTGCTCGTCAGAGACGCCGTTATACGTGCAAACGTCTGTACCTCTGACCGTTCGTGCAAAATATTAACCGGCTGTACATATCCAGAGAATGAAGGATTTTCCGCACCTTCACCTTCACTCAATCTAAGCGATAACTGGTTGGGACCGGTTTAGACAGCTTCTGCTGCTGCGGAACTCGATATGGGGCTACAACTTCGTGATGCTTGGTAAAAAATCTCTGAATGTACCTCTTCGGACATATCTAAGGTTTTTTATTCACATTCCTTACTTCGATCCCATATCGAATTCCTCACCAAGTAACTAAGCCCGAGACCAGCTTTTGAAAACTTGGAACCTTAACGGGGTGTGTATGTCGAAATCATTATTGCGACGTTTGGGGCTAATAATTGTTCTGTCCGTGGGCCTCTCGGTAACTATCGTGAACACGGCAGTGTGCCAAGGACAGAACTCGAGTAAAGATCCAATCGTTCCCCTGCCCTCGATATTTGACTTTACAGAAGGGGGTGGCTGGGGATTCGCTATCGGCCTTTCAGTAGAAGCCGAAAATGCGTATGACGGCTCAGACGAATATGAGGTCGGAGTAGAGCCGGCAGGGGCAGTTCAATATCGCGTTGATGACTCGATTTTTTTCTGGGAAGGCACAAAACTTGGAGTGAGAGGGTTGGCGAGTGATCGACTACTAGTTGAAGGGGGTGCAAGATACGAAGCCGGACTTGATCCTGATGATTCCGATGACGGTAGACTAGACGGAATAGAGAAGAGGGATTCTCATATTGTCGGGTTCCTGGAAACCCGTTATGCCCTTGACGACAACTGGAGAAACTGGCTGGGGGCCTTAACTCTCGCAGGGGAGAGTGATTTTGGGCTACTTGGAGTTCTTGCGGCCGGACACAGATTCGGCGACTCCACGGATGGCTCAGGTCCAGAGGTTTATGCCTTTTCGACTTTTGGAAACGGACACTTTATTAACAAAGATTTTGGTGTTCCGGCATCAGACGCTCAAACATCCGGACTGGAAGAAACCGATTTGAGTGGGGGCTATCGTTCAACGGGCATTCAGGGCATTTACCGACATATTTTCAACGAAGATTTTCAACTCATAGTCAGTTCAGGGGTGGAGTTTTACAGCAGTGCCATAAATGATAGTCCGATAGCCAGGCAAGATTTTGAAGTAGAAGCAACCTTAACCGCTCTTTATACCTTTTGATGAGGCCTCTAGCGGTGAAGGCCTTGGGAAGGGCTTGGTGCGTGGCTATGTGTGTGGGAACATCAATCACAGTTTCCTAGGTATTTCGTAAGGGTCTGATCGTCTGTAATTGGCCGAATCCCCATTGTCGAAATGCGCTGAAGAGAAGGTCGATATGTGCAGTGTCTAGCTCCGCGTCAGGGTGTCAATGAGCCAAGGGGAGCGGATAAGGGTGAGCTAAAGGGTGAGCTAAGTTGCGGAAAATAGCATTTCCCCCTGTACCGGGGCTAGTATTTTCCCCCTGTACCGGGGCTAGTATTTCCGAGCTAGCACACAACTTCCATCTCTCGTCTCCGATAATTACCTTCATGGCAAAGGCGATGAAATATCACCCACACGGGAGCGTATTGTTCTGCACCTTCAGTTTGGAAGAGGGGCTTTTGCTCCTTGCCAATCCTCTGTGCAAGGCGATTGTAAAGAGCTGTCTGGCTCGAGCACAGATACTTCATCCTGTCAGAATCTGCCACTTTATCGTTCAGGCTACCCACGTCCATATCGTCCTTGTGGTGATAAATCCTGACGATGTTCACGCTTTCATCCGCTGCTTCAAGACTGAATCAGCTCACA